>SLTB01000164.1 GCA_007130155.1 Pseudomonadales bacterium
GAGGCTGGCGAGGTCAAAGCCTTCGTCAACATGTGTTCCCACCGCGGCGCCCAGCTCATGGATGAGGGCTGCGGCAACACCCATCGCTTCACCTGCCCCTATCACGCCTGGTCCTACAACGTGAATGGCGATCTGGTGGGGGTGTATGCGCCCAAGGATTTCGGCGAATTCGACAAGAGCGAACACAGCCTCGCCGAACTGCCCTGCCTGGAAAAAGCCGGCCTGATCTGGGTGATCACCGACCCGAAGTCGACGCTGGACATCAACCTCTTCCTATCGGGCTATGAGGAGATGCTGGCCCATTTCGGCTTCGAGAGCTGGTACCACTTTGCCAGCCAGCGCGTAGATGGTCCGAACTGGAAGATTGCCTACGATGGCTACCTGGACATCTACCACCTGCCAATTCTGCACAAGAACACCTTCGGCCCAGACTTCCCGAATCAGGCGATCTACTACAGCTGGGGACCCCACCAGCGGGTCGCAGGCCCCATGAAGGGGGCCAAGGCGATACTGGGCGACGATGAAGCGAAGTGGCCCACTGAAGCGCTGGTCGCGGGGGTTTGGACGATCTTCCCCCACATCTCCATCGCCGGTTTCGATGGCGGCGGTCGCGCCGTGATGCTCTCCCAGCTCTTCCCGGGGGATACGCCCGGAACCTCCTACACGATTCAGCATTACCTGATGGCAGAAGAGCCCAAGGACGAAGCGACCCGCACCGCTGCCCGTGAGCAGCTCGACTTCCTCCGCTATGTGGTCGAAAAGGAGGACTACGCCACTGGCCTCAAGCAGCAGAAGGCGCTGGAGACCCGGGCCAAGGACTACGTGATGTTCGGTCTCAACGAGGAAGGCGGGCAGAACTTCCATCGCTGGGTCGACAACATTCTCGAGACCAGCGACGAGGATCTGCCGAAGCTGTTCATGACGGGTTGAGGCCGTTACAACAGCCAGCACTCCCCCCTTCCGGCCCACATTCGACTGCAGCGACAATCCACCGCCCATCGTCCTGCAGCCGATCGAAACTGGACATCCAGAAACTTTTCTGGATGTCCAGAATCTCCTCTGCCTGATCCCCCATCGATCTTCGCTCTCCCTTGAGGCAAGCTCCCACCAACAAGGAGGTGTGCGCATGAGCCTGTTCAAGGCCGGCGAGAAGGATCGTCAGGGTCGACAAAAACGTCTCGAGCATCAAGGGCCTTATCTGCGCGCCAGCCGCACCGGCGGCATCTCGTTGCGAGCCCAGACCCGTGTCGCCGGCGTCAATGCGACGGCGAATACCCGCCATGGCCTGCGTCTATCCGCCCGGCTGGCCAAGAAAACCCAGGTAGCCCTGCAAAACGGCCGCTTCGTTCTTCGCGGTCGCTACGGCAGCGATGCCGCCAAGATCAACCTGTCTAAGAGCGGTGTCACCGTGTCCACGCGCACGCCTAGCGGGACGCTGAACTGGGTCCGCCCGGGACGATCCTCCTTCAAGCTGGCGGGCGTCCAGCTCCGGGGGCAGAAAGCGGTCTGGCTGCAGTTGATCCATCTGCTGATCAGCTTGCTGCTGAATCTCTTGCAGCTAGTGTTCCAGTTGGTTATCGGGCTTTTCACCCTGCTGGTCTCCGGCATCGGGGCTCTGGCGCAGAGGCTGCAATCCAGGCGATGGCTCGCGGCCGAGCAGTCCCTGCTGACTGATCTGGAACTGAAGCAGACAGATGCGAAGGCCGAGGCTGAGCGCTTATTGGCACAACGGGGTCTCGACCTGCGCCAGGAGGCACCGCGAGATCTGCTGGCCGCACTCAGCTATGGCCTGATCTGTCTCGGGCGTGGCGAGACGAGCTTCGAGCCGACGCAGCACGGCTTGGATCTGGCAATCGATGCTGCCGGCATGGCCCTGCGCGAGGACATTGTCTCGGCGGGTCGTGTGATCGGCGGCGTCCTCCCCCCTGCCTCGGACGCGCGGTACCCCGCCCTGGCCTTGGCCGTCACACAATGTGTCGCCGAGGCCCTCGGCGAGCATCTGAATGAATCCGAGCGCGGCGAAGCCCTGCTGGCCCTGGATGACGCCTGTCTCGCCAGCGCTCCCAAGAGCCTGCTGCAGGAGGCCATGATCGATCACCTCGCCGCAGCCTGGCAGCTGCACTTCGTCATGGACAACGAGCGATGAGTGCAGCCGAAACAGCGGGATTCTCCGGACTGCTGGCGCTGCATCAGCGCTTGTTGCGACGTCCCGACGCAGGCTCCGTTTCAGGTCTCCTGCCAGCGACGTTGCGTCGATCCGCAGCAGATCTCCACCCCAGCCTGGCAGCGCTGGCGCCCTATCGGCCGGTGGCAGACGCAGACTTACGGCCGCTGCTCGAAGCGCAGGACCTCGACGATCTGACGGACGCCAGTCTCGATGCGGTTCTGCTGACCATCGTCCGGAGCGAAGGCCCGATTCACCTCGACGTGCTCATGGCCCGCCTGCTCGCGCAGGTCAGCCAGTCCCGCAGCAGCGCGCGTCTGCAGCAGCGGCTCCGAGCGCGGCTGCAGACGCTGTCCGAAGATGGCGAGAAGCTGCGACTTGAGGGTGAGTTCAGCGCCCTGCCCCCCCAGTGGCAGACACCACCCTATCGGGACTGGCGCAGCCAAACCGAGCGCCTGCGCCGACTCGAGCATGTGCACGACCGGGAACTCATGCAGGCTCTGTGGCGGGTGGTGGACGAAGGCCAAGATCTCGAGATCGACCGCGTGCTTAACGACGGTCTGCATCGCATCGGCTTCGTTCGTCTCACGAGCAAGGCTCGGCAACGACTCGCCGCACCGCTCGCTGCGCTCCTGGAAACGAACTTCCTGATCGACCGAGAGGGCACTCTGCGGCTGGGACCTGAGTCATTCCGGCGCTGAGGATGTCGCCAAAGTCAGGGGCGAGGCACCGTGGGAGCGGACTTGTCCGCGAACGTCCTGCAAGTTGTTGATTTTCCTTCGACCATTCGCGGGCAAGTCCGCTTCCTCGGGGTTCTGCACGCGTTTCGCGACAGCTGCCGCTGCCGCCGGCAGGCCGCAATCAGCGAAGAATGCAGCGATCACACCCGGAAGATGCCGATACAATGGAGTGGGTACACGATTCATCTGTTCGAGAGGGAGGACCATCATGGCCAGCACCTTCAACCTCGCCACCGCGACACCGAACATCGCTGCGTCCAAGCACCCCACCCGCTTCGGCGTCAGCCTGCCTATGGGTCAGCGCGCCAGCACCTTGATTTCAGCGGTCTGGATCATGGCTGGCTGGACCTTGCAGTTCGTGCGCTTGGCGCCGGGCGATCAACTGGAACTCGATCAGAGCCAGGGCGACGTGTTCGTCAAGGTCATCCACGGCGCCCTTGCGAGCCCGTCGCGCAAGGTCTATCCCGATGTCGGCGCGCTCGTGTCCACGCATCTCGACAGCGATACCGTCACGGCGGGCCCCCACAGTGCGCTGTTGGCGATTTACATCCGCACCCCAGACGCCGCAGCTGAGCTGTCGGAGATAGATCAACTCGAAGTCGAAGGTCCCCTCGCCGACGCACTCGTTTGGCAGACCTTCGAGGACCGCTACACCCACGTCACGCCCTACTTCGATGGGCTCGATGCCCACTTGGTGCCAGGCTTCCACCTGCTCGACGACGACGGCGCCGAGATCGCCTACGTCTTCTTCTGGACCGCCGGCAAGGGCGTGGATCTCTCCACCCACAACCACGGCCACACTCCCTCCGAGCAGGCACCCGCCTTCGCGGAGGTCCATCAGGTGCTCTACAACGGTACCGGCAAGGGCGGGATGTATTCGACCGCAGAGCCCGGCGCAGCCGAACGCGAACGCCTGCCCATGCAACCCGGCGAGGAACACGGGCCCTTCTTCGTCATCGACCCGGCCACCGGCAAGGCGAAGTTGCGTGACAACGGTGCGGTGGAGTATCCCTGGCATGGCTGGCAGGCCGGTGAAGATGATCGACCCGGACAGCGCTACGATCTGGTCTGCGCCTACGAGATCACCGCTCCCTACAGCCAGGTCGCCTGAGCCCCTGGAGCCGGCGAGAATCTCGGGTCATCCCATCACGGCCATGACCTCGCCGGTATCCAGCTGCTTGATGTAGTCCACTGCCTTGCCGTTCCAGTGATAGGCCCAATGCCCACCCTGCACAGGGATGGGGATGACGTCCGGCCAGAACACCCCGATGCAGTGCCCACCGGGATAGCGAACGCTGGGCCAGGTGATGCCATTCGATCCCGCTGCTCGTCTCTCGGCGCCGAAGCGCTGCGACCGGGTGTAGTCGTCAGGGTCGAGGAGTTCAGCCCGGCCAGCGATGTCGTCGAGCCGGGCATCGACCGGACCGATCAGTTCGCGGAACTGCGAAGTCCACCCAGGCGCTTGCTCGGTGGCGCCCATGAACTTCGCGTGGTGGTGGATGGTCTCGGCGATGGCCACTTCGCGGCTGTCGCCGGCGTGGTAAACGCCGAAGGTGCCATCCGAGAAGCGCGACGGCCGCAGCGGTGAGCAATGGACGAACGGCGCCATGACCCAGCTCGCTCCCGGCCCGGTGACGCGCCGGGCCACCGGCACCCGCGACAGATCGCCGATGCCAAGACGGATGCGGGGGTTGAACTTCGCTTCCGCCGAGGCCAGGGCTTCCCAGTCTGCGGGGTCGGCGATGTCTTCGAACAGATCGATGGGCGGATGGATGGAGCGGATGATGCGGACGCTGCGCCGCCAGACCATGCGACGGACCGGCACCCTCACCAGGCGCTCCGCTCGGCATCCAGATAAGCACGCAGACCGATCAGGTCGGTCATCTCGCCGCGCATCATGATGTCCAACGCGCTGTGCCCGTCGAAGGCCTCGTTGGGCTTGCGGATCCAGGCGTAGCCCCGCGCCGGATCAGTGAAGAGGTAGCGCAGACTTTTGTGGATGCCCATCAGAATCGCCATCCGGGCACGCAGGTCACGGTCGATGCGACCGATCTCGCCGGCCTTCCAGCGCGCCCAGGTGCGCTGCGCCATTTCGCCGAGCAAGGTGCGAGCCTCGATGTCGGTGAGTTTCCAGGCACGGAACAGATTGACCGTCGCGCGGGCAAGGGCCGCAGCCTCGTCATCCGTGATGGCTCCGAGGTCGGGACGGGCGGCGATAGGCTCGATGGTCGCGAACTGCATGGGATCCACTCCGGCATCAATATATGAATATTATGCCAAATGACACCCCTCTCTGCCACAGTCCCAGTCATCCCCTCAGCTGCGGAGGTGGCCGCAAAGGCCAGCTCCGCAGCCACGGTCACTGAACCTGCGCTTTCTCCAGGTAGCGGAAGTAGTCGGAGTCGGCGCGCAGCATGAGTGTGCTGTTCGCGCCGAGGGCCCGGTAACTCTCCAGGGTTCGGAAGAAGGCGTAGAACTCCGGATCGGCGCCGAAGGCTTCACCATAGATCCGGGTGGCCTCGGCATCTGCCTCGCCGCGGATCTCTTCGGCCTGGCGGGCCGCCTCGGAGCGGATGCCCTGCAGATCACGCTGCATGTTGCCGAGGATCTCCTGGCTACGCCCTCGCCCTTCCGAGCGGAAGCGCTCGGCGATGGACTGCCGTTCCGCCACCATCCGGCTCTCCACCTGACGGCGGACCGACGTGATGTAGTTGACCCGCTTGATCCGGACGTCATCGAGGTAGATGCCCAGATCCGGCATGGAGTCCTTGGCGCGAGCTAAGATCTCAGCTTCAAGAAGTTCGCGCCCAAGGGTCGGCCGCTGCTGTAGATCCAAGTCGTCACGGTCCGCCAGGGCCGGATCCTCGAGGTCATCAAGGTCCACTTCCCAATCCCGAGAGCGGACGATCTCTTCGAGCTCGGTGGAGGACACCATGTCGCGGACCACGGAATCGATGATGTCGTCCAGACGGGAGCGCGCGCCATTCTCGTCGCGCACGCTGGTGAGGAACAGCAGGGGATCCTCGATGCGCCAGCGGGCCGTGGTATCCACGAGAATGAACTCACGACCCAGCGTCGGGATCTGGGTGACGTCACCATCCCAGACCAGCAGGCGCCGGTCGAAGTAGCGCACGTCCTGCCAGGGCAGCTTGACCTTGAGACCGGGCTCGTCGATAACGTCCCCGATGGGTTCGCCGAACTGGACGATGATGGCCTGCTGCGCCTCGTCCACGGTGTAGAGCATGAAATTGGCGGCGCCCAGAATGACAATGGCGGCAATGACAGCGATGATCGTCTTCATGGTTGACCTCCGGCGCTACGCGCACTGCCGCGGTTGACATCGAGCAGCGGGAGGGGACCCACCTGACCGTCCTGAACCACCAGGACCTGGCCGATCTTCGGCAGCACCTCGTTGAGCGTCTCCAGATAGAGGCGCGACCGGGTGACCTCCGGTACACGCTGGTACTCGCGCAGGACGGCTGTGAAGCGGACGCTCTCGCCGCGCGCCCGGTTGACGCGCTCCGTAGCATAACCTTCGGCCTCGGCAATCATCCGCAGGGCCTGACCCTGCGCGTTGGGAATCTCCTGGTTCACGCGCTTCTGCGCCTCGTTGATCATGCGCTCCCGTTCCTGCCGGGCCTCGTTCACCTCGTTGAACGCAGGCTGCACCGCCGGCGGCGGCACCACATCCTGCATTTCCACCGTGCTGATGCGGATCCCGACATCGTAGCCGTCAAGGATCAACTGCATTTCTTCCCTGGCCTTGCGCTGCACCTCGACCCGGCCGATGGTCAGCACTTCGGAGCCAAGCATGTTGCCGACGATGCGCCGCATGACCGATTCGGAGATGTCGCGCAGGGTCCGAGTCGGCTCGCGCATCCGGTAGAGAAACTTGATGGGATCGGCAATCCGGTACTGCACCACCCACTCCACGTCAATCATGTTCAGATCACCGGTGAGCATCAGTGACTCGTCTTCGAAGGCCTCACTGCTGTAGCCGGTGCGCCCGCTTGCCCGGGTACCTTCGGTGCGGAAACCGAACTCCTGCTTCAGCACCCGCTCCGTGGCCACCAGCTGCACCTGATCGACTCCGAAGGGAATCTTGAAGTGCAGACCTGGATCGGTGATGCCCACCACCGCCCCAAAGCGTTTGACAACGGCCCGCTCCTCCGGCTGAACGGTATAGAAGGAAGTCAGCACGCCCCACGCAGCGATCAGCAGCGCCACCACGAGAACGATGCTGCCCACCGTGCCGCCCGATGGACCACCACCGCCGCCGCCGCTAATGCTGTCCCATACGGCCTTGAGGTCAGGCGGCCCGGCCTGGCCCCGGCCACCATTGTTGACGGACTGGATCATTGTTCGACTCCATTGGACTGAGGCGCCAGCCTAACAGGTTGCTGAAGCAGTACGGCCATGAACTTCATTCAGGCCGATCTGGGTCCGATGTCCGCCGATCTGGCAGGACAGATCATGCTGCTCGGCGAGGGTGACCGGCCGGCCATACCGCTGCTGGACTGCGGCCGCCTCTTCGGCGACCATATTTCCGGGGTCATGCAGGATGGGGCGGTAGGCCTCAGACTTCACGTTCATAGGGGGTATGAAAATGGAGATCGAAGGCGGTTGCTACTGCGGCGGCGTGCGTTATCAGGCGGCGGGCCAGCCCATCTTCAAGGCTCAATGCCATTGCCGGGAATGTCAGTACATCACCGGGGGCTCGGCGAACGTGTTCATGGCGATGCCCAGCGACGGCTTTCGCTATACGGCAGGCGAACCCAAGGGGTTCGCTCGCAAGGACATTGCCAATGCCGTGACCCGGGAATTCTGCCCGGACTGCGGCACTCATCTGCTCACCCGCTCACCGCAGATGACGCAGGCGGTGATCATCAAGGTGGGCTCCATGGATGATCCCAGCGAGTACGGCCAGCCACAGATGGCGATCTTCTGCTGCGACAAACAGGCCTTCCATGCCATCCCCGAGGGGCTGCCGACCTTCGATCGCCTGCCCGGCTGATCACGGCGCGCAGGGCGCATCGGCATATCTTGCAATGAGCGCATACAGTCCGTATATACAGGGTCGAGGTTTGCGTGCCGCTTCGTGGCCGCCGACAGACATGCACATTAAGGAGTAGTCATGGAACCGCGTCGCCCCATGGGTCAAGCAAATATAGAGACGGCCACCACTGCGCAGGTCACCACGCTCGATCCTGCCGCAGCCAAGGTGCTGCGCAATACCTACGCCCTGCTGGCCATGACCGTGGCCTTCAGCGCCGTTACCGCCGGCGTAGCCATGGCCATCAACATGCCCTTCATGGGCCTGTGGATGCTGCTGCCCTACTTCGGCTTCCTGTTCGCCATTCAGAAGACCAAGGACAGCGCCTGGGGTCTGGTGTGGACCTTCGCGCTCACCGGCTTCATGGGCCTGACCATCGGTCCCATTCTCAACGCCTATCTCGCCATGGGCGGCATGCAGCCGGTCCTGATGGCCCTGGGCGGCACCGCCGTGATCTTCTTCGGACTGTCGGCCTATACGCTGATCACCAAGCGTGACTTCAGCTTCATGACCGGCTTCCTCTTCGTCGGCATCCTGGTGGCCTTCATCGCCGCCATCGCCAACTACTTCCTGCAGATCTCAGGCCTGTCCATGACCATCTCCGTGATGTTCCTGTTCCTGGCCTCCGGTCTGATCATGTGGCAGACCAGCGCCATCGTTCACGGCGGCGAGCGCAACTACATCAGCGCCACGGTCACGCTCTACGTCATGCTCTACAACATCTTCCTGTCGCTGCTGCATCTCATCGGTATCGGCAACGACTGACTTTCAGCCTCCCCAGCGGCCTGCGCGCTGACGCCATGATGCGTACCCGGCGCAGGTCGCTGCCACGGTCCCGTCCATGAAATTTGCCATCATCGTTCGCACTGGGCCGCTGGCCAGCGAAGGTTCGCGCAGCGCCCTGCGCTTCGCCCGCGCCGTTCTGGATAACGGCCACAGCCTCGAGCGGGTCTTCTTCCACGGCGAAGGTACCTACAACGCCTCGGCCCTGACCGTGGTGCCCCAGGACGAGGACGACCTCACCGAAGCCTGGGCCGACCTCGGACGGCAGCACGACCTGGACCTGGTCGTCTGTGTCGCCTCCGCACTCAAGCGCGGTGTGCTCGATGACAGTGAGGCCCAGCGCTACGAGAAAGGCCTGGGCAACATGCGGCCCCCATTCGCCATCTCGGGCTTAGGCCAGCTCGCGGACGCGGCCCTGAGCGTGGATCGCCTCGTCACTTTCGGCGGCTGACCATGACACATTTGCTGTTCCATCTGCGCAAGCCTCCCCACGGCAGTTCCGCGGGCGAAGAGGCTGTGGAAGCCATTCTCGCCACCTCCGTGTTCGAACCCGGCATCACGGTGCTGTTCGAAGGCGATGGTGTCCTGCAGTTGCTGGCCGGACAGCAGGCCGGAGCCCTGGGCCTGCGGGACGTGGCCGCCAACTGGACCGCCTTGCCGGTCTACGAAGTGGAAGACCTGCGCGTTCATGAGCCGTCCTTGCGTCAGCGGGGCCTGAGCCGCACTGATCTCATCCTCGATGTCACCCTCATCGATGATACGGGGATGACAGCGCTCATCCATCAGGCCGATCAGATCCTGGCCTTCTGAGGCGCAGTCATGGCTACCTTGCACCTGATCAACAAGTCTCCTTCCGCCAGCGATGCCCTCGCGGCCTGCCTGCGCGTGCTCGCGGAAGACGACGCCATCCTGCTCATCGAGGATGGTGTCTATGCTGCCCTGACTGGAACCGGGACGTGCCGGACCCTGACCGGCATCGCATCCGCGCTGACCGCCGATGTGGAAGCTCGCGGTGTTCAGGAACGCCTGGAACCCGGGATTGACAGCGTGGACGACAGCGTCTTCGTCGAACTCTGCACCCGCTGCGACCGGGTCATGAGCTGGTTCTAGCCCGGAAATCTCACCAGCCGGCCAGCGGAGGCGCTACAAGTGATTGATATTATGAATAAATATGACCTAATTGAACGGCCGCGACGAAAACACTCTGTTTCCGCCGCTGGCCTATCCCGATTCTGGCGGATTCTCGCTCGCCCTGGCTTGCTCTTCCTTCAACCCGTAGCTACGGCTACGACTTTCAGTCCAGAGCGGCGCCAGAAAGGCTGCGAACCTCGCCAGCTCTGGGGATACTGGTGAGATTTCCGGGCCAGCCATGATCGAGCTGCCGCCCCGCGACAAGGAAGGCTATATCCGGGATCTGGCGACCTGGACGCCAGCGGTGGCCGTGGCCCTCGCCGCCAGGGAGGACATCATCCTCACCGAAGCCCACTGGGAGGTCGTGGAGCTGCTGCGAGCCTTCTACGCGCGCCACAAGCTTGCCCCCAACAACCGCGCCCTGGTGAAAGCCGTAGGCACCGAACTCGGCCCCGACAAGGGCAGCAGCCTGCACCTGATGCTGCTGTTCGGCGGCAGCTTCGCCAAGACCGCCGCCCGCATCGCCGGCCTGCCGAGGCCGACGCATTGCCTATAGCGGTCCAACCCGGAACTGGCCGCTGTCGCGAAAGGACGTTCGAGCTTGGTGCTGGCGCTGAAAATCGACCACAGTGCCGACTCCCACAAGGCCAGCCGTCACACGGAGTCATTCGCTCTACCGAAGGTTGTGGGCGCCCCCAGTGGGGCGATGGGCGTCGTCAGGCGCCTTGTAAGAACAACGGGACAGCATTTGTTCCATGAAAGGCGAGCCTGCCTTCAGCCAGCCCGACGTCCCGCCAGGGCTCGATCTACAATGGACACCACCGTAGTGATCACGAGTAGCCAGGCCAACAGAGCCGCGGCACCAAACAGCACTTCCGCCCAGCCACCCGGCAGCTCCAGCCGGGCCACGGCGAGCACCACCAGCGGCACGAAGTAGCCAATACCGTTCCAGCGTCCGATACGGCTGGTCTTGAGCATCTTTCCCCGGTGAAGAAAGTGGGAATCCAGCACGTACTGGCCAAAGGCCAATGCCACAAACATGGGCAGAATGGGCGTCAGCAGTCCGGCATAGGCCGCCGCAGCAAGCGCTGCCGTCACGAACAGGCAGTCCGTACCGTGATCGAAGATCTGACCCGCCGCCGACGCCGTCCCCATGCGGCGGGCCACTGCTCCATCGAGCATGTCGCTGGCAATGGCCAGCAGAATGCACGCCAGCAGCCAGACCGGGGCAAGCAGGTCCGGTCTGGCGAACCCCATGACGGTGGGCGCCACCAGCAGCAATCGCAGCCCGGTCAAGGCATGCGCGATCATGCGGCCGGCCTGCTCCCCACCGGCCCGAACAGCTCCCGCTGAGCGCGCTTCCAGAACAGCAGGCCGATCAGCGCATTGAAGAGAATGAAGAAGTTGTGCTGCACGAACCCGAACGCCGCCATCTGCCCTTCGTTGTCGGGAAACAGCACCACCCAGAGGGTGATGGCAGCCGCGCGCATGGGCGTCGGCACGGAGGCGGCGAAAAAGATCACCGGAAGGAAGCCGAGCAGCCCGAGAAACGTCGCTTCCACCCCAAACAGATTCAGCGCCGTGCTGTAAACGAACACCGCCGCAAGCAGAGCCGGCGAACGCAGCAGGAAGAACATCAGGTAGTGGCGAAATCGCGCCTTGCGAAAGGCGTGCAGCAGCCGACGTTCCTTGAGCTGATTGTTGGGCAGCAGCAAACCGCTGAAATAGAGATTCCACAGCACGAAGACGATGGCGGCACCCACCGCGATGATGGGAATCATCACGAACACATCCGGCAGGACGCTGCTGCTGAAGAAGTAACCGGTCGTGGCCCAGAGCAGGAGGTAGAAGAACTCGCAGAACATGATGAACAGCATCACCGAAGTGACTTCCCAGCCCGGCGCCCCGTCGCGCCGATTGAGGTAGTAGGCCATCGCCCCCTTGCCGATCTGTTCGTTGAACACCGAGATGATATAGGCGCTGGCGCGAATCGGCAGGATGTCTCGATACCGGATGCTCACCACGAACCAATTCAGGGCGCGAGTGACAACCAGAGTATCGATGAGGAAAAAGAAACACGAGTAACCCATCATCAAAAGCAGCCAGGGCAGCCACTGCACGTTCGCGAATACGTCGGTCATGTAGGCGAGCAACGTCATGCCTTCGCGGCTTGCTGCACCATGCAACCGAAAATAGAGATAGGCGAAACAGGCCACCGTGAGGAGCAGGAAGAATGCTCTGCCAAGCGCGTTGCGCTTCCCGCCTGGGGGTTTCGGGCCGAGGTGCGGCGTAGGTTCCGGATCGGTCATGAATCGTTCCCGATGAGCTTGGCCAGAGTGGCTTCGAGCGGCGTGAGCGTGATACCCAGAGCGGCATCTCCGTTGTCGGTCACCCGTTCCTCCGCCGTGATCACCTCAATCACCCCAGGAGACAGCCCGCCGCCCTTCAGCGCATGCAGCACGGCGGCAAATGCCTTACCCAACCATACCGGTATCGACCGGACCCGGACCGGGCGACCATGCATGCTCGCTATCAGACGGATCAAAGCCTCCTGGGTAATGGCCTGAGGACCGGTCAGTTCGAGGGTAGTGACGCCCCCGGGTGGCTGCTGGGCGGCCACGAGAATGGCCCCGCTGAGATCGTCCAGATCCAGAGGACGCAGCACCTGGCGTCCACCGCCAAGCAGCCATGCCTGAGGCCGGGAGGCGCTTCGCATCAGCGAATACGCTGCCGCGCTGCCCGGACCTATAAGCATGGGGGTCCGCAGGATCGTCGCCGGCAACCCGCAGGCCCGGACGACATCTTCGGCTTCGCCCTTCGACCGCAGATAGGCATTGCTGGAGTCCGATGCCGCACCCAACGCGCTGATGAAGATGAGCTGCCGGGCTCCCGCTGCCTTGGCCGCAGCGGCCACCGCAGCCGTAGTGGCCACGTTGGCGCGCGCATAGCTGCTGCCACGGGCCTCGAACAGTACACCGGCCAGATGGACCACCGCGTCTACACCTGCCAAGTGCCGAGCGAGATCAGCCTCGTCCTGGTAATCCACGACCACCGGCTGGATACGCTCGAATACGGGCAGACCGTCTGCCGCGCGCTGCGATCGCACCATCGCCACTGCGGTGGTATCGACCTCAGCGAGCAGATGCTCGATCAGGTTCCGTCCGACGCTGCTGTTGGCACCGCAGATCGCAAGGTTCACGACGATCGACCATCACTGCACATCGTCTGTCGAGCGCATTGCGCTCGGCTTGCGGCGTGCCCGTACGCGGCCCGAATATGCACGCCTAAAGCGGAACCCCAGGACGCCGGAGCGGGGGCGGCCAGCCCCACCCTTGGCGGCCGGCTCTCAGCGCGCACCGATACGGGCCAAGTACGCTCGGCTTCAATGACATCGGCCGCAGCGACATCAAACACCTTCCATGGTCTCTGCGTCTTCCGTAGCAGATCCCCTGGGCACTTCCACGGGATCGAGGCGAACGAAATAGCGCGGCGGGAATCCGGTCAGGAAGCGGAAGAAGAGCCCCACGGCGAATTCTTCGCCAATGCGATCATGCTCGCTGCCAGTGATGGGCACCGCACGATAGGCAGCCTGTTCCCCATTCAGGGTGAGTTGAACGTCGGGATTCTCCAGCGCACGTTTGTACCAGGCCCGCGGCCAATGATTGGCGGCCACGTAGAGCTGATCACCGCTCTCGAGCAGGGTCAGCACCCGGTCATGGGAACGGCCGTCAGTGGTGGTCGTAATGACCACGGTGCTGTCACCCTCAGGCTGAAAGTAGCCCAGCAGCGATTCGAAAATCACCACGATACCGACGTATACGGCAAGCACAATGGCGACCACTTTGATCGCCCGGGTCTGTCCAGTCGTCATCACCCCTCCTCCTCGTGCCCTGCTGGCGAGACTGTTTCCAGTCAGCAAC
>SLTB01000297.1 GCA_007130155.1 Pseudomonadales bacterium
CGCAGAGATGGGCGGGGATCGCCGAAGTGGGGTTTGCGCTGGGACTTTTCTTTACCAGCGCCACCTTTTTGCGCCTTCAAGGTCGAAGGTTGCAAGGGGGCAGGTTGGCGCAGGAAACTGCTGCCTCAGATCAGGTTGATGACCTTCCCGAACAGGATTCTTGAATCCTCGGCTGTAGACTTTTCCTCCAGCCGCAGGATGTCGTAACCGTTCATGGCGAGAAACGCGATCATGCGTTTGTGCTGATTGCGCGTCTTGACGTACAGCAGGCGGTAACCCTGCCGCGCCACCCAGGCTTCCTGAGCCTCCAGCAGACGTTGAGCGATGCCCTGGCCACGCCAGGATTCGAGCACACCTCCCATCCAACTGTACCAACTTCCGTCCTGAAAGCGGTCATAGCCAGCCTTGAACCCCACGGGGCGATCGCCGACGTTGGCGATCAGCACCAGGGCACTGGCACCCGCCAGGCGGCGACGATAGATCTCCAGTCCGTGGGTCTCTGCTTCGCCACCGAACTCGGCGATCTGTCCTGCAAGACGCCAAGCTTCGACAGGGCTGCCGCGGGTAATGCGCACTGCATCAGTTGCGGCGGCCACCGATGCCTGCTGGTCAGAGCCACCCTGATGCCTTGCCGCAGCCCCGTCGAGCGTCATTGACGACCTCGTTCGGCCTGGCGGACCATGCGCTTGAATTGCGCCTCCGACGGCTTGGCGCCCTGGAGGTCGCGATAGGCGCGCGAGCGCTTGCTGATCTTCTTATGGTCGACATAGAAGTCAGTGGCCCGCCTCCATGCTTCGTCGAGGCCGTGCCGATTGATGGACACCGTTGTATTCACGATCTTGCCCTCGCGCGCGGACATGATGCCGATCTGAAAAACCGGCGTTCGGGTGCCGCTCTTCTCCCGCTTCATGCGGAACAGAATACCGCGGACGCGACCCTTGGCATCGATGTCCACTTCCCGCGCGGCCTTGTCTCGCGCAGCGGACTGCAGACGCTCGAGTTCGGCATCGCGAACTTCGGCCTGCTCGCGGATCGCCGCCCGCTTCGGTCCTCGCAGGCGCTTGCCTTCCGCTTTGAGCGAGAAGTATTCCTGGTAGGTTTTCCCGGCAATCTGCCGGCGCACCCTGAAACCATGAAATCGCGGTGTGTCCAGAAGTTCTACGCTCATAGCGTGCCCCTCGCCGTTGTCCCGGATAGTCCGGCGGAACGAAAAGGATGCGTAGCTTCGGGCACCACTGCCCCCAAGGGGATCGCCGTCAGCTTGACTTGACTACTGCCCCTCCCGTGATCAGAGCGTCGATCTCCGCATCCGAGAAATCGAAGCTTCTGAGCACGTCTTCTGAGTCCTGACCCGGAAGGCGCGCAGCATGACGGATACCGGGCTCAGTTCTGCTGAAGCGTGGCGCAGGCGCCGGCTGCATGAGGCCTTCCACTTCGACAAAGGTGTTGCGCGCGACATTATGAGGATGTTCAGGCGCCTCGAATATGGACAGTACCGGAGCGAAACAGATATCGGTACCTTCCATGATCTCGCACCACTCGTCACGACTGCGGCTCTTGAACACCTCGGCGAGCTTGTTCTTGAGGGACGGCCAATGCTCCGGATTCATCTGCGGCGCGAATGCCTCCCGGTCAAGGCCGGCCTTTTCCACTAACAGCGCATAGAACTGTGGCTCGATGGAGCCTATGCAGATGTGCTTGCCGTCCTGGGTCTCATAGGTGTCATAGAAGTGTGCGCCACCGTCGAGCAGATTGGTGCCCCGCTCGGGCTTGAAACCACCCTGGGCCGCAAAGGAGAAGAACATGGACATCAGGGACGCGGCGCCATCCACCATGGCTGCATCGACCACCTGCCCCTGACCGGAACGCTGGGCCTCGAGCAGACCACAGACCAGCCCGAAAGCCAGGTACATGCCGCCACCACCGAAGTCTCCAACCAGATTCAGCGGTGGCACCGGGCGTTCGCCGGCCCGACCGATGGCATGCAGAGCACCGGAGAGGCCGATGTAGTTGATGTCGTGGCCGGCAGCCTGGGCCATCGGTCCTTCCTGACCCCAGCCTGTCATGCGACCATAGACCAACTTGGAATTGCGGCTCATGCAATCGTCGGGACCGAGACCGAGGCGCTCCGTGACGCCAGGCCGGAAACCTTCGAAGAGAGCATCCGCGCCCTCGCACAGACGCAGAACGGCTTCCACGCCTTCCGGGCGCTTGAGATCCACCGCCAGCGATTTGCGATTGCGGGCAAGCACGTCACGAGGACGCCGGGCATCCTTCGCCGGCCGCTCCACGCGGATGACTTCCGCACCCATGTCGGACAACATCATGCCGCAGAACGGCCCCGGGCCAATGCCCGCTAGTTCGATGATGCGATAACCGGCCAATGGACCCACGTAGAAAGCTCCCCCTTGCCATTCAGATGCTGTTGAAGAACGCGACCGGCTGCGTCGAAGGCCACGGACCCGAAGGGATCATCTTAGCAGAGGGTCACCCCTGCGCAACGAGACAACAAGGTCGGAAACCGGGTGTGCCAGCCAGCAATCATCGCCGCCCTCCGGACGCCTGAGGAAAGCCTGGCATGCAACGCAAGATCATTCACTGCGACTGCGATTGCTTCTACGCCGCGGTCGAAGTCCGCGACCGACCCGATTTGGCCGGCAGACCCGTTGCCGTGGGTGGCGCTCCGGACAAGCGTGGCGTGATCGCCACCTGCAACTACGAAGCCCGCCGCTTCGGCGTGCATTCGGCCATGCCATCGAACAGAGCCGTGCGGGCCTGCCCCGATCTGGTGCTGCTGCGACCCGACATGGACAAGTATCGCGAGGTATCCGCAAGTGTATTCGCCATCTTCCGACGTTTCACTGACACCATCGAGCCTCTGTCCCTGGATGAGGCCTTTCTCGATGTCACAGGCAGTGAGCTGCTGCGTGGCAGCGCCACCCTGATCGCCCGGGCCATCCGCAACTCCGTGCGGCGAGAACTCGGCATCACCATCTCCGCCGGAATCGCACCCAACAAGTTCCTGGCCAAAGTCGCCAGCGACTGGAACAAGCCCGACGGTCAGTTCGTGGTGCGACCGGAAGACGTGGATGCCTTCGTCGCGGCACTGCCCGTCCAACGGTTGCCCGGCGTGGGGCCAGCCATGACAGCCCGCCTGGCCGAACTCGGCGTGTCCACCTGCAGCGACCTGCGGACCATCGACGCCGTCAGGCTGCACCAGCACTGCGGCAGCGCAGCACAGCGCCTGCGGGAACTGGCTGTCGGCGAAGACCGGCGCGAAGTCCGGCCCCGCAGCGGCCGCAAGTCGGTTTCGGTGGAGCAGACCTTCGCAGACGACAAGCCGTCCCTGCGGGCCTGCCAGCATGCCCTGACCGAACTCGAAGTCCGGCTCAGGCAGCGCCTGGCCAAGGTCGACCCGAACGAGAATATCCGCAGCTGCTTCGTGAAAGTCCGCTTCAACGACTTCACGACCACCACCGCCGAGCGGAGCACCGAAGAGCCAGGCCCTGAAATCTATGCAGACCTGCTCGAAGCTGCCTGGGAGCGCGTCGGCCGACCCGTTCGGCTGCTTGGGCTCGGTGTGTCATTCAGAAGCCGAAGCGCTCCTGGCGAGCAGATGGAACTCGAGCTTGCCGCCGGCTTGGCCCATGCCGAAGAGCCCGGCCCATGACTCTGCCGGAGCGTGCTCCTTCAGCATCGATGCCCGTCTGGCCCGACTGTCGGTCAGACAGCGCTGACGCGTCCGGGCTGCTCGAGGCTTGCGCTGGCCGCGAACTGCAGCTCGGCTAACCGGGCGTAGAGGTCGTTACTTGCCAACAGGCTGGCATGGGTGCCTTCGCCGACCACCCGCCCCTGGTCGAGAACGAGAATGCGATCCGCATTCATGACCGTGGCAAGGCGGTGGGCAATGACCAGCGTCGTGCGACCTTCAGCCAGCCTGGCAAGAGCCTGCTGCACGGCATGTTCGCTCTCTGCGTCCAGGGCGCTGGTCGCTTCGTCCAGCAAGAGAATGGCCGGATCCTTGAGTACCGCACGGGCAATGGCGATGCGTTGACGCTGCCCGCCGGACAGCCGCAGCCCCGCCTCACCGAGCTGGGTGTCATAACCATCGGGCAGCTGCGCAATGAAGCCATCTGCAAACGCCGCCTTGGCAGCAGAATGCAGATCCGCATCGCCGGCATCGGGCCGGCCGTAGCGTATATTTTCGGCCACGCTACCGGTGAACAGCGCAGGATCCTGACTGACCAATGCGATGTGGCGACGAAGCTGCTCGGGATCGAGTTCACGAATGTCGATGCCGTCCAGCGCAATGGCCCCCTGCTCAGGATCGTAGAAGCGCAACAGCAGATCAAAGAGGGTGGATTTGCCAGCACCGGAAGGACCCACCAGGGCAAGGTGCTCGCCTGGCCTGACCCGGAACGCCAGATCGCGCAGCGCAGGGGTCGCGCGCCGGGTCGGATAGGCAAACGTCAGGTCGGACACCGCCACTACGCCACGCACAGGCTCCGGCAGAACGCGCGGCCGCACCGGATGCGGCAATGCGCTCTCCGCGGCCAGCAGCTCCATGAGCCGCTCCGTGGCGCCCGCCGCCCGCTGCAGATCGGTCACCACCTCGCTGATGGCACCCACAGAACCGGCGACGATGAACGCATAGAAGATGAAGGCAGCCAGTTCTCCCGGTGAGGTACGGCCCGTGAGCACGTCCTGGCCGCCGGTCCAGAGCATGGCTGCGATAGCAGCCAACACCAGCACCATGACCAGGGTAATGAGCACGGCGCGTTGCAGAATCCTCTGGCGGGCAATGTCGAAGGCGGATTCCACGTGAGCTGCGAAACGCCTGCGATCGACGTCCTCATGGTTGTAGGCCTGCACCGTCTTCACCTGACGCAGGGACTCCGCCAAAAAACTGCCGACGTGGGCGATGGAATCCTGGGAAGCCCGCGACAGTGCCCGCACCCGACGCCCGAAGACGATGATGGGAGCCACCACCAATGGGGCCGACAGGACCACGAACAGTGACAGACGGGGATTGGTGACGAACAACAGCACCACTCCGCCGACGAACATCAGCAGATTGCGCAGGGCGATGGACGCACTGGAGCCGATCACGGTCTGCAGCAGCGTGGTGTCGGTGGTGATGCGGGACTGAATCTCGCTTGCGAAATTGGCCTCGAAGAACCCAGGATGCAGACGGATGACATGATCGAAGACCGCCTTCCTGATATCCGCGCTGACGCGCTCGCCCACCCAGGACACCAGATAGAAGCGTGCAAACGTACCTGCTGCGAGAACCAGGATCATGGCCACGAACACCCCGATGCTGTTGCGAAGCAACTCGGGCGAGCCATTGATGAAACCCTGATCGATGAGCAGCCGCAGGCCTTGACCAATGCTCAGAGTCACGCCGGCAGTGACCACCAGCGCCAGCGTCGCGCCGACCACCGCAGAACGATAGGGAAGCAGGAAACGCAGCACCGGGGTCAGATTGCGAACGTCCCGGCTACCGCCGCGATCGGGCAGGATATCCGGCATGGAGTTATCCGAGCTCCGGAGGGGGAAGGCCGTCAGGGGCCCAGCCCAAGGCAGGCATGCGGCGTTCGGCGGCGCCACCGATGAGGCATGGACTACCCTGCCTCGAACGCTTCGCATGTCGGGCCTGCTGCGCGCACCCACACCCTTCGCACGCCGCGAAGGCGTCGAGGGATATCGCATAGGTCATATGATTGACATCGTTCATATGATGGATAGCTGTGTCATGGGAAACCTCTTGAACCGGTGATGATTATTTCACACCGCTGCCGGCAAATGGGGATGAACGGTAGTATCAGCACCAGCCATCCCGAATATCTGACAGGAGCAGACCATGCACGCGGCCGTCGAACTACCCGAAGTGATGGAGAACGGTCCTGAAGACGCCGATGCCAGCATCCTTCTACTGCACGGTCTCGGCGCCGACGGCCATGACCTCGAAGGAATCATGCCCCACATTCGACGGCCAGCCGGGGCGCGCTGGCGTTTCGTCTTCCCTCATGCTCCGAAGCGGCCCATCACCATCAACGGCGGCATGCAGATGCGGGCCTGGTACGACATCGATCCTGCCACCGGGCTCGACAGCGAGCGTGGCGACATCATGGCTTCGGCAGCCCAGGCCGCAGCACTGATCGAGCGTGAGGAGGCTCGCGGAGTCAAACCAGCCAGAATCGTCATAGGCGGATTCTCCCAAGGCGGCGTCATCGCACTCGAGGCCGGCCTCGGCTATCCACGACGCCTGGCCGGCATCGTGGCTCTGTCCACCTACCTTCATGACCACGCCCGGATCACGGAGCGCTTGAGCCTTGCCAATGCCGAACTGCCGCTGTTCATGGCCCATGGGCTGATGGATCCGATGATCCCCATCCAGCGCGCAGCCACCGGCCGCTCGACTCTGACCGATCTCGGTTATCCCGTGACGTGGGAGGAGTATCCCATGGGACACGAGATCTGTCTGGAGGAGTTGCAGGCCCTGTCAGCATGGCTGGAGCCGAGGCTCGCCCCGTGAACCCTGCAGGGCCAACACGAAGTCTGAGAAGCGATCCACAACCCCAGGCAGACCTGAGCAACGCCATATCCAGCTGACTTACAGATGGTTAATATCGGCCGAGTATTGATCAAGGCATGTGCCAACGAGATCGAGATGGAATTCGAAAATCCTGACAACCCTGATCTGGCGTGGGACATCGAGAGCTTCGGCAACAAGCGCCGCGCGACCGATTTCGTCAAGATGTTCGAGGACACCCTCTGCGTGTACTCCGGGGCAGTGGAGCAGCTCTACACCAACTATGACATCTTCTATCCGGAAGAGGAGGGCCGACGGATGGTCATCCTGCCCGACCCTGCCGCCTACCATGACACCTTTTTCGGCATCGTACCGGAAGCTGTGCTCGAGACCGGGCTCTACATCATACCCGGCGATCTGATCGAGAAACCCGGTTTGTTCCTGACCAATCTGCTGAAAGATCGCAGCATGGGTCCACGCCAGGTGCCCTTCGAATCCGGAGCCCGCGCCATCATGACCCGGCGGCCGGCCAGCGATCCGTTCCTGCCCGTACTGGTGAAGGGCGACTTGCGGGAACTCGAGGAACAATGGCCCGTGCTGCACCTGCACAGGATCAAACTGTCCGAGCTGCAGCACCGATCGTCTTTGGAGCGCAAGGACATCGCCAGCGTCGTCAGCGAAAAGCTCGAAGCCCTGTTCAAGCTCTCCCACGGATGATGGGCGCATCACCGCCATGCCTGTAGCCCTTCAGTCCGGTCGCCCTGACATCGGCGACCGGTTCACGATTCAGATCGCTGAACCCGAACTCGAAGATCTCGCTCGGCGCCTGGAGATGACGCGCTGGCCTGACAGCCTCGGCACCGACTGGGCTGACGGCACAGACCTTCGGTGGCTGCAGGGTATCTGTGACTACTGGCAGCATGGTTTCGACTGGCGCGCCGAAGAGCGTTCCTTGAACCGTTTCCCTCATTTCCGGCTCAACGTCGCCGGGCAGCCCCTGCACTTCATTCATCAGCGGTCCCGCCAGCCCAAGGCACGACCGCTGCTGCTTCTGCATGGCTGGCCGGGGTCCTTCGTCGAATTCCGAAATGTCATCGATGCTCTCAGCGATCCCCTGGCCCACGGTGGCCGGGCCGAAGACGCCTTTCACGTCGTGGTGCCATCCATTCCAGGCTACGGGTTCTCCGAGGCACCTGTGGAGCATGGCTGCAATGGCCGGGCCTGCGCCGAACGCTTCCAGGCATTGATGGCGACCCTTGGCTACAGGGACTACCTGGCACAAGGTGGAGACTGGGGGTCCCATATCGCCACCTGGCTCGGTGCGCTCGACCCATCCTGCGCCGCCCTGCATTTGAATCTCGTGTTCGCCCGCAAGCCGCGCAACGACAATCCCTTCGCGGATGTCAGCGACGCTGAGCGTGCACGCCTTGAAACCAGCCGACAGCGCACCCGCGAAGGACTCGGCTACCAGGAGATCCAAGGTACCCGGCCGCAGACCTTGGGTTACGGGCTGAATGATTCGCCAGTGGGCTTGGCCGCCTGGATTCTGGAGAAGTTCCACGCCTGGAGTGATCATGATGGCGACCCGGAATCTGCCATAGGCCGCGACGACATGCTGACTAACGTCGCGCTGTACTGGTTCACCCGCAGCATCACCTCATCCATGCGCCTGTACTTCGAGCAGCGCCAACACCCCTCGGACCCGCCGGTCCCGGAATATGTGGACAAACCCACTGCCGTGGCGGCCTTCCCAGGAGAACTGCATCTGCCGCCACCAGCCTGGATCAAGCACAGCTATCGGCTGGTACGCTACAGCCTTCAACCACGTGGTGGGCACTTCGCGGCCCTGGAGGTACCCGAACTCTTCGTTGCCGATCTCCGCAGCGCCGTGGCCGACTTCCCTTCCTGACCACGTTCGGACCGAAGGCCTTTTGCCGCAGCCCCTCCGGTGCTTTATCCTTGCCGCCCATTCGTGAGCCGCTCCGCCGGCTTTCTGCCTATCCAAGGGAGCCTGACAGAATCGTGTCCCATCGAGTGTTCATCGATGGCCAGGCCGGCACCACGGGTCTGGAGATCCACGCCCGCCTTGCCAAGCGTTCAGACATCGAGTTGCTCGAGGTGGACATCGAGCGGCGCAAGGATCCCGTTGCCCGGGCGGAGCTCTTGAACGCGGCCGATCTGGTCATCCTCTGCCTTCCGGACGATGCCGCCATGGAAGCCGTAGCCCTGATCGAGAACCCTGCCGTTCGGGTGCTCGACGCCAGCACGGCGCACCGCATCCAGAACGGCTGGGCCTACGGACTGCCCGAACTGGCTCCGGGACAGCGCAGCGCTGTCAGACAGGCCCGCCGGGTTTCCAATCCAGGCTGCTATCCCACTGGATTCCTCCTCGCCCTTCGGCCCCTGGTGGACGCCGGCCTGATCCGACGCGGAGCAGAGGTTTGCGTGCATGCGTTATCCGGCTACTCCGGCGGGGGCCGTGCACTGGTGGATCGCTATCGGGCGCGGGAGCTCGAAGGGGTGGCTGCCATGCACGCGCCGCGGCCCTACTCTCTAGGGTTGAAGCACAAGCATCTGCCTGAGATGCGGCATTACGCGGGCCTCGAGCATGCGCCCCTGTTCACCCCCATGGTCGGGCACTACTACAAGGGCATGCTGGTCAACATTCCACTGCCGCCGGGCTTGCTCGAACGCCGCATCGACGCCAAGACGATGACTGAGCTCTTGGCGGAACGCTATGCCGACGAGGCTTGCGTGCACGTGGTCCGGCCCGAGGGCAGCACCGCGTTGGAGGAAGGTTTCCTCGATCCCGAGCAATGCAATGATACCAATCGAGTCGAGCTGATGGTTTTCGGCGACGCTGAACAGCTGCTGCTGGTTGCTCGACTGGACAATCTGGGCAAGGGCGCCGGTGGCGCCGCCATCCAGAACATGAACCTGATGCTGGACGTCGACGAGCTGGCAGGCGTCGCCATCTGAATGGGCCCACGGAGAAGGACAGGACGTGATCGATCAACCCTCGATGACAGACGATGAACTTCAGCAGCTCGAAACCGAGTGCGCCGCTCGGCACGCGGCGTTCTGCAAGGCGGGGCTCGCCCTCGACTTGACCCGCGGCAAGCCGGCCACCGATCAGCTCGATCTGGCCAACCACCTCGACGGGGCCTTGCAGGGTGACTACCGCAGCGAGGATGGCACCGACACCCGCAACTACGGAGGCCTACGCGGCATCCCGGAAGCGCGACGCCTCGGCTCCATCCTGCTCGACGTACCCGCAGAACAGGTACTGGCCGGCGGCAACTCGAGCCTCACGCTGATGTACCTGTTCGTGGAGACGGCCCACCTCTTCGGCCTCGGCGATGCAGGACCCTGGCGGGACGACCCGGCTGGTGCACCACGCATCCTGTGCCCGGTTCCAGGCTACGACCGCCACTTCGCGCTCTGCGAGCAGCTCGGCATCGAAATGGTCAACGTGACCATGCTCGACACCGGTCCGGACATGGACGCCGTGGAGGCGGCGGTGCGCGATGACCCGCGCATCCGTGGCATCTGGTGTGTGCCCAAGTATGCCAACCCCACCGGCTGCGTGTATGACGACGCCACCGTGGCGCGATTCGCCAATCTGCCCAAGCTGGCGGCACCCGGTTTCCGCATCCTCTGGGACAATGCCTACACGGTCCACGATCTGTCCCCGCAGCCGCCGCGGCTGGCCAGCCTCTGGAAGCTGGCTGCAGAGGCCGGTACCGCAGACGGGGCAGTGATCTTCGGCTCCACCTCCAAGATCTCGTTTGCCGGGGCGGGCGTGGCCTTCATGGCTGCCAGCGACAAGGTGCTCGGCGCCTTCGAGGCGCGGCTCGGCGCCCTGATGATCGGACCGGACAAGGTCAATCAGCTTCGCCACAGCCGTTTGTTCCCCGACGTCGAAGCGATCCGTGGCCACATGCAACGTCATGCAGCCATCATTCGGCCGAAGTTCGACGCCGTGCAGCAGGCCCTGGCCCAAGGCCTTGCGGATACCGGCTTCGCGACCTGGACCCGCCCCGAAGGCGGATACTTCGTGTCCGTGGACACCCTTCCCGGTATGGCCCGGGACGTCATCCGGCTGGCGGCCGAGGCTGGCGTCAAGCTGACCCCGGCCGGCTCCACCTACCCCTACGGCCGCGACCCGGAAGACCGCAATATCCGCCTCGCCCCCACTTTCCCGCCGCTTGCGGATGTACGACGGGCCATGGAGGTATTCATCAATTGCGTGCGCCTCGCCGGAGCTCGGACGATCCGGCAACGCCAACCAATTCCAGAGCATCGCCGATGAGTAATGAAGAGACCCAGACCGCGAATCCCCGGAACACCGTCGCGCCGGAGTCTGCCGCGCCGTCCGCCGAGGAGCCATCCAAGGTCAAGGTGAAGTTCCAGGAGTTCGGTCTGCCGCCAGCGCTCATGCAGGCCATCGAGACGCTGGGTTATACCCACTGCACGCCGATTCAGGCGGAAACCCTGCCCCACGCACTGTCCAACTACGACGTCACCGGCCAGGCGCAAACCGGCACGGGCAAGACCGCTGCCTTCCTGATCACCCTGATCAGCCACCAGCTCGAGTTCCCGCTGCAGGCAGAACCGGCACCAGGTACGCCCAGAGCCCTGGTCCTGGCACCCACCCGGGAACTGGTGATGCAGATTGCCGAAGACGCCAAGGATCTCACCCGCTACAGCGGCCTGAAAGTCCTGAGCGTCGTGGGCGGCATGGATTTCGAGCGGCAGAAGAAAGTACTTGAGAATGAGCGGGTGGACATTCTGGTGGCGACACCGGGACGCCTGATCGACTTCCTCACCCGGGGCAAGCTCAACCTGCGCAACATCGAGCAGCTGGTCCTCGACGAGGCCGACCGCATGCTGTCCATGGGCTTCATTCCCGACGTTCGCCGCATCATCCGCCAGACGCCACCGAAGCGGCGCCGGCAGACCCTGCTGTTCAGCGCCACCTTCAACGACGAAGTGCTGCGCCTGGCCGAACAGTGGACACTGGAGCCCGAGCACGTGGTGATCGAGTCGGAGAATGTCACGACCGACAATATTGATCAGCGCATCTACATGGTTTCGTCCCGAGACAAGTTCGCGCTGCTGTACAACCTCATCACGACCCTCCAACTCGACCGAGTGCTGGTCTTCGCCAACCGCCGCGACAGCACCCGCCGCATCTACGAGCGCTTGAAGGCCCTCGGCGTACCCTGCGACATGCTGTCCGGTGAGATCCCCCAGAGCAAACGCGTCTCCACCCTGGAACGGTTCCGGGAAGGCAAGATTCAGGTTCTCGCCGCCACCGACGTCGCCGGACGCGGTCTGCATGTGGAGGGCATCAGCCACGTCATCAACTATGACCTGCCGGAGGATCCCGAGGATTACGTGCATCGCATCGGACGCACAGGACGTGCTGGCGCCAAGGGCATTTCCATCAGCCTGCTCGGTGAGAGCGACGCCTTCCTGCTGCCGGAGATCGAGACCCTGCTCGGCTCCAAGCTGGTCTGCAGCCAACCCGAAGACGAACTTCTGGTGGCGCCCAAGGAGTCACGCCTGCCGTCCGATGACCGCCCGCGGCGGCGGGACAGCGGCCGCCCAGGCGGCGGTCCTCGCAGCGGCCAACGGCGCCGCCCCTGAGGTTGAAGGCGTATCATGGTGGAGTTCTGACACGCGCCCTCTGGGAGTACGCTACCATGCCCCGCCGTCTTCCCCTCATTTCAGCGCTGCTAATGCTCAGCATTGCCTGCAGCGACGTTCACATGGACAGCCCAAGCCACCCGGCAACCCTGAGCGTCAACGGGCAAGCCGAGGTTCGCACCGCGCCGGACCGGGCGCGATTCAGCGCCGCAGTGGTCAACGAAGGCGAGGATGCCCAGGCCACACTGGCGGCGAACGCCGAATACAGCGAGCGCCTGCTGGCTGCGCTGCGTGCAGCCGATGTATCGACTGAAAGCCTGCGAACCACCGGCGTCCGACTGCAGCCAGTGTGGTCGTCCCGGCCCCGGGATGCGGAGGCCGACTGGCGGCCCCGCATCACCGGCTATCAGGCCCGCAATCAGCTCGAGGTGGCCACGGCCGATCTCGCCGGTGTCGGCACCCTGCTGGCCATTGCCGTGCGTGCCGGAGCCACAGAACTTCAGGGCGTGCACTTCAGCCTGGAAGATGATGCCTCGGCAAGAGCCGAGGCCATTCGCCTCGCCACCGACCGCGCCCTGACCGAGGCCCGGACTCTCGCCGAGGCCGCCGGCACCAGCCCTGGCCGCATTCTGGAATTGCGCCTGGATGGCGCCTCCAGTCAGCCGCCGCCCATGCTCCGCTCTGCAATGATGGACTCCCGCGCAGAGCTTGCCAGCGTCCCGGTGGAACCGGGCGAGGTCACGATCAATGCCTCGGTCAGCCTGACCATGGCCCTTGATTGACGCACCCCGTTACTGCCCCCTCATGGAGCATGTCCTAGCCCGCATATCTCACCGATACGCGAAGCGAGGGCGCGGAGATGCCGGTCAAGGCGCGCGACAGTTTGGGCGCGCAAGCGTACTCGACAGTACGTCGACCGATTCGCCGGGAGCGAATCGGCTCGCACTGCATGCGCAACCGCACCGGCGCAACGCCGGATTTGCCGGTATATCCGTGTCCGCAGCCGTGAATCGGTGAGATATGCGGGCTAATCCTCGGATGCGGGGTGAGTCTGCAGGCCCGATGCTGGCCCCACGGGGTCGCAGTCGGCGAGGTCGCGATGTGCCGCATGCGGCAGCAGGCCTGTGGCGCTCAC
>SLTB01000041.1 GCA_007130155.1 Pseudomonadales bacterium
CTTGCGGCGCTCGAAACCCCTGCTCACCCAGCACTCTCACCTACGCTGTCCTCTGGTCGAATGTTCCAGCAGCCATCTCTGGCCGGGCGCTTGGCGGCTCGGCCCGTTGCCGCTCAACACCAACGGCTGCGGTAATCTCGGCGCCAGCTTCTGCATAGTGATGGGCAGTGAAACGAAGTTCTGAAGGCGAGATGGTTTCTTTGGATGGCGGGGAGGAATAAAGTCTGCCCACAGAGATTTGCATCGGAGCATGAATGTGGTCCAGCCGCATTGTTACGTTCCCGATGATGTCGCGTCCTCGCTCAAGCGCCGGCCCGAGCAGGCAGGTACGAGCGTTTCGCGCCATCTCGCCGAGTTGGCCAAGCGGGACATCGGCAAGGCATGGCCGGAAGGCTACTTCGAGCGCGTTTTCAAGCGTGACGACAGAAATCCCATCGCTCCTGCCGATCAGGGTGCATTCGAGCAACGGCCGGGATTGGACGAGTGAAGCTGCTCAGCACCGATATTGGTTCGACACCCCCAACCAGCAGCCGAAGATGCTGGCCTTCCTGGCTCGGCTTCGTCTGTCTGCTGGCGATTGCCGGCTGTGGCGATCGTTTGCCGGACACAGCGGACTCTGCCCGTCTGCATGCCGATACGCTCTATGTCGGCCAGCACATCCTGACCTTCGACGATGCCACAGGTCCGGTCACCGCGGTGGCCGTGGCAGGCGAAACCATCGCCTGGGTCGGCGATCGTGCCGCCTGGCGCGGCCAGGCCGACGAAGTCGTTGAACTGGGCGACCGGGCGCTGCTGCCGGGTTTCATCGACACCCACGGGCATCTGTCCTTTCTGGCGCGCACCCTGAGTCTGGCGAATCTGGCGCCGCCGCCGGTCGGGACCGTGACCGACATCGCCTCACTCAAGCAGGTGATGGCCGACTACATCGCCGAACGCGACATTGCCCCGGGTGAGTGGGTGGTCGGTGTCGGTTATGACGACTCGCTGATCGCCGAGCAGCGTCATCCGGACCGGGACGATCTCGATGCAGTCTCGACTGAACATCCCATCGCCCTGGTCCATGTCTCCGCCCACCTAATGGCCACCAACTCCGCGGCCCTGCGGGAAGCCGGCATCACGGCGGTGACGCCAGACCCACCCGGTGGGGTGATTCGCCGGCGCCACGACAGCGACGAACCGGGCGGCGTATTGGAAGAAACCGCCATGGGCGTGCTGACAGGACTTTTTCTCGGTGACGACGGCCTCACGGCACAGGCCATCGAAGCGGCCCTGGACGAGTACGCGCGTTTCGGCGTGACCACCGTCCAGGACAGCGCGGCCTCCTGGGAACTCCATGGCCTGCTCGCGGCCATCGCGGCGGATACCGGTCTGAAGCTCGACGTGCTGCTGTTTCCCGTGGGCATGGACGGCACCTTTGCGCTGCCCGAGGGCGTTGAGCTCGGAAGGTATCGAGACGGGTTGCAGGTCGCTGGCACCAAGCTGCTGCTCGACGGATCCCCTCAGGGCAAGACCGCCTACCTTTCCGAGCCCTACCACGTGGTACCGGCGGGCCTGCCCGAGGAGTACCGCGGCTACCCGGTGATGACGGACGAGCGATCCAGGGCGCTGATTCGAGACTACCTCGCCAACGGCATTCCGATGCAGATCCACGCCAACGGCGATGCGGCGGCAGACATGCTGATCGATGCGGTGGCGGCCGCTGTCGCAGACACCCCGGTCGATGATCACCGCACGGTCATGATCCACGCCCAGACCGTCCGCGACGATCAGCTCGACCGCATGCAGGTGCTCGGCATCATTCCCTCGTTCTTCGCTGCCCATGTTTTCTACTGGGGCGACTGGCACCGGGACTCGGTACTCGGTCCGCAACGGGCGGCACGCATCAGCCCGGCGGCGTCGAGCCTCGAGCGCGGACTGCCCTTCACCCTCCACAACGACGCGCCGGTCGTCCCCCCGGACATGCTGCGCCTGCTGTGGGCGGCAACCCATCGGGAAACCCGCAGCGGCCGGATTCTCGGCGCAGCGCAGCGTATCCCCATGCTGGAGGCCCTGCGGGCCATCACGGTCAACGCCGCTCATCAGAGCTTCGAGGAAGATCGCAAAGGCACGCTCACGCCAGGGAAGCAGGCCGATCTGGTCGTGCTGTCTGCCAACCCGCTCGACATCGCGCCCCAAGCGCTGCTCGAACTCGAGGTGCTGCGCACCGTCTCTCGCGGCGTGACGGTCTACGATGGTGAGCGCGGCGGCCCCTGATCGGCGCCTACGCCTAAAGGGGCGCGTTCCGGCCAGCCCCGCCTGCCGTCGCCGTGGCGGATATCGATATTGTCATAGCCGAGCCGAGCGACCCGCTCCCGGGCCGGTTCGGCCAGCTGTTGGTGATACTCGATGGCCAGGTCTTCGGCGGCGATCCGGCTCAACACCGCCGCGGCTTAGCCGGATTCCGCGCCCACTTCCAGCACCCGGTCCCCCGCCTAGAGCTGCAGTGCCTCGATCATCAGCGCGACGATATAGGGTTGCGAGATGGTCTGGCCCTCGCCGATGGGCAACGGGCCATCAGCGTAGGCCGACTCCCGCATAGGTTGCGGAACCAATTCCTCCCGGGGGAGGCTGCCCATGGCAGGCAGCACGGCCGGATCGCGTATGCCGCGAGCTGGTGGCGGACCATGTACTGGCGGTCTTCCGCGTAGTCGTCCATGCCGTCGGCCTGCCTCGGTGTGGGCTGAAATCATTCAGGACGAATGGTTCAGCATTTTCCGAATAGCCCTGCGTAACTCTCCTCGTCGAAGCCGACGATCAGCGTGCGGCCGACCTTCAGCGTGGGCGCGCGCAGATTGCCGGTGGGGCCCAGCATGGCGGCTGCGGCCGTTTCCGGGTCGGTCTTGCTGAGCTGGATCTGCTCGACCTTGCGCCCCTTGGCGACGATCAGTTCATCGGCGTCGGCGACGAGTTCGAGAGCAGCGTCGAGGCCGAGCTTGCGGCTGGCCGGAACCTGTTCTGCGATGTGGACGTTTCTGGCCCCCAAGACCTTGGCGGCTTTGGAACATCCCGTTCAACCGTTGCGGTGGTAGTACCAGTCGGCGCTGTTCGCCATCTCTGCGCTCCTATTTCTACGATTGAATGCGACGTTGCGTACTCCACCGAATGTCGGCTGATTTCGTGCCGAAAGCAAGGATGATCGTTCAGTCTGGCGAACGGTTTGCGGTGCCCTCGGGGTAGGGTTACAGTCATGGGTGCTGGAGTTCGCGTCAGTTCTGCTTCGAGCGGCGAACTGCAGAAGTCGGGGATCCTCGTAGTGCCCTGACAAAGATGGGGAGGCAATGATGTCCTGTCCGGCGGCTTCGCTGGGTCGAATCCCGGTGGTGCGCCGACAGTCTGCATTCCTGACCTTCTTCTGCGTCAACGCTATTGAGGTGAGATTATGAGTGATTTGGAGAGAACGATCGGGCGTCGTGTTGCGACGGGCCAGGGAATGGTGCTGATGGGGGTGCTGGTCGTGGCTCTGGCGTCAGTGCCGGCATGGGCGGCGCCACAAGTGAACAGTCCGCAGCCTGCGCGGAATCAGATCGAGGATCTGGTGGTCTGTTATGCGCTTGGCACCGACGCCATAGGCCGAGCGGTGGATGCGATAGGTGACCAGCCACTGGACTCCACGGTTAATATCTCTGGAGCGAATTTTTCCGAAGGCTTCGCCGAAGGACTGGCACTCTACCGGGAGTGTTTTGCGGATGGGTTCTCCTTTACGTTGGAGTTCGACGGGGTGCCTGCGCTGACGGTTCCGGATCCTTCGACGGCCACGGCGAGCACGGACGCCGCTTTGCAGTGGGCGAACTTCGTCAACAATGCTTTTCGCGCACCGGGCTACAGCAATACACAGCATCACATGGGCACGATCCGCAGCAGTGCGCACGGCAACACTGGGACAGCGCAGTCCTATCTGATCGCAACCCACTCCTATGGCCCAACGAGCGCTCGAACGGGGGTCAATGTGGTGGGTGGTACCTATCGTGACGAAGTGGTTCGCGTTCGGGGGCGTTGGCTCATTCAACAGCGCACGTTAAACATCACCTCCAGCGTAAACGTGCCTGACAATCTTTGAATCTCAACAGGCGTGTCCTGCTCGCCCGCTATCCGTCTGGTCTGCCGGTGGAGGCGGATTTCGTCCTCGACGAAGTGCCGATTCCTGAGCCCAGAGCAGGGGAATTCCTCATCCGCAATCTCTACTTCTCCCTGGATGCAGGGTTCCGTCAGTGGATGCGGGAGGGGGCAGGTGACAATTACCTCTCTGCCATGCAGATCGGTGAGCCCGTCATGAGTCTCACCCTTGGCAGGGTGGAGCGTTCCCGACATCCGGATTTCGCAGAGGGCGCGCTGGTCCTCGGTCGGCATGCCTGGGAAACCTTCACGCTTACCGATGCCAGTGACTTCACCGCCCCGCTTGAAGTCGATCCCGACCTGCCGTTGCATCTCTATCTGGGCACGCTGGGGCCGACGGGCCTCACAGCCTACTTTGGTCTCATGGATATCGGCCAGCCCAAGGCTGGCGAGACGGTGGTCGTGAGTGCTGCCGGCGGGGCTGTGGGATCGGTCGCAGGACAGATCGCCAAGGCGCTGGGCTGCCTAACTGTCGGACTGACCAGCAGTGACGACAAGGCCGCCTGGCTGCAGCGGGAGATCGGCTACGACATCGGCATCAACTACAACGCTGCGGGTGGGCTGGATGAGGCGCTGGCGCGGGCCTGCCCGGAAGGTGTGGACGTCTATTTCGACAACGTCGGCGGCGCGATACTCGATACCACGCTCACCCACCTGCGTCAGGGTGCCCGCGTCGTGCTCTGCGGCATGGTTGCGGACTACCATGACGCAGAGAAGCCCTATGGCGTCACCCATCTCTGGCATGCCATCACCAAGCGCGCCACCCTGAAAGGCTTCATGTACACCGACGAAGTGCCCCGCTACCCCGAAGCCATGGCCCGTCTGCGGAGCTGGCTCGATGCAGGAGCCATCCGTACCTTCGATGAGATCCACAAAGGCATCGAGACCACTCCGGCGGCATTCTGCGGCCTCTTTACCGGTGCGAACCGCGGCAAAGCCATCATCGAACTTTGATGGTGCCGGCAGACACGATACGGCCTCGCTGCATTCGAGTACGGGTCTGCCTGCGTTCTCCGTTTGATGGTCGGTCAACTGTTGCATGAGCGAACACCCTGCTGCCGCCATAAGCCCTCCAGTGGCCGGCATGATGCTTGCGGGAGTCAGGTCGTCGACCTTCGGGTGGACGACATTTTCGCAAAGCAAGGAGACCGCCATGAATTCGCATGAGCAGACACCTCGCAAACGCGTGCAGCTCGCAGGCCTTCTCGTCGTGGGCAGCGTCGCCGTCCTTGGGCATTCAGCCATGGCTCAAGCGCCCGGCAATCCCCCGCCAGGCCAACAGCCCCCGGCGGGACAGCAGCCTCCGGCAGGACAGCAACCTCCGGCGGGACAGCAACCGCCAGCGGGACAGCAACCGCCGGCGGGTCAGCAACCCCCGGCGGGTCAGCAACAGGCACCGATGGGTCAAGCGGCGCAGACGCCGGATTTCGACGATGAGACCGTTGAGAGATTCGCCCAGGCCTGGACTGAGGTGCAGGGCATTCGTGACGATTACATGGGCCGCATCGAGGCCGCCGACGATGCGGAGACTGCCCAGGAGTTGCAGAGCGAGGCCCAGGAAGCGATGGTCGAAGCGGTCACCGATGCGGGCGTCGAAGTGAGTGAATACAACCGTATTGCTGCCGCGATGGGCGAGGATCCCGAGTTGGCCGAACGCATTCGGGACATGGCTGGGTCCAGCTGAACCCGACTCAGGCCCTTTTCCATCTTCCTTCAGCAAGCTTCAGCAAGCTTCAGCAAGTCGGCTCGGCCCGCCTGATTGGCGGTCCGGGCCCTTTGCTTCATTGCAGGCAGTTCTGGAGGCGCTGATTTGCCAGCGCCGCGCTTGTGCAGACTCGATCGCAGCTGCTGGCCCGCCCGTGCAGGTCCAGGTATGTTCACCTGCACGCCTGATGGTGGGCGATCAGCGGAGAGATCAGCATGGGACGTATGGAAGGCCGAGTGGCAGGAAAAGTCGCGATCGTGACCGGCGCGGCATCGAATCCCGGATTGGGCTACGTCACCGCCATGACTCTGGCGAGAGAAGGGGCCAAGGTGGTGGTCACGGATCTCGATCTGCCTGGAGCCGAGGCCTGTGCGGCGGCGATCCGTGATGCCGGAGGCAAGGCACTCGCTCTCATGCAGGACGTCACCGACGAGATGCGCTGGCAAGAGGTGATTGCCGAGACGACGGCCGCCTTCGGCAAACTCGATGTGCTGGTGAATAATGCGGGCATCGCGGTGCTCGCGCCTATCGAGCAGCTTTCGCTGGCGCAGTGGAACAAGCAGATCGAGGTCAACCTCACCAGCGTCTTCCTGGGCTGCAAAGCAGCTATCCCGGCACTGCGGGCCGCTGGCGGCGGCTCTATTGTCAACTTGTCTTCGGTCGCGGGACTGGTCGGGCTGCCTACCTGCAGCGCTTATTCTGCGTCGAAAGGTGGCGTGCGGATCATGTCCAAATCCATCGCCGTAGAGCTCGGCAAGGACAACATTCGCTGCAACTCTGTTCATCCTGGTGTGATCTGGACCAACATGCAGGCGGCAGCGACTGGTGCCAGTGAGCCGTCCGGGGTCGACGCCGGTGTGTCGCGCATCCCGCTCGGACGTGTGGGCAAGGCCGAGGATATCGCCAACTGCGTGCTTTATCTGGCATCGGACGAGTCCAACTACGTGACCGGTACCGAGCTCACCGTGGACGCGGGCATGACAGCCCAGTAACTGCCAGTCACTGGAGGAAGGACATGGTCGTAGCGGACAGCATGGCGAAGGATTGGCGTGAGCGCATCACGCCCGAAGTCTGCCGGCAGTATGCGGAAGAAGGCGTGGTGTACCTGCCGAAGCTGATCGACCCGGAGTGGCTGCTGCTGATCGAACTGGGTATTCAGCGGATCCTCGGCAGCGGCAGCCCCTATATCCAGACCTTCTTCAAGGGCCTGCCAGGTGAGTTCAAGGACATGGTCCGGCACTTCGACAGTACGCCGGAGTTTCAGCGTCTGCTCTACGACTCGCCCATTGCTGACATGGTCGGCCAGGTGATCGGGTCGGAGAACGTCTGGTTGTTGTTCGATCATGTCTTCGTCAAGGATGCCGGTGCCTGTCGCAGGACGCCCTGGCATCAGGATCTCCCTTACTGGCCGGTGGCCGGCGAGCAGATCTGCTCCATGTGGATCACTCTGGATCCCATCCCGCAATCGGAGTGCCTCGAATTCATTCCCGGTTCCCACCGCGGCACCATGTACGACGGTTTCAATCCTCGTCTTGCGGCAGAGGATCCGACCCTGCCGTTCTATGGCAAGGATCTGCCGCGATTGCCGGATATCGAGGCTGAACGGGAGAAGTGGAACATCGTCGCTTTCGATATCGAGCCGGGCGATGTGGTCCTGCTGCATCCGGGAGTGCTCCACGGCGGTGGTCATACGTCCGAGGGGCGGCGGAGGCGGACGCTTTCGGTGCGTCTCTACGGTGACGATATCGTCTATGACTCAAGGCCCGACACTCATCCGACGGTGCCGTTGACGCCGGGTTTGTCCTCGCGCTTGGCGCCGGGTGACAAGCTGCGTGCGCCCTGGTATCCCCGCCTCCGGCCCCTGCCGGAGACGGTGGCGCAGTCCTGGCGGTGAGCGAAAGCTCACCGTGGCGCGCTCACGCTGTCATTTCAGTGTTCAATCGCGTACAAACCGCAGCAACCTGTTAGGGAGGGCTGGCGCAATGCCTGCCGCAATGCCTGCCGCAATGCCTGCAATGTGGTCCTCGACAGCCGCGGCGCCTTGGGGACCGGAGCTGGGGCGCCGCCAGGCCATGTTCCAGCGCATTTTCTGGGCCATGCCCTCGTCTTTTGCCATTGATCCTCGGAGTCGGATGCATGAGTGTTGGTGTGGTCGCCGAAGCCCCTGCTTTCCAGTTCAAGGGCAGCATGCTGCCGTTCACCGTCATGGAGCTCGATACCAGGGATCTCACACGGATCGAGGCTGAGCTGCCAGCCAAGCTCGCCCAGGCCCCTGGTTTCTTCGAATATGCGGCAGTCATTCTTGGTGTCGAGAAGGTGGCCGGCGCGGGCCTGGACGTCGCTGCAGTGGTAGATCTGCTGCGGGTCCATCGTCTGCTGCCGATCGCCGTACGCGGTGGCGATGATGCGATTTGCGACCAGGCCCGCGGCATCGGCCTGGCCTGGTTTCCAGCCCAACCGGAAACGGCTGCCCGTCGGCCGGCATCGATCCGCCGGGAGCAGACCTCGGCTGCCAAGGTGCCTGCCATTGTCGGCAAGACGCATCGAGGAACCGTTCGATCTGGACAGCAGGTGGCTGCTCTGGATGGCGATCTGGTCATCGTCGGTGCCGTCAATCCGGGTGCCGAGGTCCTGGCCGCGGGCAGCGTGCATGTCTACGGCCCCTTGCGGGGGCGGGCGCTGGCAGGCATTCATGGGGACGCCGCTGCCGCCATTTTCTGCCGAGAGCTCGAGGCGGAGCTTTTGTCCATTGCCGGCACCTACAAGCGCCGGGAAGACATCGAGTCTGCTCAGATCGGCCGTGCGGCTCAGGTCCGTTTAAGCGAAGATCAGCTACAAATCCTGACGCTGGAATGAGCAGAAAAGTTCTTCAATCCATCATTTTTTCAAACCATGGGAATGCAATTTTGGCCAAGATCATCGTAGTGACCTCCGGCAAGGGTGGCGTCGGCAAGACCACCAGTGCGGCAGCCCTGGCCACGGGCCTGGCTCTGCGCGGCAAGAAGACCGTGGTGATCGATTTCGACGTCGGTCTGCGCAACCTGGATCTGATCATGGGTTGCGAGCGTCGTGTCGTTTACGACCTGATCAACGTCATCCAGGGCGAGGCGACGCTCAATCAGACCTTGATCCGCGACAAGCGGGTCGAGGGGTTGTACATCCTTCCGGCGTCCCAGACCAGGGACAAGGACGCGCTCACGGAAGCGGGTGTGGAGAAGATCCTCGAGGAATTGGCCGAGACCTTCGATTTCATTCTCTGTGATTCACCCGCGGGCATCGAGCGTGGCGCCCAGCTCGCCATGTACTTCGCTGATGAGGCCATCGTGGTCACCAATCCGGAAGTATCCTCGGTGCGCGATTCCGATCGCATCCTCGGGCTCTTGGCATCCAAGACCCGGCGAGCGGAGCGAGGTGAGGCGCCGGTGCGCGAGCATCTGCTGGTGACGCGGTACAATCCGACCCGTGTCAGCGAAGGTGAGATGCTTGATCTCGACGATATCCGCGAGATCCTCGCGATCGACCTGATTGGTTTGATCCCGGAGTCGGAGAGCGTACTGAAGGCCTCCAATCAGGGCATTCCGGTGATTCACGACGACAAGAGCGAAGCCGGACAGGCCTATGGGGACACGGTGTCGCGGTTGCTCGGAGAGGACGTACCGCTGCGCTTCAAGGATGCGCCGCGCAAGGGATTCCTGAATCGGGTGTTCGGAGGTGGGCGCGCATGAAGCTCCTCGAGTTCTTGAGGCGGGAGCGCAAGCAGACCGCTTCGGTGGCCAAGGAACGCCTGCAGATCATCGTCACTCAGCAGCGCAGCAGGCGGGGCCAGCCCGACTATCTGCCCATGCTGGAGCGCGAGTTGCTCGAGGTGGTCAGGCGGTACGTCAACGTCGACAGTGATGCCATCAACATCAGTCTCGACACTGAGGACGACTACTCGGTCCTCGAGCTGAATGTGACCTTGCCTCGCTCCTGAATCGACGCGATCGCCGGTCATGGGAGGCCGGCAGTCAGCGCTGCCGCTCCGGTGGCCCATGATTCGGTGCTCGCTGGTTTCAGGGAAAGCCTGTATGATGCGCATCACATCGTCTGCGGTTCTCTGCTGCGGTGTCACGCCTCGCGGATAGAGTGTTCACCAAGGCCTCACCCCGAAGTGATTTTTTGCGTCCCTCATCGAGGGGCTGCCTTCGCCTTGGTGTACAAGGAATACCCATGAGTTTCGACACCCTCGGCCTGTCGGCCGATCTCCTGCGTGCTGTTGGCGAGCAGGGCTACACCGATCCCACCCCGATCCAGAGTAAATCCATTCCCGTCGTCCTCGAAGGCCGTGACGTCATGGCCAGTGCCCAGACGGGAACCGGCAAGACCGCCGCCTTCACCCTGCCGCTGCTGCACAAGCTTGCGGGCGAAGGTACGGGGAAGCGCGTGCGCGCCCTGATCCTCGTTCCCACCCGTGAGCTCGCGTCCCAGGTGCAGGACAATCTCGATGCGTATGGCCGCTATGTCGGACTGCGCTCGGCCGTCATCTTTGGTGGCGTGAACATCAATCCCCAGATCACCAAGCTTTCGCGTGGCGTCGACATCCTCATCGCGACGCCGGGCCGGCTGATGGACCACATGCAGCGTCGTACCGTGGATCTCTCCAAGCTCGAGGTGCTGATCCTCGACGAGGCCGACCGCATGCTCGACATGGGCTTCCTGCCGGCCATCGAGCGCATCGTCAAGGCGCTGCCCATTGCCCGTCAGACGCTGCTGTTTTCGGCCACGTTCTCCCAGGAGATCACAGCCCTTGCCCAGCGCTTCCTGCGTGATCCGGTCCGCGTGGAGACGGCGGCGCCGAACTCCGCGGTGGAACTCATCGCCCAGAAGGCCATTCAGGTGGATCAGGCCAAGAAGCAGAAACTGCTGTCGTGGATGATCGGCAATGAGGACTGGAAACAGGTCCTCGTGTTCACGCGCACCAAGCACGGTGCCAACAAGCTCGCCCGTCAGCTCGAGGCCGACGGTCTCACGGCGGCAGCGATTCACGGCAACAAGAGCCAGGGTGCCCGCACCAAGGCGCTCAACGAATTCAAGAGCCATAAGGTCCGGATTCTGGTGGCCACCGACATCGCCGCCCGCGGGCTCGATATCGACCAACTGCCCCACGTGGTGAATTTCGAGATTCCCAACGTCGCTGAAGACTACATCCACCGCATCGGTCGGACCGGTCGTGCCGGCCGTGAAGGGCTGGCGGTATCGCTGGTCTGCGGTGCCGAACACGGGCTGTTCAGCGATATCCGCAAGCTGGTCAAGGCGCCGATTCCCACCGAAGTCATCGAAGGTTATGAGCCCACCGAGCCGCTGTCGCGGACGGCAGGGAAGATGCAGGCCCGCGGCGGCGGTGTCCGGCAGGGAGGGCGCAGTGGTGGCGGCCAGTCCCAGGGTCGCAGCAGCGGTGGCCAGGGCCGTAGCGGCCAGGGTTCACGCCAGGGCGGTGGACGTTCGGATGCGCCGCGTTCGGCATCCTCTGGGCGCTCCGGTGGTTCGCGCAGCGGTGGCGGCTCGCGATCCGGCAATCGTAGCGGCGACAGCAGCGGGAATAGCTACAGCAGCAGTAACGGCAACCGCAGCGGCAACAGCAACAGTAATGGCAACAGCAATGGCAACAGCAATGGCAACAGCAATGGCAACAGCCGAAGCAATGAAGGCCAGCGCTCTTCGAGCTCGGGTTCCAGCCGTAGCTTTGGCCGCAAGGTCGCCTGACGACTGCGATTGACCCGCATCCGTTAGTCGGGATTCGACTTTCTTGGGATCGGGATCGATCATTGCCTTCGATCGAAGTTCCTGCTGTTCCATAAGAGTCCGCAGTGCGGGTGATGAAACCCGTGCAGCGCCTGTCGGCGCTGATCGCCCCACTGAGGGCTATTGCGGGCAATCCTTGCCCCGTACCCTTCGGGTGCGGAGCGACCTGTTTCGCTCCAGGCGAAACAGGTCAGGTGGAATGCCCCCCACAAAATCCTGGCCCATACAGCGTCCCCCTGAAATCGACCACGCTGAGCCGCTATCATGGCCCTCCAGTCGATCACGATCAGGAGTCGCCCATGCAGGTCCGTGCCGCTGTTGCCCACAAGGCCGGAGCACCTCTTAGCATCGAAACCGTTGACCTTCAGGGCCCGCATGCCGGCGAGGTGCTCGTCGAGATCAAGGCAACGGGCTTATGCCATACCGATGCCTTCACGCTTTCCGGCGAGGATCCTGAAGGTCTGTTTCCTGCGATCTTAGGCCATGAGGGTGCCGGAGTGGTGGTGGAAGTCGGCGCCGGTGTCTCCTCGCTCGTGCCCGGTGACCATGTCATTCCGCTCTACACGCCGGAGTGTCGGCAATGCGACTACTGCCTGCATCCGAAAACCAATCTTTGCCAGGCCATTCGCGAGACCCAGGGCCGCGGCGTCATGCCCGACGGCAGCAGCCGCTTCTCCATTGCCGGTGAGCCCATCCATCACTACATGGGCACCTCCACCTTCGCCAACTACACGGTACTGCCGGAGATCGCGCTGGCGAAAATCCGCGAGGATGCGCCCTTCGACAAGGTTTGCTACATCGGCTGTGGCGTGACCACGGGCATTGGCGCCGTGATCTATACGGCCAAGGTCGAGCCGGGATCGCGGGTAGTGGTGTTCGGTCTCGGCGGCATCGGCCTCAACGTGATCCAGGGTGCCCGGCTTGCAGGGGCCGCGCAGATCGTCGGCGTCGATCTGAACCCGGCCAAGCGTGCCCTGGCGGAAAAGTTCGGTATGACCGATTTCGTCAATCCCAAAGAGCTCGAAGGGGATCTGGTACCTTACCTGGTGGGACTCACCAAGGGCGGTGCCGACTACAGTTTCGAGTGCATCGGCAACGTTGACGTGATGCGCCAGGCCCTGGAGTGCTGCCACAAGGGCTGGGGTACCTCAGTCATCATCGGCGTCGCCGGCGCGGGGCAGGAAATCAGCACGCGGCCTTTTCAGCTCGTCACCGGCCGCAACTGGCGTGGCAGTGCCTTCGGCGGTGCGCGGGGCCGCACCGACGTGCCGAAAATCGTCGACTGGTACATGGAGGGCCGCATCAACATCGACGATCTCATCACGCATACCATGCCGCTTGAGAAGATCAACGAAGGCTTTGATCTGATGCACGAGGGCAAGTCCATTCGGTCGGTGGTGGTGTACTGATGGCGGGACTGCGAACGGTGAGCGAGCACCGCTGTTTCGGTGGCACCCAGGGTTTTTACCGGCATGAATCCGATAGCTGCGGGTCCATGGGCTTTTCGGTCTTCCTTCCTCCGGAATCGGACGGCGCGCCGGTTCTGTACTTCCTGGCGGGCCTCACCTGCACTGAAGAGACCTTTATGATCAAGGCAGGCGCCCAGCGCCTCGCTTCTGAGTTGGGACA
>SLTB01000179.1 GCA_007130155.1 Pseudomonadales bacterium
CGTTATGTATGCCACCCGGAACCTGGATTGGTCAACGCTGGAATGACGGCCAGCCGCGTCGGGGAGCTCGGACCACGCTCCACACCGGCCAGGCGAAAGGGCCGCCGGCCCGTGCTGTACCGTGCATTCGACACGTTAAACCATTGTGCTAAAGCAGGTTGCGGCAAAGCACGGTCTTTTTTTGGGGTTTAGCGATGAAAAAACGGTTTACAATTGACCTGTAAGCAAATGGGTGCGAAAGTTTGTGCTTGCCAAATGCGTCGCGTTATCTTGAATCAGGCTATACCTTATGACAACCGAACGTTTCATCACGGGCATTTACAACTACTGCGATTATTGGTGCGAACGCTGCGCGTTTACCCGGCGGTGCCGGAATTACGCCTCCGATCGCGCGGAACGGCGACAAACCCGGCCTGAAGACGTGGAATCGCCGGCGGATCCGGATGCGGCGCCTGGGCCGCAGGTGATCATCGAGCGGCTGCAACTCACCGACACCCAGACCAGCGTCACGGCCGCAAGGCTCGGTGCGGTTGCAGTGAGGGTGCCCGATCTCACTCTGACGGAGATCGGCCGGCAGACCAATGGCGCCAGCATTGGCCAGGTTCTCGAGCAGATCCTGCAGCCGCTGCTCGCCACAGTGATGACCAGCATGACCGAGGGCCGGGTGCGGGATCTCATCGATGAGCGGGGGGGCGAGCTGCGCGATCGGGTCGATGAAGAGGCTGATCGTCTGCGCGATCGATTGCGGCAGCTCTCGCCGTTCTGATGCCTGCCGTCGTGCGGGGAGCTTGGGTCACAGGCCTCTTCGGGGGCAGGCAAGTTTTTTCACGCCAGCCAGCCAAGGCTGATTCTCGTGCTTGGTCGTTCGGTGCTCATCGTCCCTGAAAGCAGGCGCCGAGAAAGCTGAGCTGTCCCTCCTTGCTGGTGATTCCCGCAGTCAATCCGGGTTAGTCTCTGCGCCCCTCGATTCCGCGTGGAGAGCGTCATGGCCGCATTGGCTTTCGAAGAGCTGCTTTATGAAGTGCAGGGTCCGATGGCCCTCATTACCATCAATCGACCTGCGAAGCGCAACGCGATTTCCCTGGCCACCCTCGACGAACTGCACGCCGCGGTTACGGCGGCTGCCGAGGATGACGCCGTGCGGGTGATCGCCATCACTGGCGCGGGCGACAAGGCCTTTGCTTCGGGTTCGGATCTCAGCGAGGTCGAGGACCGTGATCTCAAGAAAGCCCTCGAGCCTATCGTTCAGGGCCTGGCTGCGCAGCTCGAGAGCACACCCAAACCCACCATTGCTGCCATCAATGGCATCTGTTTCGGTGGCGGACTGGAGGTGGCGCTGGGCTGTGATATCCGGGTTGCCAGCTCCCGCGCCACCTTCGCCACACCGGAAGGCAAGCTCGGGATCATTCCTGGCGGCGGTGCCACGCAGCGCCTGCCTCGTGTGGTCGGCCGTGGCTGGGGTCTGCACATGCTGCTCATGGGCGAACCCATCGATGCCGAGCATGCGTTGCGCATCGGTCTGGTGACACGGGTCGTCGAGCCGGATGAACTACTGCGGGAAGTGCGTCGGATGGCGGATCACCTGGCCGGCTTTGCACCCTTCGTGCCTCGTTTCATGAAACTCATGGTGCATGCGGGCATGGAGGGGAGTCTGGCTTCGGGCCTGGCGCTGGAGAAGGTTGCTCAGGGCGCGCTGTGCGAGACGGAGGACAAGCAGGAAGGACTGCGGGCGTTCCTGGAAAAGCGGCCGCCGAAGTGGCAAGGCCGATGATGGAATCTCCATGGGGCTGGGTGCGGGCATTCGTCGAGACATTCACGGTTGCTTGTGGGCGCGCAGTTGCGGAATACTCGGGAAAATCAATTCATCCATGAGGGGGATCGATGGCCGTCGACAAGTTTCCGATCGAAGCCAGCCACATCATGATGTTCGCCCGTTCCGTGAACGACGGGAATCCCATCTACCATGACGCCGAATATGCGGCAAAGTCGGAGCCCGGAGCAATCATCGCGCCGCCGACCTTCATGCAGGCCTCGGCCCAGTTTGACCCGGACTATTCGCTGCGACCGAAGATCGGCCAACCCTGGTTCGGCTCCGGTAAAGAGCCTTCGGGCGTCAAGCCGGGCCAATCAGGTGGCGGCGGTAACAAGGGCACCCTGCATGCCGAACAGCACTTCGAGTACCACCGTCATCCTCGAGTCGGCGATGTGCTCAAGGCCACGGTCAAGCCCGGCAAGACCTGGGAGAAGGAAGGCCGGCGTGCAGGCAAGTTGATCTTCACCGAGACGATCACGGAGTACCGTGATCAGAATGGCGAGCTTGTGGTGACGGCACGCGGTGTGGGCGTACGGACCGAGCGTCCGGCGACTTCGGGTTGAGGAGGGCAGCATGGCACTGAAGGCAAGCGAACTCGAAGTTGGCCGTACCCATTCTGCGGAGTTGGTGAAGGACATCAAGCGGACCCAGCTGGTTCAGTATGCGGGGGCATCTGGCGACTACAACCCGCTGCACACGGATGATCTCTACACCAGAGAAGTGGCTGGATATCCCAGCGTTTTCGCCCACGGCATGCTGACCATGGGGATGACCGGCGCCATGCTTACCGACTATGTGGGCGACGGCAGGCTGCTGAAGTTCGGCGTGCGCTTCACGGCTCAGGTCTGGCCGGGAGACGATCTTGAGGCCACGGCCACGGTGGAAGCGCTGCGCGAGGAAGGCGGCGAGAAGCTCGTCGATCTTAAGGTCTCGACCCGCAACCAGAACGGCGACGAAGTGCTGTCAGGCTACGCGGTCGCCCGCGTCGATCCCTGACGGCGGCCGGGACCTCGTCGATCAGCCATCCTGTGGGCCGGCGGTTGCGGAGGTCACCGCATTCGCCAGTTCGAAGATTTCGCTACGCAGTTCGGTCAGGCGCGCATTGCGCGCCTGATGGCGGTGGGGCGTCTGCGCTGCCAGCTCGGGTGAAAGCTCCAGATCGCTGAAGGTGTCCTGGCCGCCATAGGCGGCCAGGACCTGGGAGACGCCGGCGAGCTGATGATCGTCGATGCGGGCCAAGGCCCTGGTCATCCAGCGCCGCCAGTAGGCCTCGTTGGCTGTTTCCAGCAGCGCAATCAGTTCCGCCAGGCGCTCGGCCAGGGCATCCATGGGCGTCAGCGGCGTGGGCATTGCATAGCTCTATGGCCTGATGTCCCCTTCATCCGGGGTTCTGGCGGCCCGAAGCTGGTCCCCACGGGCTTGCAGTTGATCCGCATGCGGTTGATTCTCGTCGCTGGCTTCTGCGGGTCATTGGCTTGCACCTGAAAGGTCATGGGATCCGATACAACAATGGCCGTCCCGTGGCCAGCCGATGGCAGTTGTCGACCGCCGCGCGGACGGATCGCTCCAGGGTCTCCTGGGTCAGCCAGGCCACGTGGGGCGCGAGAACGACGTTCGGCAGGGTCAGCAGCGGATCATCGGCGGGGACCGGTTCTGTTTCGAACACGTCGATTCCGGCTCCCGCCAGATGGCCTGCGCGCAGTC
>SLTB01000294.1 GCA_007130155.1 Pseudomonadales bacterium
AAGGTTGGCAAGACTCCGTGGGAGCGGCTTCAGCCGCGAATGGACTGCGAGAAATCAATGACTTGCGGGGTCATTCGCGGATAAATCCGCTCCCACAGGGGCGCCACGCTGAGTTTTGCGAAACCCTCCTTGTCCGCGAATGAACATTGGCCTCCCTGCGCCCGGGGGATTCGCGGATGAATCCGCTCCCACGGGATGACTCGCTTCCTGTGGGAGCGGGCGAAGTCCGCGTATCGTCAGGAGCGATACTCCGCGTTGATCTTGACGTAGTCGTAGGACAGATCCGTGGTCCAGACGGTTTCGGTGACGTCTCCGCGGCCGAGATCGGCGCGGATCAGGATCTCCGGCTGGGCCATGACCCGGGCGCCGTCTGCTTCCTTGTAGCCTGGCGCCACGCCACCTTCCACGGCAATGCAGACGTCGTCGAGGAAGAGACTCACGCCGGTGACATCGAGGTCGTCGATACCGGCACGACCGATGGCCGCCAGCAGTCGGCCCCAGTTGGGATCACCGGCAAACAGCGCGGTCTTGACCAATGGCGAATGGGCAATGGAATAGGCCACCGCCAGGGCTTCCTGGGTGGTTTTCGCACCTTCAATGCGTACCGTCACGAAGCGGGTAGCCCCCTCGCCGTCGCGGACGATGGCATGGGCCAGATCGATGCACAGCGCTGTCAACGCGGTACCGAAGGCACGGCCTTCGGGGCCGTCGGGATCGCTGATGGGCTCGCCACCGGCTGCTCCCGTGGCGACCAGGGTCACGGCATCGTTGGTGGACGTGTCGCCATCCACGGTGATGCGGTTGAAGCTGTGCTCCACGGCCTCGCGCAGCAGCTGATCGAGTGCGGGCTGGGCAATGGCCGCGTTGGTGGCCAGGAAGGCCAGCATGGTGGCCATGTCCGGCCGGATCATGCCGGCACCCTTGCTGATGCCCGTCAGCACCCAGGGCGCGCCCTGTACGCAAGCACCCTTGGGTCCCGTATCCGTGGTCATGATGCCATGGGCGGCATCGTTCCAGCCGTTTTCTGCCAAGGCGGCAAACGCCGCAGGAAGCCCGGCGACGATGCGCTCAGCGGGCAGCGGCTCACCGATGACGCCGGTGGAAAAGGGCAGGACAGCTTCAGTCGCAACACCACCGATTTCGGCTGCTGCGGCACAGCAGGCCAGAGCCGACGTGAGACCGCCGGCGCCAGTTCCGGCGTTGGCATTACCGGTATTGATGAGCAGATAGCGCGGCGCGGCGGCCGCCAGATGGCGTTCGGCCACCTGCACCGGGGCGGCGCGGAAGCGATTGCGGGTGAACATCGCCGCCACCGTGGCGCCTGTGGCGAGCTCGAAGAGCACCAGATCGCGGCGTCCGGGCTTGCGGACGCCCGCGGCCACAGCCGCGCAGCGGATTCCCGCTACCGGCAGCAGGTCCGGTAGCGGTGGCAGATTCACAGGCATGGTTTGACTTCCGGGTCAGCGTTCCTTCGAAACCGGGCAACCATGCCCGTGTGCTCCTTCGATCCTGCGCCGCGGCACGTTACTTGCGCCCATGGCATTGCTTGTATTTCTTGCCTGAACCGCAGGGGCAGGGCTCATTGCGGCCGACCTTGCGCTCCTCGCGGACGAAGGTCTCCGGCACCTTCAGGCCACTGCGACCACTGGCAGCAACCGTGGCGTCGGTCTCCAGTGCATTGGCATTGGCATGGGAGAAATCAGACCGGCGAATCTCCGCCTCGCGACGCTGGCGCTCCTCCTCCTCGATCTCTTCCGCCTGCCGGAACTGGGCCCGGGACAGCATGCGCACCACGTCGCGGCGAACAGAGTAGAGCAGGTTCTGGAACAGCTCGAAGGATTCCCGCTTGAACTCCTGCTTGGGCTGTTTCTGAGCGTAGGCGCGCAGATGGATGCCCTGGCGCAGGTGGTCCATGTTCTGGAGATGGTCCTTCCAGAGGTGATCGAGGGTGAGCAACATCATTTGTTTCTCGAAACGGCGCAGCATCTCGGAACCGAGGGCCGCTTCCTTTTCCGCATACTCCTTCTCAATGTTCGCAAGGATGCGCTCGCGCAGGGTTTCCTCGTAGAGATCGGGCTCTTTATCCAGCCATTCGCGCACAGGCTGGCGAGAGTTGAACTCGACGATCAGGGCTTCCTCGAGCCCTTCGAGGTTCCACTGCTCCTCCACCGACTGAGGCGGGATGTAATCGCTGATGACATCGAAGACCACTTCCTCGCGCATGGCCGCGATGGTCTCGGAGATGTCCTCGGCATGCATGATCTCATTGCGCTGGGTGTAAATAACCTGCCGCTGATCGTTGGAAACGTCGTCGTATTCGAGCAGGTTTTTGCGTATGTCAAAATTGTGGCCTTCGACCTTGCGCTGGGCGCGCTCGATGGCGTTGGTCACCATGCGATGCTCGATGGCCTCCCCCTCCTCCATGCCAAGGGAGTTCATGATCTTGCGGATGCGGTCAGAGGCGAAGATCCGCATCAGGGAATCTTCCATGGACAGGTAGAAGCGGGTGGAACCCGGATCCCCCTGACGGCCCGAGCGCCCACGAAGCTGGTTGTCGATACGCCGGGATTCATGGCGCTCGGTGCCGATCACCCGCAGGCCTCCGGCTGCGATCACGGCATCGTGGCGTTCCTGCCACTCCGCTTTCAGCCGCGAGATCTCCTCCTCGCTGATATCGCCGTGCTTGGCCAGCTCCGCTTCCCAGTTACCACCGAGGACGATGTCCGTGCCGCGGCCTGCCATGTTGGTGGCCACTGTCACGGCACCCGGGCGCCCCGCCTGGGCGATGATCTCGGCCTCCCGTTCATGGAACTTGGCGTTGAGGACGCTGTGATCGATACCCCGCTGGTTCATGGCCGCCGAAAGGCGCTCCGATGACTCGATGGAAGCGGTACCCACCAGCACCGGCTGACCACGCTTACGGCAATCCTCGATGTCCTCGACGATGGCGTCGTACTTCTCGTCCATGGTGAGGAAGACGAGATCGTTGGCGTCGTCGCGGATCATGGGCTTGTTGGTGGGGATCACCACCACATTAAGGCCGTAGATCTGATTGAACTCGAAGGCTTCGGTGTCTGCCGTGCCGGTCATCCCGGCCAGCTTCTCGTAGATGCGGAAGAAATTCTGGAAGGTGGTCGATGCCAGGGTCTGGGATTCGAGTTGAACCTTCACTCCCTCCTTGGCCTCAATGGCACCGTGCAGGCCATCCGACCAGCGCCGGCCAGGCATGGTTCGACCGGTGTGCTCGTCGACGATCACGACTTGATCGTCCTGAACGAGGTAATGCACGTCGCGCTTGTAGATGAAATGGGCGCGCAGCGCGGCATTGACATGATGAAGCAGACCGAGGTTGCCAGGCGCGTAGAGGCTGCCCTCTTTCATCAAGCCAGCCTGCTGCAGGGCCTCCTCGATCTTCTCATGGCCGCTTTCGAGCAGTTCCACCTGACGGTTCTTTTCGTCGATGGCGAAGGAGGGAGTGAAGG
>SLTB01000034.1 GCA_007130155.1 Pseudomonadales bacterium
CTTCTGCAACCGGAGGCTGAGTGCCGGTCGCCGTGGGCGGCGCGCCTGCGTGAGGGCCGAGAGCACTCACCACATGCCTTCCTCGGACCGTCCTGTGAACACGGCGATGTCGTGCGCGTCTGGCTGCCCGCTGCGGTGGCCACCTGGCTCGAACCCGGTGCACGTGCCATGCGGCGCATCGATGCGGCTGGGTTGTTCGAGTGGAGAGGCCCCGCGCAGGGTGAACCCGACGCTTATCGCATCCGCTGGCTCGACGTGGGGGGGCGCGAGCACCTGCAGTTCGATCCCTACGCCTTTCCACTGAGCCTCGATGACGAGGATCTGGGGCGATTCGGCCGTGGCGGTGACTTCCGGGCCTGGCGGCTGCTCGGGGCCCATCCGGGCCAGCGCTCGGGGGTGGCGGGCACCCGTTTCACCGTCTGGGCGCCCAATGCCGAGCGGGTGAGCGTGATCGGTGATTTCAACGGCTGGAACGGCTTCGCCCATCCCATGTCGGTGCATGGTGCAAGTGGCATTTGGGAGCTGTTCATTCCCGGGGTCGGGGCCGGAGACCTCTACAAGTTCGAGCTGCGCAGTCGGGAAACCGGGGCGATTCTCGTCAAGATTGATCCATTCGCGCGGCGCCTCGAGATGCGGCCACGCACCGCCTGCATTATCGACGGGGAGACCGGGCACCGCTGGGGCGACGCGGAATGGCTGCGCGAGCGCCTGGACTGGCAACGCTCACCCATGGCTGTCTACGAACTGCACGCGGGCTCCTGGCGTCGTCACGACGACGGCCGGTTCCTCGATTATCGGGAGCTGGTGGATGCGCTGCTTCCGGAGCTTCTGGAGCTCGGCTTCACCCACGTGGAGCTGATGCCGATTACCGAGCATCCCTTCGACGGGTCCTGGGGTTATCAGACAACCGGATACTTCGCTCCCACCAGCCGCTTCGGATCGCCGGATGACTTCCGTCACTTCGTCGATATGCTGCATCGTCACGGAATTGGTGTGATTCTTGACTGGGTGCCGGGGCATTTTCCAAAGGATTCTCACGGACTGGCCCGTTTCGATGGCACGGCGTTGTTCGAGCACGCAGACCCACGCCGCGGTGAGACTGTGGAGTGGGGCACTCTGGCATTCAACTTCGCTCGTGACGAGGTCCGAAGCTTCCTGATCTCCAGCGCCGTCTATTGGCTGGAAGAGTTCCACATCGATGGTCTGCGTATTGATGCGGTGGCAGCCATGCTCTATCTGGATTACGGACGCGAGGATGGAAATTGGGTGGCTAACATCCATGGCGGCAACGAGAACCTGGAAGCCGTGTCGTTTCTTCAGGCTCTGAACAGCGTCACCCACGGCGAATGCCCTGGAAGCATGACGATCGCTGAAGAGTCCACCTCCTGGCCAGCCGTGACCCGTCCGGTTCACCTCGGAGGTCTCGGTTTCTCGATGAAGTGGAACATGGGCTGGATGCATGACACATTGGAATACTTCCGGCACGATCCTGTGCATCGCCGTTTTCACCACGACAGCCTGACATTCGGGCTGCTCTATGCCCACAGCGAGAATTTCGTCCTGCCCCTTTCCCACGACGAAGTGGTCCACGGCAAGGGATCGCTGCTCGAAAAGATGCCTGGCGATCGCTGGCAGAAGTTCGCGAACCTCCGGCTGCTCTACAGTTACATGTATGCGTACCCGGGCAAAAAGCTGCTTTTCATGGGAGCGGAGCTTGGCGTGCCGATGGAGTGGTCGCATGACCATGAGTTGCCGCATGGACTGCAGAAGGACCCCGCCCATGCCGGGATCAGGCGCTTGTTGACGGACCTGAATGCTGCCTATCGCAGGCATGTTGCTCTGTACCTGGAGGATTTCGATAGCGCGGGCTTCGAGTGGATCGACTGTCACGATGCGGACCAGTCGGTGCTGAGTTTTTTGCGTCGAGGTGGGGGGGGGCTGCTGCTGGCGGTCTTCAACTTCACCCCGGTCCCGCGCCACGACTACCGGATAGGTGTTCCGGCCCCCGGCCGATACCGGGAACTGCTGAATTCCGATGCTGACCTCTACGGCGGCAGCAACGTCGGGAATCTCGGCAGCGTTGAGGCCGAAGCCCGGCCCTGGATGGGCAGACCCTGGTCGCTGAGCCTGACCCTGCCGCCGCTGGCAGCCTTGATTCTCGAGCCGACTGGAAACTGAGATGCAGACAGCGGTCAGGAAGTTGCGCATCCTGTTCGTGGCAGCCGAGATGGCTCCACTGGTGAAAGTGGGGGGGCTTGCCGATGTCGTGGCCGCCCTGCCGCAGGCGCTGGTGGCTCGGGGCCACGAGGTGCGAGTCCTGTTGCCGGCCTATCGTCCCCTCCTGACCCGCGGTGCGAGGCGCCTGACTTCACTGGGTGACGGTCGCGTATCATTGGCGGAACTTCGGCGTCCGGATCTGCCATGTCCGGTCTGGTTGCTCGAGACGCCGGCCTTCATGGCACGTGATCACCCCTACAGTCGGCCGGACGGCACTGCCTGGGCGGACGATGCCCAGGCGTTCGGCGAACTCGGCCGCGTCGCCGCGGAGATCGCGGCCGGCAAGGTGCTGACTGACTGGAATCCCGACGTCGTTCACTGCCATGACTGGCACACGGGCCTGGCACCGGTTTGGATGAGCCTCAAGGCAACGTCGGCGGCGTCGGTGTTCACCATCCACAACCTCGCATTCGCCGGACGCTTCCATCCGAGCATCCTCGCCGAGCTGGGCCTGCCGGAGTCCCTGAACCGACCCGACATGCTGGAATTTCACGGCGATGTGGCCTTCATCAAGGGCGGACTGTCCTGCGCCGATGAGCTGACCACCGTCAGTCCGCGCTATGCGCAGGAGATTCTCACGCCTGAATTCGGCAATGGCTTTGAAGGCTTGCTGCGTCACCGGCGGGAGCGCCTGACCGGCATCCTGAATGGCATCGATACCCGGTTGTGGAATCCGGCGACCGACCCGTTGATCGAGCATGTTTTCGACGCCGCAGATTTCTCCGGAAAGTGCCTGGAGCGCCGCCGTCTGCTGCAGCGATGGCGTGTGCAGGAGTCGGACAAAGAGGCCTTGCCGGTGCTGGCCTCGGTTGGCCGTCTGACCCCTCAGAAGGGCGTGGATCTGCTGCTGGAGGCCTTGCCGGAACTGCTGCATCGGCGGTTGCGACTGGTGGTTCTCGGCAGTGGCGAAGCGGATTTGGAGCAGGCCGTGGTTGCCGCAGCCCGGCGCTGGCCCGACCGTTTCCTGGCGCATTCAAGGTTCGACGAGTCGCTGGCGCACAGCATCTATGCCGGAGCCGACATGCTGGCGATGCCATCGCGCTTCGAGCCCTGCGGCCTGTCACAACTCTATGCCATGCGCTACGGCACGGTGCCGGTGACGACAGCGGTGGGGGGGCTTGCGGACACGGTCTTCGATGCGGATACCGTCGGGCTGGCCTCCGGAAAGGCCACCGGATTCCTGATGGCGGAGGCTACCGTTTCTGATCTGATCGAGACGGTCGACCGCGCATTGCAATGGCATGGGGATCCGCGGCGCTGGCAGGCCCTTATGCGCAACGCCATGGGCCGTGATTCGAGCTGGGCCGCGGCGGTACGCGCTTACGAGAAGATCTACGAAAGCGCCCTGGCACGACGCGTCGACACGCTGCAGGCCCGGTGAATCACCGTGGCACTACCGGCGGCAACTCCTGCCGGTCCGCCGGTGTGGTTGCGCTGTTGCGCACCCTGCGTGCAACGCGATTCGCTCCCGGCGAATCGGTCGACGTACTGTCAAGTACGCCTGCGCGCCCAAACGGTCGCGCGTCTTGTCTTTACCGGCATCTCCACGCCCTCGCGTCTCGCATCGGTGAGACATGCGGCCTAGGGGCCGATCAGCGCATCTGCCGAAGGGCTTCTGCCTGCTCTTCATTGAGCAAATCGAATTCACCCAGGGCGCAGCCCGCGCCGCGCCGGAACCCGAAGCCATCATCGAGGAGCAGGTAGAAGGAGTCGAGTGAGCATAGCTGGCTGCCCCGTACCTCATAGAGGAACTTGCTGTGCCGGTGGAGTCCCGGGCATGCGGTCCGCAGGCGGTTGCGCCAGACGTCTCCGCTGCGCATGTAGAATAGCAACGTGTGATTGCCGATGGGCTCGATGCTGCGGACGCGACGAATGTCGATGCAGCGCACGGTGTCTTCAGGTGGAAAGGCCGCGTCGACTTCCTCAGCGGTCGGCGGGGCGTCGCGTCCGGCACAGGCCATCAGCAGGGCCGGGATGAGGAGCAGGAGTGGCATTCTGTTCACGGGACAGCTCCGGTCGGTGGATCAGCCTTGGCGGGAGTTCGGGTTCGCGCCCGCACCCTTTCAGGGTCTGGGGGGAGACTATTCGATCTTGCCCGGAGCGCCGTTGATCAGGGTCAACGATTCCGCTGGTGGCGGAGCGCCAGGCGGCTGATGCCTTCCAGGCCGGGCTCCGGGGCCGTGACGATGGCGACGGGAATGCGTTCCAGGACTGGGCGCATGCGGCCTTTGGCCGTAAACGCTTGCAGAAAATCGCCGTCCTCGAGCGCTCGCTGAAGCCCTGCCGTCACGCCGCCGGCCAGGAAAATACCGCCCGTGGGAAGCCACTGCAGCGCTGCGTTGCCTGCGAAGCTTCCGAGTAGTTTCGTGAACAGGGATACTGCCTCCAGGGCGACGGGGTCATGCCGGACGAGGGCAAGGCGGGTCACCGCGGCGGGCCAATGTTCGTCTTCGACCATGTCTGCGGGGAGTGGGCTGTTCACCTGCCCACGGACAAAGTCGTAGAGCATGGCCAGACCTTGGCCGGACAGCGCGCGCTCATAGCTGACGTGGGCGTGGTCCCGTTGCAGATACCGAAGCAGCTCGATCTGCCGTTCCGTCACCGGTGCCAAATCGCAGTGACCGCCTTCGGTTCCCAGGGCCCGCATCTGATCGCCGTGGCCGACAAGTGCGGCCATGCCGAGACCGGTTCCGGAGGAGATCACCAGCCGGGGGCCATCGTCGGGCTCGACGGCCTGAAGTTTCACGACCTGCTCGCAGGTCAGTGCCGGAATTCCCCATGCCAGCGCCTCCAGGTCATTGACCAGGTGAACCTCTGCCATGCTGAACTGGCTGCGCAGCGGCGTAGTGTCCGCATCCCAGGGAAGGTTGCTGAACTGGACCCTGCCGTCTGCCACCGGGCCGGCGACGGCCAGCCACAGGCTCTCGATACGACTGCGGTCCGCCAATGACAGTTGTTCCAGGCAGTGCTGCACTGCAGTGGTGAGCGAATCGAACTGCGCACTCGGCCAGCTCGATTCGAAGCGGGTGTGGGACCCGCTGCCCTCCGGTTCCAGAAGCCGGAACCTGGCCCGGGTACCTCCGATATCGGCGACGAGAAGGTACATCGCTATATCCGCTGCCTGTCGAGTCGCTCAGGCCTGCGTCGATCTGCGAAGGTTTCGTACATGTGACCCTCAAGCGCCAATGCTCCTCGGAAGATTAAGGGAGAATGAGGCGGTCTGCCCTGACGGCCGTCAATGCCGTCAGCATCGATCTCGTTCACCCTGGCTGGGTCTTCAGGTCACTGAACAGCGCGTCCGACCCGCGGCTTCGAGCGGGAAGACCAACGGCTCAGGGCTCGATGATCCGTGGTTTCAGGCGGTCTGGCAGCAAAGTGGTGGCGTGGGCACCGACGTCTCGAGAAGGATGGGGCTCATGGATTGGCAATCGATCAGCTGGAGCGCGCTGGGGTTGTTGGCGGCGATCACCGGCGGCGCGCTGCTGCATGCCCTGCTCTTCCGTCTACTGCGTGGCGTGCTGGATCGGCGGGCCCCGGCGCTGCGCGACAGTGGTCTGTTTGAGCGTCTGCGCTGGCCTTCGCTTTCCATCTTGACGCTGCTCGCCATCCAGCTCGCGTTACCGGCCATCGAGATGCTTCCGGCCGTGGTGCGCCATCTGCTTACCCTGCTTGCGTACGGGGCGATCGTCTGGCTGGTGCTGGCGCTGATCGGTGGACTGGAGATCCTGCTGCGGGGCAGCCACGATGTGGATGTCGCCGACAATCTCGCCGCACGGCGCGCGCACACGCAGATTGTCGTACTCGCGCGCGCGCTGATGGCACTCGTGGTCATCGTGGGGGCCAGCGCCGCGCTGATGACTTTCCCGCGGGTACGCGAGCTCGGCACGGCGCTGCTGGCCTCGGCGGGCATTGCGGGACTCGTCATCGGCCTCGCCGCGCGCCCAGTGCTCGAAAACCTGCTTGCCGGGCTGCAGATTGCCCTGACCCAGCCGATTCGTCTCGATGACGTGGTCGTCATCGATGGCGAATGGGGCCGTGTCGAGGAAATCGCAGCCACCTATGTGGTCTTGCGCATTTGGGATCAGCGCCGGTTGATCGTGCCCTTTTCAAAAATTATAGGCGAGCCGTTCCAGAACTGGACACGCCGAAGCGCCGAGATTCTTGGTAGCATCTTTATTTACACCGATTATCGATGTCCGGTCCAGAGCGTCCGTGAGGAGCTGCAGCGCATCTGCCAGGGCAACGAGCATTGGGACGGAAAGGTCTGCGTCCTTCAGGTTACCGACGCCACGGAGCAGTCGGTGCAGCTTCGCGCACTCGTTAGCTCGAAGGACTCGCCTACGGCGTGGGAGCTGCGCGTTCTGATTAGAGAAAAGCTCATCGAGTTTCTGCAGCGCGAGTATCCGGATTGTCTTCCACGTACTCGTGTCGAGATTGAATCGAGGGAGTCGTGATGATGCGTAAACAACCCCTTTGCATTGTCTTCTGGCCCGGCCTCAGGGCGCCATGGTCCCCTTGAGCTTTTTCATGGCATTGGCTTCGATCTGGCGAATACGCTCCGGCGAAACCCGATAACGAGCCGCAAGATCCTTCAGCGTGAGTCTGTCATCCGTCAACCAGCGACTGGTGATGATGTCGCGACTGCGCTCGTCCAGCAGTTGCAGGGACTCACGCAGCCGGCCCTCGGCCGAAGCGCTGCTGTCCTCGGCCGCAAACCGTTCTGCGGGATCCGAATGGGCGTCCACCAGATACTGGGCCGGGGCCTGGAGGGAATCCTCATCATCGAGGGGTCCACCGTCGAAGCAGGGGTCGAAGGAGGCCAGCCTGGCCTCCATTCGGGTCACTTCCTCGGCCTCCACCCCGAGATCCGCGGCGATGGCCCGAACCTCGTCGACGGACATCCAGCCAAGACGCTTCTTGGCGCTGCGCAGGTTGAAGAAGAGCTTGCGCTGGGTCTTGGTGGTTGCCACCTTGACGATGCGCCAGTTACGGAGGATGAAGTCGTGGATTTCAGCCTTGATCCAGTGGACGGCGAAGGACACAAGCCGCACGCCGTAGTCGGGATCAAAGCGCTTCACCGCTTTCATCAGGCCCACGTTGCCTTCCTGGATCAGATCTGCATGGCCCAGACCGTAGCCGGAATAGGAACGGGCCAGGTGAACCACGAAGCGCAGCTGTGAAAGAACGAGCTGTCGTGCCGCAGCCAGATCCCCATGGTCGCGATAGCGCCGAGCCAAGTCCTGCTCGACCTCGGGCGCAAGCGTCTCAAGGGCACTGACCGTTCGGATATAGTGATCCAGATCTCGTCCCGGAGAGAGAGGGCCATGGGCGATCATGGCTGCGCAGGCCGGTCATCGTCGATGGCGACCGGGATGCCCACCGATTCCTGGCTGGGGAACTGCCGAGGCACCTGACTCAAGCGGGGGATATCTTCCGAACTCAATTCGAGGCTCATCATCCCGACCTCGCGTTATCGTGATGACTCAAATCAGGGCTTTGGCTCCTGTCAGCGACGCTGGGCTGCGTCGCTTCCGGCGGGTTTCAGGCGCCACTGCCTGGCATCATTTTCATGCAAGCCAGCATGGGAGACCGTGAATGGCATTCCACAGTGATCGCAGTTCAGTCGATGCCCGGTGGCAAGCTTGCCGCGGCAGACCATGAGCAGTTCATCGCACTCTGGGCATTCCAGAACCACGACCCTGCTAGCGAAGATGTTCGCACTTCGTCCACTGACCTCCATCACACCCTCTCCGTTCGCCCCATGAGGCAGCTGGTGGCTCAACCTTCCACCATGATCCGCTTCGCCTGGGAATGCTTCGATTTTGGTACGATGATTTCAAGCACGCCCTTGTCGGCAGACGCCGTCACGGCTTCGCCATCCACTGCATCGGAGAGCGTGAACCGCCGAAAGAAGCTCCCGCTGAAACGCTCGGATCGTCGATAGCCTTCCCGCTCCTCCGTCTTCTCTTCCTTGCGTTCGCCGCGGATGGAAAGCACGCCGTTGTCCGGCGTCACCTCAACATCCTTAGGCTCCACGCCTGGCAGATCGGCACGGATGACGAAGCGTTCCGCCTCCTCCTTGATGTCCACGGCCGGTGCCCATTCCATGGCTCCGGTACTGTCGTCGTCCTTGAACAGGCGAAGCAGGCGATCGTTGAAAAGATGATCGAAATAGCGATCGATGTTCGAACTCCAGGGTTGCTGGATCTCCCTCAGGCTGCGCATGGCTGAACCCTCCACATTTGTCGAGAACATCACTGACATCCCCCATCAGGCATCAGGTTAGAAGGCGCCGGGGTGAGGGGCATTGACGTACGTCATCGAAAACGTGGGAAGAAGGGCGTGAGCGCTTCGTCTACCCATGGTCGTGCCTGTCGTGAAGACGAGCCAGGAAAGGTTGACGATTTCCGGTCGATCAGATGACCCCGGTCAATGTGGCTGCTCTGCGATGGGTGGAAGATCAACGGTTGCCTCGGTGACAGTCTGATTTGAGGAGTAGATCCATGTCGGTGGCGAAAATCATGGAAATATCTGCGGAATCTACTGAAGGCTTCGAAGCTGCGATCCGCAACGGGATTGAGCAGGCGTCGAAGATCGTAGAGAACATCAAGGGTGCCTGGGTATCCGAGCAGAAGCTCAAGATCGAGAACGGACAGATCGCCGCCTACCGGGTCGACATCCGTGTGAGCTTCGTGCTGCAGTGAGCAGGCCTGTGGCGGCGCAGCTTCTGGAATCACCGAATCCGTCAAGTCAGCGGTAGGTATTCGGCGTGCTGGTCAATCCGTATCAGCCTCTCCGTCTATGGCGTCATCAGGCAGGGGCGTACGCCCGCTGGCTCAGAAGGTGATGCATGGCGCTGGCGCGACGGGTTCTGCCTGTGCCCAGTAGCTCCTAGCCCGCAAATCTCACCGATTCACGGCTGCGGACGCGGATATGCCGGCCATTCCTGCCGCTCCGCCGCTGCTGTTGCACTGTTGCGGACCCTCCATGGTGCGCACCCTGCGGGCGCACTGCGTGCGACGCGATTCGCTCCCGGCGAATCGGTCGAGGTACGGTCAAGTACGCCTGCGCGCCCGAACTGTCGCGCGCCCTGTCCTTTCTGACATCTCCACGCCCTCGCTTCGCGCATCGGTGAGATATGCGGGCTGGACACCTGGAGGCCTGGCCGCTTCGAAGCTGCCGAGAGGGCCTCGTCCATGGCTGCAGTCTGGATGCTTTCTGGTCGTGATGTACCGAGGTCGTGATATCTCGATGCTTCGGAACGTCTTGTTACCCCGAAACGCCTTTTGAATCTTGCCTTGTTCGGTTAGTCGGTCGGCTGGTGGCGTGGCTTTGCTGCGCGCGGTTGGATGTCCGCTGGCAAGAACTGTGGTGAGAAGGAGGCCGTGCAGCGGGGCGCTCTGATCATTTGGGGAGAGGGGGGGCGGGCTCCCTGTCGATCAGATTGTCAGTGAATTCAGTCGGAGTTACTGGGGGGGGGAGGAGCTCCGACAGATACGCCTCACCATTCCGCTGCACGGCCATGACATCTTCGAGGATACAGCCCCGCCAAGCATTGACCGGCGTCAACAAGGTGCTCGAAGTCGGGCGAAAAGCAACGGTGAACCTCGAACAGTCTGGGAAGGATGTTCGAAGTCAGGGCTTGGCCGGATCGAGCCCTTCGGGGATAGCTCCCGGATTCAACCCTTGGCCTGGTCTGCATGGGCTGCTTCCCGATCCTTGCCCGCGAGCGCGCCCAGTCCCTCGGCGTCGAGAATCCGGATCTCGTAGTTGTTGACTGCGACCAAGCCACGGTTGCGCAGACGGGTGAAAGCGCGCGAGAGGGTTTCGGTCGCCAGGCCCAGGTAGAGGGCGAGATCGCGACGTCGCATCGGAAGGCGGAACTCGTATGGCTTGAGGCCTCGGCGGCGCTGGGCCTCTGAGAACTCGAGCAACCAGCCGGCGAGGCGTTGGTCGGTAGGCTCGACGCTCATGTTCAGACGTCGCGTGAGGCGCAGGATCTCCTGGTACATGCCATCGATGATCATCTGGGTGTAAGACTCAGCTTCCGTAGCATCAACCGCGGAAACATCGGCAGGCAAGGCGCGGACGTTGCAGGTGTCGAGTGCGATGATAGAGTGATCGGCCGTTGCCTGGACCACTGCCTCGAGACCGATGATGTCCCCGGGTACATGGAAGTCCAGGACCTGCTCTTCGCCATCAGCATCGAGGCGATAGCTCTTGAGCATGCCGGCGACGACCAGCCATGGATGTGCGATGGGTGCCCCAGCCTGGAGCAGGTGTTGGTCGCGGCGGACGAGGCGAGTGTCACTGCGGTCAATGGGCCGGCGGAGACGATGGCGGTCGCCAGGGAAGTGGGGCTCCGACTGGCCATGAATGCGGCTTTTTGGATAGATGGTCATGAGAGACTCCCGATCCGTATGTGTCGACGCGACGATGGCTATCGACCGAAGTGAGGGTCATCTGAAATTCCAGCGTCGGGTATCAGGGATTCCACGTATCTGCTATCGGCCTATCGCTGCCAGGTGCCTCCGATAGCTGGGGAGGGTCCTGCGTCGCCGGCGGTTTCTCGGGGTCGTCTGCGCCGAACCAGGGTTGCCCTGGAGGCATTGGGCAGGTGTCCGCTGTTGCCGAAGTCTTTCCTGACTGATCCCGAGGGCTTCACCTTCGACGATGCGGCACCCTGCCTCGTCGGCAGCTGCGCTACGACGAACTCGGGTGGCCGAAGCAGGCTATCCCAGGTATCCGTTGACTGGGGTCAATGCGGGCTGGTGGAGAGGGCGCTAGCGTTTGCCGCTTGATTGCCGCTTCAATGCGGCATCAATGCGGCAGTGGCGTACCGTAAGGAGGGGCCGGTACACGCACCCTTCTCCGAGGGAAGCTTGGGCGCGAATGTTCCTGCACGTCGTCACGGTGGCGATGCCTGGGCTCCCCACGCGGGTCATGCGCAGTGAAGCCAGCCATCGCTTGGCCGTTGTGACGTCTGATGCTGCGAGATCGCAGACCCCAAGGGCATGCTGGATGGCGGCCGGAGGCATGCGAAGGCACGGGCTATTGGAACGGGCACACAGGAAGGAGACGCAGGATGAACGGACGGCTGGCAGGCAAGGTGGCGGTGGTGACCGGAGGTTCCAAGGGTATAGGCTCGGCGACCTGTGAGCGACTGGCCGGGGCCGGGGCGGCAGTCGCGGTTACGGACACTGACGATGACCAGGGGCAGGCTACGGTTGCGCGGATCGAGCAGGTTGGTGGAAACGCTCGTTACTGGCACCTCGACGTGACCGACGAGGCGGCAGTCGAGCGTACCTTCCGCGAAGTAAGACAGGTTTTCGGCCACCTGGACGTCCTGGTCAACAACGCCGGCATTGCGGGCGTCAACAAACCCACCGACGAGATCACGCTGAACGAATGGAATGCAGTCATGGACGTGAATGTCCGCGGCGTCTTCCTCTGCAGCAAGCATGTCATACCCTACATGCGGGAGGCGGGCGGCGGGAGCATCATCAACCTGTCTTCGATCTACGGAATCATCAGTGCACCGGATCTGCCTCCCTACCATGCCTCCAAGGGAGCGGTTCGCCTCATGAGCAAGACCGATGCCCTGCTCTATGCCAAGGACGGCATCAGAGTGAACTCGCTGCATCCTGGATACATCTGGACGCCGCTGGTCGAAGCGCTCGCAAACGATGCGCCTGAGGGGCCTGAAGCCTTTCGGGAGGCCCTGGCGGCGAAGCATCCTGTCGGGCATGTCGGCGAGCCGGATGACATCGCCTATGGTGTGCTCTACTTGGCATCCGACGAAGCCAAATTCATCACCGGCAGTGAGCTGGTGATCGATGGTGGGTATACGGCTCAGTGACCCGATTGTCGGCTGGGAGCGGGAGGTCCAACCCAATGGGCGAGATGGATGAGGGAGCGAGCGGCGGTGCCAGCGGCGAAGCGTCTGGCCAGTCGAGCTGGCATGCCTGGTCCGCAGAGAAGGTCGTCGAGCACTTCGACACCGATCCGGACAAGGGGCTCGACGAACAGGAAGTCACGGCGCGGCGAGAGCGCTTTGGTGCCAACCGCCTGACCTCTGCAGCCAAGCGCTCGACACTTATGCGCCTGGCTAACCAGTTCAAGAACCTGTTCATCTATCTGCTGATCGTTGCGGGTATCGTTACTGCCGCGCTCGGCGAGTGGTTGGACAGCGGAGTGATTTTCGCTGTCGTGGTGATCATCGCGATTATCGGCTTCATCCAGGAAGGGCGGGCGGAGCGGGCGCTCGAAGCCGTTCAGAGCATGCTCACCCGTAAGGCGCGGGTGTTGCGCGAGGGCCGTGACCGGGAGATCGATGCCGAAGAACTGGTGCCTGGGGACATCGTTCTGCTCGACGCCGGCGCCGGAGTTCCGGCGGACATCCGCCTCCTCGAGCGCAAGAACCTCCAGGCTCAGGAGGCCGCGCTCACCGGCGAATCAGAGGCCGTGCACAAACAGGTTGAGCCTGTGGAGGAAGACGCCGGCGTCGGCGACCGCTTCTGCATGCTCTTCTCCGGCACCCTGCTCACCACGGGGCGTGGCAAGGGCGTCGTCGTGGCCAGCGGCGACGCCACCGAAATCGGTCGCATCAGCGGCATGCTCTCGTCCATCCCGTCCCTGAAGACGCCACTGCTCGAGCGCATGGATGACTTCACTCGGGCCCTGAGCGTGGGAATCATCGCTTTGGCCGCATTCACCTTCGCCATCGGCCTTTTGGTTTGGGGCGGCGAGTGGGGAGAGCTGTTCTTCGCCGCGGTCAGCATTGCCGTGGCTGCGATTCCTGAGGGGCTGCCGGCGGTCATGACCGTCACCCTGGCCATCGGCGTCCAGCGCATGGCCAAACGCAACGCGATCATTCGCCGCCTGCCTGCGGTGGAAACCCTCGGATCGGTGACGGTGATCTGCTCCGACAAGACCGGCACCCTGACCCGCAACGAGATGA
>SLTB01000110.1 GCA_007130155.1 Pseudomonadales bacterium
ACCAGGACCAGGACCAGGACCAGGACCAGCAGCTTTCAGCACGCGGTCGGCAGCAACGCTGACGCCGCCTTGACCGCTGGAAACCCATACCTTCGGACGGTTTCCACGGGTGGGAACTGCCGCAGAAATGCGCCAGAATCGTCCCCAACAGGACTGCGCCAGTCCACTCCACGCGGAGACATTTTGGACGCCATCACGGACAGAATCATCACACCGCTGAAGATACTGCTGGCCATCCTGATCGCCTGGGTCCTGGCCGACGGTGCATGGTTTTTCCTCGGCGGGGCTGAAACCGACATAAACCTCGCCACGAGCAGCGCCCCGCGGACGGTGGCCATGGAACGGCAAGCGGCCTCTGCCCGCGACATTGCCGCCATGAACCTCTTCGGTCTCGCCGACAGCGCCGAAGTCGCAGCCCTCGACGCTCCCGAGACTCGCCTGCAGCTCGAACTCCAGGGTGTCTTCCTGGGAACCTTAGACGGCACTTCTTCAGCCATCGTTGCGGAGCGGAATCGCGATGGCAGGCTTTTCTTCATCGGCGACCGCATGCCAGGTAACGCCGAGCTGGTGCGGGTTCTGGAGGACCGCATCGTACTGCGCCGCGGCGGTGCCCTGGAAACCCTTCGTTTCCCGGAGGCCGGCGCAGCTCGGGGTTTCACAGCCAGCACACTGCCTGGCGCGGCCGATGCTGAACCCCAGGCCGGCGCGGGGCTGATGGATGGAGACGACAGCGCCCAGACAACTGAATTCGAGACCCGTCGGCGGCCGACTCCGGGCACAGGCAGCGTGACTGGCCAGCAAGCGTCCGCCCCGAATCAGAGCACCGGTACCGGCCTCCGCGAACTGGTGAGCAACTACCGTCAGCGCCTGGAGTCCGATCCAGAGTCGGCGCTGCGCGATCTCGGCGTGGAAGCGGTCCAACTTGGCGATAGTCAGGGCTATCGGGTGGGCAATGAGGCATCCTCTGCGGACCTCGCCCGCATCGGCCTTCGCGCGGGGGATGTGGTGCTCACCGTCAACGGCCGGCAGATCACCGAGTTGCAGCAGGATGCCGCTGCCGTCGACGGCATTCTCGACTCCGGCACGGCAAGACTCGAGATCCAGCGCGGCGAGCGCCGCTTCTTCGTCACCACGCGCATCCCGCGCCAATGAGGCCCGCCCGCACATGAATGCCCATCCGCTGCCGCGCTTCGCGACCATTCTCCTACTTCTGGCCCTGCTGGTGCCTGCATCAGTCGGCAACCAGGGGCAGACCTGGACGATCAACTTGAAGGATGCGGACCTCGGCGAGTTCATCACCCAGGTGTCACGAATCAGTGGTCGCAACTTCGTGGTGGACCCCAGGGTGAAGGGCCGGGTCACGGTGATCTCCTCGGCGGCCCTGACCGCGGACGGCGTCTACGAGCTTTTCCAAAGTGTGCTGCGCGTTCACGGCTTTGCCGCCGTCCCGGCCGGTGACGTGGTGCGTATCGTCCAGCAAACCCTCGCCAAGCAGAGTGCCAGCGGCCAGGACTTCGATCCCACCAGCGACGGCGAACTCATGGTCACCAGGGTCATACCTGCCACCAACGTCGCTTCCAGTGAACTGGTGAAGATCCTCCGGCCCCTTATTCCCCAATATTCCCATGTGGCTTCGGTCGATCAGCCGAATGTCGTGATCCTGTCCGATCACGCGGAGAACATCCGGCGTATGGAAGCCATTATTCGCGAGATCGACGTGGCCCAGGACGAGATTGTGAGCGTGATCCCGCTCAAGGAAGCCTGGGTGGAGAATATGGTCGAGCTGCTCCAGGCCCTGGCCCCGAACCAGATCGGTCGCAATGCCAGTGGCCCCCAGGCGGTGCAGGTGGTGGCCAACGCCCGCAACAATTCCCTGGTGCTGCGCGGTAACCCAGCCTCCATTACCGAGCTGCGGACCTTGATCGGACAGCTCGATCAACCCGCCACAGTCCTGGGCTCCACCCAGGTGTTCCGCCTGAGCCACGGCAGCGCCGAACAGCTCGCGGGCATTCTCGCCGAAATGCTCTCCGACCAGGATGATGCCAACGGTCGCCGCATGCGCACCAGCATCAAGGCTGATCCCTCCCTCAATGCCCTCGTGGTGCGCGCCGACCCTGCCACCATGGTGGAAATCACCGCCATCCTGGACGAGCTCGACGTCCGCCGCACCCAGGTACTGATCGAGGCGGCCATCGTCGAGGTCTCCATCAACGCCCGCCAGAACATCGGGGTCGATCTCGCGGCCATCGATCGGGACGGCTCGACCATTCCCCTCATCGTCAGTCCGCTCGGGCAGGCGCTACAGTCGCTCCTCGGGCCGGCGCTGGGCAGCGGCGATGACAGCGATCTGCTGACGGGTGCTGCAAACGTGACCTCACCGACCCTGGCGGTAGCCCGGCTCTCCAGCGGCGTTTCCTTCGCCGCCATCCTGCAGGCCATCGGCACTCACAGCGACTCCGACCTCTTGTCCACGCCCAGCATCCTGACGCTGGACAACGAGGAGGCCACCATCATCGTGGGCCAGAACGTACCCTTCCGAACCGGCAGCTTCACCACCACCGGTACTGGCGCCCAAAACCCCTTCACCACAATTCAGCGCGAAGACGTGGGCATCACGTTGCGCGTGATCCCGCACATCCACGACGGCAACGCGGTGCGCCTCGAGGTGGAACAGGAGGTTTCCTCGGTGGAAACCGGTGCCCAGGTTGGCGATCAGAGCTTCTCCGACATCGTCACCAACAAGCGCACCATCCGCACCACGATTCTGGCCGACGACGGCCAAACCATTGTCCTCGGCGGCCTGATCCAGGACGACATCCAGGAGAGCGGCCGCAAGGTGCCCTTCCTCGGCGACCTGCCGCTGGCTGGTCGTCTGTTCCGCTCCACCAGCACCGAGCGCACTAAACGCAACTTGCTGGTATTCCTGCGCCCCACGATCCTGCGTACGCCCGATGACGTCGCCAGCGTCAGCGATCGCAAATACCGCTCCGTCTGGGAAGTGCAGACCCGGCGGCGCGATGCCGATCGCGGCGCGAGGGAAGAGCCGAGCGAGGAAGCGCCCGATATCGAATTGATGTATCAAGGCGGGCATGGCAACTGAGCTCAGGCTCTGGGGCCTCACCCCCAGTGCCTCCCGCGTGTTCGAGGGGGTTTATGTAGGCCCGACGTCTGGCTGCAGGCAGACTTGTGCTCTTCAAGACAGCGCGCGAACGCCCTCACTGGGCTGTTATTCTGGAGCCATCGACAACCTATCGGATTCAAAAGGCGCCCGACGGCACCGAATCTGCCGATCAGCCGCTACATCACAATATCCGCACGCCGCCAGACGTCAAAGCGGGTGGAGCGACCTTCAAGACTGTAATCAGGCGTCGGCGCACCCGCAGGCAAGGGTTCCCGCTGGGGGCGCTTGAGCACCGCACGCAAGGCGGGTGCCGCCCTGGCCGCAGCCAGAAGGCCGCCGACATCATCCCCACTCTCAGCTATTCCCTCGGCAGCAAACAATGCCGCCAGCAGCCGCAGGCGGCGATCGCCCAAAGCGCTCTTGCGCCGCGGCGGGTACATGGGATCCATGTAGATGGCCGTCAGCGGCTGCTGCCAGCGCGGCAGCGCCACTCGACTGTCCACACAGGTCAGGTCGATACGCCCGGCAATCTCCGGACGCCCGACACCTGCTCGCCGCAGTCCATCCGCCAGCAGGGCCGCCACCACCGGGTGGCGTTCGAGGACGGTCACCCGGGCGCCCGCGCTGGCCAGCAGCCACGCATCCGTGCCGAGCCCACCCGTGGCATCGACGATCACGCTGCCTTCACGCACACCGCAGGCCCGCACCAGCCGCTCATTACGGGCACGGGCACCGCGATATCCCGCCTGACCACGACCGAGATCGATCTCGAGCTCACCAAGCACAGGGTCCGGGGCCAGCAACTGCAACCGATCGTCCAGAAACCGCAGGACAAAACCAGTCGCCGACTGTTCCGCCGAAGAAGGCAGCGCTTCCAACCAGGGTCTCAACGCAACCGGCAAAGTATGCGGATCGAACTGCAACGCTACGGAGACGTTGCCGGTCATTCGCTGACCCGGCGATCTGGAGACGGATCATCCAGCTGCCGCCAGCGGCTCGCATCACGCAGGTAGACCGGAACGGCCTCGCTTGCGGGACGTCCCTCGCCCACCCGCAGTCGCGGCGTGGCCAGCGTCAGCAGCGTCCGGGCATTGGGCATCACGGCATCCATTGCGATCAGTTCGCAGCCCTGCCAGGCAGGCCGCAGGGACTCCGGCAACAATTCCGCTCCGACGAGCAGCCACATACCGGCCTGGGCAGCGCAACGCGCTTCCAGTTGAACACTGATGGCCGTCGGTGCATCGAGTCCATCTTCTCCGAGGGCCTCCGGCGCAGCGGACGTCACTGCGAAGACGTTCCAATAACATTCCCCCATGCGGGCATCAATCAGGGTGATGACGCCCGTGGCAGCGGGAACGCGTTGCAAAGCTTCCGCAGCCAGCACTTCCAGCGACGAGACACCGAGCACCGGCACGTCGTGAGCCCACGCCAGCGCCTGGGTGACCGCCGCAGCTATACGCAGTCCAGTGAATGATCCAGGACCTCGGCCGAAGACCAGAGCATCGAGATCTGACGGCAACAGTCCAGCCTCCGCCAGAACCTCCTCGATCATCGGCAGCAGCAATCGGTTGTGGGCGCGAGCTTCGAGCTGATGCCGGAAGTGCACGCGACCGCCATGCTCGAGCGCCACGGAGCAAACGTCGGTGGAAGTATCGAGCGCGAGCACAGCCTGCATAGCAACTCCCTGCCTGAATAGGAAACGAAGAAAGCAGACCCGGCGCGTCCACAGGAAGGCCGGGGTGGTTAGAATGCTGCGTAGAATACCGGGTTGTGACGCTACACCGCACTCGTTGCCAACGTCCATCAAGAAGCCTGTGAATGATGGAAGGACTGCCGCCCCCAATCTCAGCAAGAGGCCGATATGACCGAACTGCTCGATCTCGACACGGCCCTCGAACGCCTGCTGAGCAGCCTTGAGCCGCTGCCCAATTGCCAATTACTGCCCATCGCACTGGCCCACAACCACTACCTTTCTGCGACCCAGCGCGCCGTCTCGGCCGTACCACCCTTCGCCCATTCGGCGATGGACGGCTACGCCGTCGCGAGCAGCGACGCGGCTCTGCTGCAGGGTGACGCCCTCATGGTCAGTCAACGCATACTGGCCGGTAGCGCACCCGGCCCGGCGCTGGCGCCTGGATGCTGTGCACGGATCTTCACCGGTGCACCGCTGCCCGGCGGTGCCGATGCCATCATTGCCCAGGAGGAATCACGGGTCGTCGAGGGTGGCCGCGTGCGCTTCGAAAGCCCGCCCGAAGCCGGCGCATTCGTTCGTCCCCGCGGCGGTGACGTGCAGGCCGGACAGGTTCTCGCCGTAGCCGGTGATTACCTGCACGCTGCTCGACTCGCCCTGTTGACTGCAGCCGGCATCGACCAGGTGCAGGTCCATTCCCGACCGCGGGTGGCCATCGTGACGACCGGCGACGAACTATGCGCCCCGGGCATGCCCCTCGATTCAGGGCAGATCTACGACTGCAACGCACCCATGCTGGCCGCACTGGCCAGGGATAGCGGCGCTGACGTCATGATGGTGGAGCACGCAAACGATGATCCCGGAGCATTACGTCGAGTGCTGGACGCTGCGACGAAGGCGGATGCCATCATCTGTTCGGGCGGCGTGTCAGTGGGCGACGCTGATCACGTTCGCGACGTGCTGGCCGCGGCCGGCGAGGTGAGCTTCTGGAGACTGGCGCTGAAACCGGGAAAGCCATTCGCTTACGGACTTTTCGGCGGCCGTCCTCTGTTCGGCCTGCCAGGCAATCCAGTGTCCTCAATGGTGACATTCCTGCTGCTGGTGAAGCCCGCACTGCAGCGCCTCGGCGGTGCCAGAAACATCGAAGCGCCGCCACGTTTTCCAGCAACCCTGACCCAACCCATTAAAAAACGGCCCGGTCGGCGGGACTTTCAGCGGGGGGAGTACCGCGTCACACGCGACGGCCATATCGAGGTGACGGCCGATGCACGTCAGGATTCCAACATCCTTTCAGCCCTGAGCGCCGGCAACTGCCTCATTGACCTCCCCCGACAGCAGGGCAATCTCGAAGCAGGGGAAAAGGTGTGGGTCCTGCCGTTGGCAGGTTGGGGAAGATGAGAAAGCCGCGCCCTGCCTGCCCACGAAGGGCAGGCCGTTCAGAACGCCGGAAATGGATGCGTCAGGAATCCTTGGTCGCTGCGCGACGCGGGCTTCCCTTGGCGGCCTTGGAGCCGCCGCGCTTGGTGGCTTTGGCCTGACGCTCAACCTTGCGGATCTGCGTGCGGGCAGTCTGTTCACGCTTGCGTGAGCGCTTGGATTCGGCGCGCTTCAATTCGGCAGCCTTCTTCTTCCTGTACGCGGCGACGGCCTTTTCGATCCTTTCGCCGAGCTTCGCTTCGGCTGCCTGATTGGCCGCATCCACGCGCTTCCTGATGGCTTCGACTTTGGCTTTTACTGTAGCTTCGGCCTTGGCCTGCTTCAGCGCTGCCGTGCTGGTTGCAGCTTTTTCGCGCAGAGTTCGCATCTTGGCGTTGGCCAGCGCAACCTTGCTGCGAGCGGCCTTCACCGCATTCTTGTCTGCCTTGCGAGCCGAACCCTTGGCTTTTGCAGCAGCAGCAGCCACCTTCTTGCGAGCATCGGCCAGGCGCTTGCGCTCGGTCTCGATCTGCTTGCGGGCACTCTCTGCAGCCTTTTCCGCTCGTGCAAGCGCTGCGGTTTGAACCGGAGCACGCTTGGCGGGTGAAGCCTTCTTGGCTGGGGCCTTGGCCACTGCGCGTTTGCGCGGCGCGGCAGCTTTCCTGGTCGTGGCGCGACGTACGGTTCCGGACTTCGGCGCTCTGGCCATGGTCTTCTCCTCGACATTTATGAGTTCACCCGACCACAAGACGACGGATCTTTGTGATCTTGCGAAATGATAGGGAATAAAGCCTAACAATGCATCCCTGCTACAGCGTCAATTTGCCAGACGCGAAGACAGCGGGGATGCATGTTCCGCTTGTCACCAAACCAGTGGTACCACCAGGGCATCGCCCGGTTTGAGCAAATGAATCCGAAGTGAATTCAAATTCCAACGATGGCAAAGAGTCGCACGTGCGAACGCAGACTTCACTCCAAGGCAAAGGCTATGGATGAGCATTGCATAGCACCCAAGTGCTCGACCTGCATGTGGAAGGCGTCAATCCGCGAGCGCAGCCGTAATCTGCGCGCAGATGTCATCCATGCTGCCAACGCCGGTAATACTATGAAAAGCGATGCCCGGCCTGCTGGCCGCCAGCTTTTGATAAAAATCCACCAGCGGCCGAGTCTGCTCCTGGTAGACCTCAAGGCGCTTGCGCACGGTCTCTTCCTGGTCATCCACTCGCTGGACCAGGGCTTCGCCAGTGACGTCATCGACGCCTTGTTTTTGCGGTGGATTGAATTCGATGTGATAGACCCTTCCCGAGCCTTCATGAACGCGGCGCCCCGACAGCCGCTTGACGATCTCTTCGTCAGCGACGTCGATCTCGATCACGTGATCGATTTCGACGCCCGAATCCTCCAGCGCCTGGGCCTGGGGAATCGTGCGCGGAAAACCGTCGAGCAAAAAACCCTTGGCGCAATCCGCCTCGGCAATGCGTTCCTTGACCAGGGCGATAATGAGATCGTCCGGAACCAGTTCACCGGCAGACATATAGCCATCTGCTTTCTTGCCCAGCGCAGTTTCGGCCTTGCGCGCGGCACGCAGCATATCTCCCGTGGAAATCTGCGGAATGTCGAACCGTTCGGTAATGAACTGGGCCTGCGTGCCCTTACCGGCGCCGGGCGCGCCAAGCAGGATGATCCTCATGGTTTGTCCCCTTGATGGTGGGTGCCCGCATCGACACCCTGATGCTCTCCACACGCGAAGCGCAGCACATTACACATAGCTTCCGAGGGCCACAAGCAAAGGGCGACAAGCACAGGGTCAGCGAGCCTCATCGTTGACAGCCGGGCGAATTCCGGCAGCCGCAGCGTAACCGTCCGCTCGACCCCAACCCACAGTTCAGGTGACCACTTCCGGCGATCAGCGTGAACTGCGCCGGACATCGATGACATTGGGAATCTGGCTGATGCGATCCATGATGCGGCCGAGCATTTCGAGGCTATCGAGTTCCAGCGTCGATTCAATGACTGCAGTCGAAGTTTCACGATCCGTACTGGCCGTCGTAGACAGCACGTCGACGCGCTCTTCGGCAAACACGGCGGAGACATCGTGCAGCAACCCGGCGCGATTATAGGCACTGATTCGAACGTCGAAGGGCATCCGCTGCCCCGGCACTTGCCCCCAGTCGACCACGATCACCCGTGGACTCTGCTCACGAACCAGGCGCTGGGCATGGGGGCAATCGCGCCGGTGCACCACCACACCATCCCGGGCCAGAACTTCACCGAGGATCGCATCCCCCGTTTGCGGCTGGCAGCAGGCACCGAGTTCCACCGATCGATTACCAACGCCGCTGAAGGCCGGGCTGGCTCCGGCAGCATCATCAGCGCTGAAGCGTGATGGCAATAGCGAAAGCTGACTGCCTCCGGTCTGCTGATCGCTGAGATGCTGCGCCGCGCGCAGCACCCTGGATGGCCTCAGATCCCCAGTGCCTACAGCATGAAACAGTTCATCCACGCTGGCGAAACGCAGCGTCTGTGCCAGGCCTGGCAACTCGTCAGTGTGAATCACCATGCGCTCGAGCTCGCGAAGCACGATAGATCGGCCATCAGCCACATTGCGCTCCCGATCGCGGGCGCGGAAGTAGGCCTGCACCTTGGCGCGCGCACGGGATGTGCGCAGGAAACCCAGATTGGGGTTGAGCCAGCTGGACGACGGTTCGGCGTCGTCGTCGGTGAGGATTTCCAATTTCTCGCCCGTTTGCAGCGAATAATTCAGCGGCACGATGCGGCCATCCACTCTTGCAGCCCGACTGCGATGACCGATCTCGGTGTGGATGCGATAGGCGAAGTCGAGGGCGGTGGATCCGGGTTCCATTCCGAGCACGTGCCCCTCAGGCGTAAGCACATAGATGCGATCGAAATCGAAGTCCCGTCGCAGACTCTCGCCGAGCTGGCCGAGGTCTCCGAGTTCCTCCTGCCATTCGAGGACTTGGCGCAACCATGCCACCTTCTCTTCATAGTGGCGGTCCGCAGTGGCATCGCTGCCCTTGTAGACCCAGTGGGCACAGACACCAAGCTCTGCCTCCTCGTGCATTTCGTGGGTGCGAATCTGCACTTCCAGGTGTTTGCCCTCGGGTCCGATCACTGCCGTGTGAATGGATCGGTAGCCATTTTCCTTGGGCGTGGCGATGTAATCGTCGAACTCATGAGGTACATGGCGCCAGAGTGCATGCACCACACCCAGGGCGCCGTAGCAGTCCCGCAGCGGGCCCACCAGAATGCGCAAGGCGCGAACGTCGTAGATCTCATCGAAATCCACGCCCTTGTGCTTCATCTTCCGCCAGATGCTGTAGATGTGCTTCGGTCGACCCTGAATGACCGCATCGATACCCGTGGCTTCGAGCTCACGTCCAAGCACTGCGATGACGTCGTCAATATAAGCTTGGCGCGCTTCACGTCGTTCCTTGAGCAGGGCTGCGATGCGCCGGTAGCCCTCGGGCTCGAGATAGCGGAAAGCCAGATCCTCGAGCTCCCAGCGCAACTGGCCAATGCCCAGCCGATGGGCCAGCGGCGCATAGACATCCGCCACCTCGCGGGCCACCCGTTCCTGCCGTTCGGGAGTCGCCGTCTTCACCGCCCTCATGACGCAGGTCCGCTCTGCAAGCTTCAGCAGGGCGATACGGACATCGTCCACCAGCGCAATCAACATCCTGCGGACGTTCTCGATCTGTTCATCGGCGTCGCCGAGCAGCCGCGGCGATGGGGTCAGCTGCAGGGCGCTCACCGCGGCCATGCGCAACACACCCTCGATGAGGTGTGCCACCTCCGAACCGAAGCCGGCCTCCACTTCCGTCAGCGGCAATTGTTCCTCACGCACTGCGCGGTAGAGCAGCGCTGCAACCAGACCATCCTCGTCCACCCGCAGGTCGGCCAGAATGTCGGCCATCTCCAGGCCCATCTCGAAACCGGAATCGCCAGATGCCCAGAGCCTGCCGGCGGCCTCGGCACGCTGTGCCAATCGCGCCGCGGCCACGAGCCGCTCTGGATGAGGCAAATGCGCGCGCCGAGCCAGGTTGTTCACCCAGGCCAGCAGATCGACATGGCCGTCTTCGGCCAGTGGGCGATCCTGTCTCACCTTCACCATGTCTGCTCAACTCCTCGGTTCGAACACGGCGATGCTCTCGACATGAGCTGTGTGCGGGAACATGTCGAGAATGCCCGCGGCAGTGAGTACATAGCCTCCTTCCGCGAGCAGGCGCGCATCGCGGGCCAGCGTCCCGGGATGACAGGACACGTACACCACCCTGCGCGGCGACATCCCCGCGATGCCACGGGCGATGCGCTCGGCACCGGAGCGCGGCGGGTCGAGGAGCAGCAGGTCGGCCTTTGGCAGCTCACCGACATCGAAGCCGTCCGCGTAGAGATCGGCGGCAGCGAACGTCACCCGGCAGTCACCCAAGACAGTCCGATTGGTCGCCAGATTCTCCCGCGCCCGCTGCACCAGGCCCTCACTGCCCTCGATGCCATGTACTGCTGCTGCAAGAGTGGCCAACGGCAGCGTAAAGTTACCGATCCCGCAAAACAGATCAAGCACGCTGTCCTTGGGCCTTGGCGCCAACAGATCCAGGGCCAGAGCCACCATCTTGCGATTGATGGCCGGATTGACCTGCACGAAATCCAGCGGGTGGAAGGCGAAGCGCAGCCCGAAGTTCGGCAAGGTGTAGTGCAGCCGCTCAACACCCTCCTCCGGCCACAGCCTGACCACGCTGTCGGGACCTGCCGACTGCAGATAGATCTGGCCAGCGCTGACCTTGGCAAACCGGATCAGGCGCTCCTCATCGCCTTCGCCGAGCGGTTGGAGATGGCGAAGAATGATGGCGAAGTCGGCCTCACCGCAGGCGACTTCCAGTTGGGGGATGGCGCCCGCGATGGTCAAGGTGGCCACCAGGGCTTTGAGTTCGGCCAGACGCTCGCCCACCGCCGGCGCCAGAATTCTGCAGGCTTCGACGTCAGCCACCCGGGATGAGGCGGGTTCGCGGAAGCCCACCATCACCTGCCGACCCGGCACCTGCCGGACTCCGAGGCGGGCCTTATGGCGATACCCGGTACTCGGACCCAGCACATCGGGCAGCCAGACCAAGGGCTGCGCCACGCCCTGCTCTTCGAGCAAGGTGGCCAGTCGGCCGCGTTTGGCCTCACGCTGCGCCGCCGTCGCAAGATGCTGCAGAACGCAACCACCGCAGTGCGCCGTCCAGGGACAGGGCGGCGCGACCCGATCGGCGTGGGGATGGCCAATGACTTCAGCCTGGGTCTCAAGTCGGTTGCGCCGACGCCTGAGCACCTTCACCGTAGCGTCTTCACCAGGCAGGCCGCCACGAACCCGAAGCCGCAGCCCTCCGGCGTCCGCAAGCCCCACACCGTCGGCATCGAGTTCGGAGACGATGACGCGCTCGCTGCGTTCGAGGCGACGGCGGCGCGCCATCAGACCATCAACTCATGGCCAGCGTGAAGGCAGAGACGAACAGAGATAAGAAACCGCAATGCGACCTCGCTCAGGCCTCGGGAGTGAACACACCCGTGGACAGATAGCGATCACCGCGATCGCATACGATGGCGACAATGACCGCATCTTCCACTTCGGCAGAAAGTCGCAGGGCGGCGGCGATGGAGCCCCCTGAGGATACCCCGGCAAAGATGCCCTCCTCGCGCGCCAGTCGGCGCATGGTCTGCTCCGATTCCTGCTGGCTGATGTCCATGATCCGGTCCACGCGAGCGCGATCGAAGATTTTGGGCAGATAGGCCTCTGGCCAGCGGCGAATGCCAGGGATCTGACTACCATCCTGTGGCTGCAGGCCCACGATCTGAATGTCCGGGTTGCGTTCTTTGAAGTACTGGGAACAACCCATGATGGTGCCGGTAGTGCCCATGGAAGAGACGAAATGAGTAATCGTCCCAGAGGTCTGCTGCCAGATCTCCGGCCCGGTGGTCTGGTAGTGGGCCAGCGGATTATCAAAGTTGGCGAACTGATCGAGCACCAGACCCTTGCCCTCTGCCTGCATGCGCTCGGCCAGATCGCGGGCGCCTTCCATGCCCTCCTGCTGGGTGACCATGACCAGCTCTGCCCCATAGGCCGCCATGGCGGCCTTCCGCTCGTCGCTCATGTGCGAGGGCATGATCAACACCATGCGATAGCCACGGATGGCCGCGGCCATCGCCAGCGCGATACCGGTATTGCCGCTGGTGGCCTCGATGAGGGTATCGCCGGGTTTGATCTGCCCACGCTCCTCGGCGCGCCGGATCATGCTCATGGCGGGCCGGTCCTTCACCGAGCCCGCCGGGTTGTTCCCCTCGAGCTTGCCCAGGATCAGGTTCGACGTCTCGCCCGGCATGCGCTGCAGGCGCACGAGGGGCGTGTTGCCCACCAGGGATTCAACCGTGGGATAGTCTTCTTTACGCTGGACCATGGCTTCATCGTGCTCCCAGACCGGGCGGGCATGATACGCCGGCTGGCAAGCGCTTGCGAAATGCCGGATGCTACTATGCCCATGGGAAAGGGGAATATGGCCACACTGGACCCAGGAAGCGATGCCCGATGGATCGATTGTCCACAGGACCAGAGGCAGAGGCATCGGGATGCTTGCGCGAATCATTTTCGCGTCAGCTAGCGGCTTTGCGTCAGCTCGCGACCGGGCCCCATGAGAGCCACTTCCCGGGATCAGGGATGGGTGAACTGAAGCAGCGCTGCCAGTCGAAGGGCAGCGCATCACCAGGCCCCATCCCTTAACGCCAGCTGGTTTCCACGGCAGAAGCTCGCTTAAGATCAGCGTGCAATGCCAAGTCGGCATAGGGATGAGCCGAAGAGGGGGGCCAGGAATGCTCCTGGAAGTTGAAACTCCAGGCCAGGCAGCCTGGCTTCTGATGGCCGCGCTGGTGATGATCACTGCGCTGGCTCTGGCTCCGTGGCCACGCGGATTCTTCCGTGACCATCGCAGCA
>SLTB01000157.1 GCA_007130155.1 Pseudomonadales bacterium
CCTGGGAAGCAGGACCAGACCGGGAGACCCTGGTGCGCTTCGCCCGCGCCTGGGGCCTGGTCTCAAGCATTCTGCAAACGGAAGCGCCCGACATCGATCCACTGGACGATGCCGTCGCCGAGCCGGATGAGTTATCCACCGACGTCAGCCGACAGGTGCGCCGCCACATCCGCAACAACGGCCTCGATCAGGAGCAGTGGGCAAACCTGATCGCTCGCATGGATTCAGATCCCGACTTCCGCACACGCGTTGAAATGCTGGCGATTCCCTACCAGACACCAACCCACTGATCCGATATCAGCTCTTAACAGCCTCCCCCTCTCCAGGCCGGTCCAGCCATCGATACAGGGTGCTACGGGTCACGCCGAGGATGGCGGCCGCCTGCTTCTTGTTGCCACCGGTGTGGCTCAGAACGTAGCGGGCATAGCGCTGCTGAAGCGTCTCCAGCGTAGGCAGATCACCGAAGGGCCCGGCCCCTTCCGGCAGGCCGAGTCCGTCGTCGTCGGATCCGCGCAGGCGCGCTGGCAGATCCTCCGGCCGGATCTCACTGCCGCGGCAGAACAGCACTGCCCGCTCGATGACATTGCGTAATTCACGCACGTTGCCGGGAAACGGATAACGCTGGATCAGGGCCAGGGCGGCTGCGGTAAAACCCTCCACCCTTTGATCCTGGCGTGCTGCGAACTGCCGCAGGAATCGACTCGCCAGGATCTCACGATCCTCCCCCCTCTCACGCAGGGGGGGCACATCGATGGCAAAGGTCTCCAGCCTGAAATAAAGATCCTCGCGCAGCTCTCCGGCCTTCACCTGGGCGCGTACGTCCCGATTGGTGGCCGCCACGATGCGCACGTCCACCACCTCCTCGCCGCTGGCCCCCACCGGTCGGATACGGCCTTCTTCGAGAACCCGCAGCAGCTTGGCCTGCAGGCTCAGCGGCATTTCACCGATCTCATCGAGCAAAAGGGTGCCGCCATGAGCCTGACGAAACAGGCCGGCATGACTGCCCCGGGCGCCGGTGAAGGCGCCTGCGGCGTGACCAAAGAACTCACTTTCCATCAGCTCGCCGGGAATCCCGGCGCAGTTCACGGCGACGAAAGGCCCGCTGGCACGCGGACTGCCCTCATGCAGCGCACGCGCCACCAGCTCCTTGCCGGTTCCGCTCTCACCCAGAATCAACACGGCACCTTCACCCTGGGCAATGAGCCTGATCTGCTCGAACATGGTCCGCATGGCGGGACTCGACCCATACATGCCGTGAAAGGCTTCACCATCCGCCAGACTGCGATAGCGCTGCAGTTCATCGCGCATGCGCCGATGATTGAGCAGCCGGCTCACCGTAAGCAGGAAGTGATCGGCATCCAGCGGCTTGGTGAGAAAATCATCGGCACCGAGTTTGAGTGCGGCGACCGCATCCCTCACCCCACCGAAGGCAGTGATCACCAGCGCAGCCGGCGGATCTGCGAAGGCGACAACCTGCTCAAGCAGTTCCTGACCGCTGCCATCCGGCAGTCTGAGATCAGTGACCAGCAGATCGACATCATGGCCATTGAGCAGCTCCCGGGCATGGCGCAGCGTCTCGCTGGACAGGACCTCGAGTCCTTCAGCCTCGAGTTCGTCACGCAAAAGGTCCCGTACACCTGCGTCGTCTTCCACGATGAGCACACGCTCAGTCATCTTGGGACTCCCTGACTGCATGGCGGCTTGCCGGTGATGGGCTCACCGGCAAGCGCAGTTCAAATACGGCCCCACCGAGCTCGGGATCGAGTCCGGCATAGGCCACAGCGCCCGCATGCTCGAAGGCCACGCTGGCGACGATGGCCAGTCCCAGCCCCGTACCGCGCCCGGACACCTGGCGTGTGAAAAAGGGCTCGAACAGTCGATCAGCATCCTCGGCGGCGACCCCGGGCCCATCATCGGCAACCCGCAGCAGGGCATGGCCAGCCTCCACCTCGAGCCCCACGCGCACATGCCTTCCTGCATGGCGCATGGCATTGCGCAGCAGGTTGGTAACGGCGATCTCGAGGCGCACCCGATCGCCATCGACACGAACCTCGCCCTCCGGCGCCTGCCATGCACACTCGAGCTCGCTGCCGATCTCCTCAGATACAACGCGCACCGCAGACGCCACCACCACGCGCATATCCAGAGCCCGATGCTCACGCTCGGTGCCCCGGCAGTACTCCAGCAATTGTTCAACGATGGCCTTCAGGCGCCAGGTTTCCTGGTCGATCTGCTGGAGGTCGTAAAGACTATCGGCATCGCTGTTCCGGCGCCGGACGCGCGCGGACCGTCCGGCAATCACCGACAGCGGGGCGCCGAGTTCGTGCGCGATGCCGGCTGCGACGCGACCGATGGCGGCAATCTTCTCGGTTTCCTGCAGCCTGCCAAGCAACGTGAGCTCGCGCCCTCGGCTGGCCTCACGTCCAGCCTCTGCCCGGTCCACGGCTTCGATCATGGTGTTGAACGACGAGGCGAGGCGCGCGAATTCCCGCGGCTGGCGCAGCGCGATGCGAGTCGAGCGGCTGCCTGCAGCCACCGCGTCCATGCCGCCGAGAAGGCGATGCAGGGGCCATTCGATGAGGCGGCGATAGACGCCGAAGAGCAGCAGGGCCACCACCAACACCGTGGTGCCCCATGCTATCCAGGACCCGGTTCGCAGCCGACTCAGAGCGGCATCGATCTCTGCGCGCTCACGGTTCACCTGCAACAGGCCGTTGATGCGTCCGCCCTGCCCGGAGAGAGGCGTGAAGAAGGTATAGACATGCTGTTGCCCAACCTGCCGATAGCTGCCGCCCTCCGCGGCCGTCGGCGCGTCGGCCTCGGACTGGACCTCCGAATCGGCCCGGCCGGCGCGGGCTATCAGGTTGCCTTCATGATCGTAGACGGCAGCGCCATAGACCCGGCCGATGTCGAACACGCCCTGCAGCGACTGTCGAACCAGAAAGACATCACCCTGATCGATGTGGCGGGAGATGAGCGGGGCCACGGCACGGGCGATGAGCTCGATCTCACCCTGCAGCCGCTCCTCGAGGGCAGCCTCCGCCACCCGGACGATGGCCGTTACCACCACGGCCGTGAACAGAGCCACCGGCAGCAGCAGCATGGCGAGACCAATCGTGCGCAGGCTGATGTTGAACCCAAGCATGAAGCGCAAGCCGGAGGTCAGGACCGACCCCGGATATGTGTATTGAAATCAATCATAATGTTTTCTAATGATACACAAGTGCGCCTGAATTCACGAATACGCCATCAGAAACCCCCGGATCCGCTGGATGGCGGCATCGCGGTCAGCACCGTCCTTCCAGCAACGCAGGAGCTCCGCCCGCGGCGCCACCTCGACCAGCGCCTCCGATACCGACGCCGGATGGTAGGCATCATCGCCACGCAGCACGAGCATGGGTTGCGCCAACGACGCCACCGAGTTTCGGTCCGGATGAAACACAAACTCGCCACCGAACATACGCTCACGGAACGCGGCCCAGGCGGATTC
>SLTB01000175.1 GCA_007130155.1 Pseudomonadales bacterium
AAAAGTCTGGTGTGATTTTGTTGGATAAAAGGGGTCGCTTCGCGATCATAAATCTCTAAAAATGGGCTCTTCCGGGTTTTGAGTGGGCAGTCAGTCGCAGGTGGTCTCTGTTCCTGGTCAGGTACCCTCTGCGTCAACATGGTTGCGTGTGCCGCGGCGATTAGGTTCTGATTGGCAGCTCACTGGAGCTTGGGCGTCCCTCTGCGTCACCTCATTGCCCGCTGCCTGCGATTCTATCGGAGGCGGGAACTATCTTGACGCACAGGGTGCGTCGACGGCGGAGTTTTCATGACCTTCGGTCTTGAACTCGAAGCGAAGGTCTTCCTTTTATTCGCTGGAGGAATACGGGTTCTGCGGCATGTTCGGTTTTTGCCTACATGTGATTATTCATGCATTCACCCCGTACTTGTTCATTAGATTGTAGAGTGTCGGTCGGGTAACGCCCAATAACCTTGAAGCCTTCGCAATATTGTCTTGAGTCATCCCCAGCGCACGCTGAATGGCCTCCTTCTCCGCCTGTTCACGCACTTCCCGCAGATTCAGCGGCATCGCCTCCTCGCCGTTGTTTTCCGTCTCGAGTTCGAGATCGCTGCCGTGCACGAGTTTGCCGTCACTCATGATGGCCGCGCGCTTGACGCGGTTCTCCAGTTCTCGGACGTTGCCGGGCCAGTGCCAGGTTTCGAGGGCGGCGGTGGCGTCCGCTGAGAACTTGAGGCTGCGGCCGAGTTCCGCGGCTGCGCGCTGCAGGATGGCGGTGGCGATGAGGACCACGTCGCCGGGCCTTTCGCGCAGGGGCGGCAGTTCCAGGCTGACCTCGCGCACCCGGTAGTACAAATCTTCTCGGAAAGGGCCGTCCTTGATCATCCCCTTCAGGTCGCGATGGGTGGCGCAGACCACCCGAACGTCCACCGCAATGGACTCGCGGCCTCCCACCCGTTCGATCACCCGCTCTTGCAGGAAGCGCAGGATCTTTGCCTGCAGTGCGAGTGGCATGTCGCCGATCTCATCGAGAAACAGGGTGCCCTTGTTGGCGTGCTCGATCTTGCCCTTTTTCTGGCCGGCGGCGCCGGTGAAGGCGCCCTTCTCATGACCGAAGAGTTCGCTTTCGAGAAGGTTCTCCGGGATGGCCGCGCAGTTGATGGCTTGGAAGGGGCCGCCGCTGCGTTGACTCATGGTGTGCAGGGCGCGGGCCAGCAACTCCTTGCCGGTGCCGGTCTCGCCAAGGATGAGGGTGGTCACCTCCGTGGGGGCGACTTTCTCCACCATGCGGCCGATGCGCAGCATGGGTTCGCTGGCGGCGATGACGCCCTCGAGTGGACTCCGCTCGCCCTGGGTCTGGAGGCGGGCGTTCTCGGCTTCGAGTTCCGCGATGCGGAAGGCGCGCTCCACCACGAAGTTGAGGGTGTCGGCGTCGATGGGCTTCGGGTAGTAGTCGAAGGCACCTTGGGCGATGGCCTTGAGCGCGTGCTCGCGCTCCTCGCGGCCGGTGATGACGATGACATGGGTGTCCGGGGCCAACTCGTGCAGTTCCTGCAGGATCTCGAAGCCTACGGTGGCACCGCCTGGATTGGGCGGCAGGCCCAGGTCCAGGGTGACCACCTGGGGCTGATGGCGACGGAAGGCGGCGATGGCGGAGCTGCGATCATCGGCCAGCGCCACCTCGATGCTGTCGTCGAAGCACCAACGCATCTGGGTCTGCAGACCGGTGTCGTCTTCCACAATCAGAAGTCGGCGCTTTGCCCTGCTCTTCAATGCAGATCTCCTTCAGTTGGATGCGGTCATGAGGGGGCCAGGGTGGGAGCAACGGCCGCAGGTGTCGGGTCGCCAAGGCTCTGAGCCGCGCTCGGCAACAGGATTTCCATTCGGGTCCCTTCGGATTCCCTGCTGTGGGCGAGGATGTCGCCCCCGAGGCTGCGGATCAGCTGTCGGGCCTGGTAGACGCCGATTCCCATGGCGGTAAGGCCCTTGGTGCTCTCGAAGGGGGCGAACAGCTTTTTCTCGACGAAGTCCGCACTCATGCCACAGCCCGTGTCCTCGATCACCAGTCGGTGCCAGGGTTCGCCAGGCTGAACGCGCAGCATGACGCGGCCGTCTGGGGGGGTGGCGTCCACCGCGTTCTGCAGGAGGTGGCCGATCACCTCCTGCAGCTGTTGTCGGGGTGCCAGGACCAGCAGCGACGTGTTCGAAGCCTGCAGTCGCGGTTGCGGCTGCGCCCGGGTGAGGCGCCCGACGGCCTGCTGGCAGACCTCCACGATGTCGGTTGGAACGAGGGTGTCATCACTGCGGCGGTCGCGAAGCTGCTTCAATAGCTTCTCCATGCGCTCCACCGCATGGCGGGTGGTGGCGATGACGTCGTCGAAGAAGGCCGGGTTGGCCTTATGCTTGTCGGCGTTCTTGACCAGCAGCGAGAGCTGGGAGACCACGGTCTTCACGTCGTGAACGATGAAGGCGTTCATCTGGTTGAAGGCGTCGAGCTGGCGGGATTGGGCCAGGGCCTCGGAGGCCTGGCGCTGGGCGAGGAAGCCTGCGGTCTGGCGCGCCACCAGCTCGAGCAGGGCCAGATCTTCCCAGTCCAGTTCGGTCGGTACCTTCGGTTCCCGCAGGACCACCAGCCCCCAGAGGTCGTCCTCCAGCAGCAGCGGCAGGATGAAGCGGGCCTCCTGCCAGGTGGGGATGGCCTCCGGTTCGGCGAGCAGGGGGTAGCTGTCGGGGTTGGTCTCGCGCTGGCGGAGGTCCACCAGGGCGCCGCCGGCTTCGAAGTGTGTTTTCAGCGGCTGGCATGCAAGTGGCGGGATCGGTTCGCTCCAGTCGGTGCCGCGGCGCACCAGCTGCATGAAGGTGCCGTCCGCTTGTTTGACCCAGATGGCGCCACCCTGGGCGTTCAGGAGATCGCTCAGGGTGCGGATGGCCTTCACCTCCATAGCTTCGTTGGGATCGCCGCCGGCCAGGGCGCGGGTCAGGCGCTGCCACTCTTCCTGATAATCGTAGCGTTGCTCGAAGAGATTGCTGGCCACGGCCCGGCGCAGAACGTTACGGGCATCCCGGGACAGGCTGATGATGATCAGTCCCAGCAGCCCTGCCCCCATCAGGAAGGCCTGCAGCACCTCGCCCCACTCGCCACCGAAGGCCCGCATGTAATAGCCGGCGGAGGCCATCAGCAGCAGGTAGCCGCCAGCGGCGATCAGGGCTGTGGAATGAAAGGCCAGGCGCCGTGAGACGCTCAGTCCCAAGGCTGAACGCCGGTGGCGGCGCACAGCGATGGCGATCAGCGGGGCGGCGAGGGCATAGATGGCCGGCTGTACGGCCGCCAGGGTGGGGTCCATACCGCTGAACAGCAGGGCGTCCGTGTACAGGACGAGATCGAAACCGAACATCACGAACAGGCCCAGAATAAGGAACTTCACCCGCCAGAGATGATCGGTGTGGATGTTGCCCCGGACCTGGTCGAGCACGCCCAGGGCGAGGATGGTCAGCAGCAGGTGCGCGAAGAGCAGCGACTGATCGGCAATGATGATGCCTTCGGGTATCAGCGGAATGGGGCCGTGCATCACGGTCAGGGCGCCGCGCCCGAGCAGGGCTAAGGCCGTGCCTGCGAACAACCACCGTGCACCGCTGGGCAGCTCGCTCCAGGTCAGCCACTTCAGGCGCCCACCGATGATACGCAGCATCACCATGAGCCAGGCAGCGTAGGTGGCGAGGCCTGCCAGGGAGGCCTCCAGGGAGACGCGATCGATCGTGAGCCAGACCATCCAGACGAAGGTGATGGCGCTGGCGGTCAGCACGGCGCGACTGTCGCTGTGGCGCAGGATGCCGATGGCCAGGAGTAGGGTCAGCGCACCGAAGCTCACGGCGCCTAGGGCCGCGGCCAGAAACTCGGGTGTGCTGGGGCCGAGTGGGGTCACGCTTGCTCCCTTCCCTGAATAGGCTTGTGGTTCAGTTTAGCAGTGGCTTCGGGCGAATCCGGTAGGGTTTTCGGACGAGCGTAGTGGGTTGGGCGCTTGGCGGACGTCGAAGGCATGGCGACTGGCATGGGCAGTCGAATCGACCGGGGATCGCGGCGCCGCGCAATGCGTGACGTCAAGATCCCACTGGCCTTGCGTGCGGTTCAGTGAATGTAGGTGAACCCTTCGTTGGAGAAGCGGCTCTCGAGTCCGTCGGCGGTGAGGGCAGTGATCGCCACGTAACGGTTGCCCGGCGGCACGTCGATGATGGCCGTCAGTTGCTCGGGATCGTCGACGTTGACGTATCCGCCATCGTAGTTGCCGGAGGCGCTGCCGTGATAAATCCGGTAGCCGATCAGGTCGCTCAGTGGTTGGCCGTTCTCCCGCTGGTTGGGGCGGGCCCAGGCCAGGCTCACCGGTACCGTGGACAGCGGCAGGGGCGTGCTGTTGATGAAGTTGCCGCCCAGCCCTTCACAATGGATGTTGATGGCGAGGCCGTCGGCGGCGGTCAAGGTGTCGCCGTCGCTGACGGATGCCTGGGTGTCGGTGCGCCGGAACTCGCACTGCTTGGCGGTCACATCGAAGAGCTCGAAGCGGACGGTAAGGGTTTCTCCAGGTTCCGACGTATTGGCCAGGCTGCCGTCTGCGCGAAGGAAGCGAACGCGCACGTCCGGTGGGACGAGGATATCCAGACTCTGCTCGGCTACCCCACCGGGCCCTGCGCAGCGCAGTGTGAAGGTCTCGGCGCGCTCGATGGGTCCGACCAGCTGTTCGTCGGCGCTGCGGGTGAGGCCAGCCCAGCCGCCGAAGCCGTTCACGCGCTGGCAGACCGTCGCATGTTCACTCGTATGACTGAGTGTCGTCGATTCCGTGCCCCGGGTCGGCAGCGACTGGGGGGTTGCGCTCAGGTTCAGCTGAGGAGGCAGCATGTTCGCGGTCGCCAGGGCGTTGAGCTCGAGCACGCTCGCGGCCAGGGCCGGGTCGCTGGCCACGTCGGTCAGCAGGCCGGCCATGGCAGCTCGGAGCGCCTGCGGGTCGAGGCGCTCCCTCAAGGTCGCGCGGGGCGCATCCTGGCTCAGCGCGAAGAGTTCCGCATAGAGGTCGAACAGGGCATCGCTCGGTGCCAGCGCGAGGCTGGCATGCACGCTGCGCAGCAGGACCTCGAGCGAACCCTCGGACAGTGGCTGGCTGCCCAAGTCGGGTGCTCGGTTCAGCCCGAAGGTATCGACGACGGCCTGTTCCAGGAGCTCCACGGCATCGATCTCGCGGCTGGCGATCCAGAGTTCGCCGAGCGCTGCTTCGGTCAGGACGGAGGCAAGTGCGGTGTGGAAGGCGGCGATGCGCGCCGGGTCGGTGCCGACAGAGGCGGCGTCGAGCCGTCCGTCCTCGAGGTCGCAGGCGACCTCCCAGAGCAGCTCTTCGATACTTATAGGGGCACCTGCGGCGTTCAGTGCTGCGGTGGCGCGACGCACGGCTTCGATGAGGGCCTCTGAGCCCAGGAGGAGTGAGGCCGCTGCTGCAGGCTCGGTGGGCAGCGCGGTCAGGAAATGGTCCGTGACGCTGGCGTCGAGGCCGAATTCGTAGCGCTTTAGGAATGCGAGGACATCGGGATCGGCGAGCAGGCGTTGAACCCGCTGCTCGCGCGCTTCGCCGGCTTCCACTGCGGCGCACTCTGCGCGCTTGAGTGCCAGGGTGCTGAAGGCGCTCAGAACCACGCGCTGCTGCTTGGCCTCGGCGATGACACCCTCGAGCCGGAATCCCGGGTCGGCATCGGTGGTCAGGTTGACGCCGCCCGTGGCAAACAGTGTGAGCGGGTAGACGGCGTCGGCCGGGATGAACGCGGTGAAACGTGCACGGTTGTCGGTCACTTCCGTGGCCAGTTCATTACCGTCGGCATCGAGGATGACGACCAGGGCGCCGGCGACGGGACCGTCGACCACGATGCCGGTGACGGTGGTCTGGTTCTCAGGAGCCTCCGGGATCGGATCGTTCGCGCCGGGATGGTTGCTGGTGGGTGCATTGTCGGTGCCTGGCGCAATGCCGTCACTGTACCAACTGCTGCCGCAGGCTACGGTCAGTGTCAGCGTGCCAGCCATGAACAGTCCGCGGAGGCATTGCCGCCAGGCGGGCGACACCGGACGCGAGCAGACGCGCTCGATGGGCTGGATGTTGGTCCGGTCCACGGCGCTTGCTGGCAGGCGTTGCGGCATGGTCATGGCAGGCGGTACCTCTCTTTATTTTGTGAGAGGAACCTAGTCCAGCAATGGGGCTTTGCTGCTCCAGGCAGGACGGACAGGATGGGCGGTGCCTTTTGGGCGATGAATGGTTGTCAACCCTGGCTGGGCGCAGCGTCACCGTGAGGACGCGACGGATGGCGCAAAAGGGCTGCTCGAGGGGGTGGGCTTTGGCGTACCGGGCGTTATCCTTAAATGATAGATTGCAGGCTCTCGCGGAGAGATCCGGCCGAAGTAGAGGGGATATCATGAGTGCTTCCATCGAACGCATCGTCCGCCGTGTCTCGGTACTGCTGGCAGCAGTGCTGTTGGCAGCGGCCTGCAGCACTGCGACGCCGGAGGAGCGTATGGAGCGTGCCGTCGGCCATGAAGCCGAGGGCCGTTACCAGGCCGCTATCCTCGAATTGCGCAACGCCTTGCAGCAGGACCCGGAGCTGGCCGAGGCGCGTGTTCGCCTTGGTTTTCTGTTTCTGAGGGTGGGGGACTATCTCTCCGCCGTGGCGGAACTCGAGCGGGCGGAGCGGCTGGGGATCACAGGATCTGAATTGGTCGAGGGGCTGGCGCGGGCGCGGGCAGCTTCTGGCGAAGTGCGTCATGCGCGCCGCGTCGTGTCGGAGCATGGCGATACGCTCAGCGAAGCACTCAGCCCGTCCCTGGCGGCCTCGGTCGGGCGTTCGCTGCAGATCTTGGGTCGGCCGGACGCGGCACAGCGTCTGCTCACAGAGCTCGTGCAGCAGGCACCGGAATCGGCCGAGGCGCGGTTGGCGTTGGCCCGGCTGGAATGGTCCCAGGGGCGGGTTGCGGAAGCGCTGGAGCAGGCAGAGGCTGCTGTGGCTGCGGCGCCGGACAATCAGGAGGCCACGATGGTGCTGGGCGAATTGCGGCTGGCTTCCGGCGATTCCGAGGGCGCTCAGGCGGCCTTCACGCGGACGATGGAGCTTGCCAGGGAGCGGGGGGGCAATACGGCCATGGCCCGCCTGGGCCTGGCACGGGCCTATGTCGTCGCGGGTGATTTCGAGGAGGCGCGACCGCTGGTGGAGCAGGTCATCTCCCAGGTGCCGAACCTGCCGGCGGCCAGGTATTTGCTGGCGCTTACCCAGCTCAATGCGGGCGAACTGGAACAGGCCCGTGAATCGCTGGAACTGGTGATCCGCGATGCGCCGGACCATCTGGCCAGCCGCTATTTCCGCGGACTGGTGTACTTCCGGGAAGGCCGCTTCGAGCGGGCTCGTGACGATCTCGATCGTGTGGTGGCGCGGTCACCGGAGAACCTGCAGGCACGGTTGCTTCTGGCGGCGGTCCACAGCGAAGAGGGCGATCACGATCGTGCCGTGAGCGTGCTTCGCTTCGGTCTGCGGCAGCCTGACGCGCGGCCGGATGCGGCCTATTACGCGGCGCTCGGGCAGAGCCTGCTGCGCAGCGGGCAGCAGAGCGAGGGCCTCGAAATGCTGGGCCTGGCCGCCGAGCAGGCGCCGGATGCGGCGGGTATTCGGACGCAATTGGCACTCGCCTATCTGGCCACCGGTGCGGCTGGCTCCGCCGAGGCGGAACTCAGGGAAGCGGTGGACCTCAGCGAGAGCTTCCCGCTTTCCGACACCTTGTTGATTCTGGTGCAGCTCGAGGCGCGGCGCTTCGATGAAGCGCTGGCCTCGGCGCAACGCTTCGTCGAGCGCAATCCGGACGCGCCGATGGCGCATAACATGCTTGGGGCGGCTTACGTGGCCAAGGAGGACCAGGATGCTGGCAGGGCTGCGTTCGAGCAGGCGCTGGCTTTGGAGCCGGACTTCGCGCCCGCCGCGTTGAATCTGGCTGGGCTGGAGCGCAGCGCCGGTAACCTGGAGGCGGCGCGGGCTCGTTTCGAGGGCGTACTTCGTAACGAGCCTGACAACGCGCCTGCCCGGCAGCGGCTGGCGGAAGTCCTGCGGGAGCAGGGTGCACACGCCGACGCCGTCGAGGTTCTGGGTGGGCTCGGCGGAAACGAGGACGTGAGTGACCAGGTCCTGGCGGCCCGTGTCCAGGCCAACCTGGAAGCTGGGCAACTTGATGCCGCCATTGGTGCCCTTGAGGAAATGCTGCGCCGTCGACCGGATAATCAGCAGGTGGCTCAGGGCTTGGCGGGTGCTCTGGCGGGTGCCGGCCAGATCGATCGTGCGCTCGAACTGCTCGATGATCACGTCGGCAGGTTGAGCGATGCGCCAACGGCGATTCTCTCGCTCTATGCGGAGCTCCTGATCCGAGATGGGCGCCTGGATCGTGCCGAGGAGGTGATCGCTGCCCTTCGACCCAGGGACGGCAGTGCCTATGCCCATGCGTTCCTGAACGGCAACCTCGCCATGGCGAAGGGCGAGCCTGCGGTGGCAATCGGCCACTACCAGCGCGCCCATGCGGCGCAGCCGTCCACGGATACCCTGCGACGACTGCAGGCCGCGCGGGTACGAGCCGGACGCGGGGTGGAGGGTCGGGCAGACCTGGAAGCCTGGCTTCAGGCCAATCCCGATGACGGCGCGATACGCGCCCAGTTAGCGGAAGTGCGCCTCGGTGAGAGGGATTACACCACCGCGATCGGTGATTACGAAGTGCTGCTCGAGCAGTTCCCGAACAACGTGGTCGTTTTGAACAACCTAGCCTGGCTCTATGGCGAGACCGGTCATCCGCAGGCGCTGCCGACCGCGCGCCGGGCGCTGGAACTGGCACCGGAGCTGGCGGCCGTACAGAACACCCTGGGCTGGATTCTCGTGCGTGAAGGCAAGGCCGACGAGGGCCTGTCGCTGCTGCGTCGAGCGGCGGAGTCGCAGCCGGACGACGGCCAGATCCAGTACCACTATGCGGTCGCGCTGGAGCGAACCGGTGCCCTGGAAGATGCCCGGGAGGCGCTGCGGCGTGCGCTCGCCGCTGGGGACTTCGATGAGGTGGCCGAGGCTAGGACATTGCTCGAACAGCTGGGTGGTTGAGCGATTGCCTGCTCCGCAGCACCACTCATCGAAGGATCGTCGCCATTCGTCACGGCAGCTTGGAGCACTTACGGCGGGTCTTAGACACTGCGGCTATCATGATGACGTCTACCATGATGACGTCTGCCATGATGACGTCTGCGCTTCGGTGCGGAATTTTTTGCTGCGGCGTTTGCCTTATTGGTGGCAGGCGCGGAGGCAGGTGGTCCGGCGGGAATCCATCTGAACGCGACCTTGGATTGCTTGCGGGCTCGGAGGATGCAATATGTTTGAACAGTACCTGGCCCTCCTGCGGCAGTTACGACAGGTGTGGCGTTTTCGTCTGCTGGCGGCGGTGGTCGCGTTCGCCGTAGCGCTGGCTGGCTGGGCCCATGTGCAGCGGATGCCGGACGTCTATCGCGCGGACACTCGGCTTTATGTCGACACCGCGTCCATGCTGAACCGCCTGCTGGCCGGCGTGGCCATGGACAGTTCGGAAGTGGATCAGGAGTTTCTGCGCCTTGCCCGGCGGTCGTTGCTGACCCGTCCCAACCTCGAACGCATTGCCCGCGAGACCGACATGGACATCACGGCGGTGACGCCGCAGGCGCGGGAACGCATGCTCAATGGATTGGCTTCCAGCATCCGGGTCCGCGCCGAGGCGACCCAGCGCCGGGGCCAGGAGAACCTGTTCCAGCTTTCCTACGACCATCGCGATCCGGAGCATGCCTTGCGGGTCGTCCGCGCCGTGCACGATGTCTTCATCGAGTCGGTACTGGGGCTGACCCGGCGCGACACCGAGAAGATGGATACCTTCCTGGAGCGTCAGATCGCCCAGTTGGAGGCGCGGCTCGAGGAAGCCGAGGATCGTCGCAAGCGCTTCCGTCAGGTCAATGCCGGGCTGCTGCCGGGCGAGGGCCAGAATTACTTCTCCATGCTGAATAGCGCCCGGGAGCGGCTGCGCGAGGCAGAGTTGAACCTGACCCGGGCGCAGCGCGTCCGGGATGATCTGAGTCGACAGCTCAGCGCCCTGCCGGGCGGCGTCGTCGCGGGTCCATTGTTGTTGGAGGAGGGACTGCCTGATCAGCGGATGGCCATTACCTCGGCCGCACAGATCCGGGAGCTGGAGGTTCGCCTGATGGATCTGCAGGGACGCTATACGGACCTGCATCCCGACGTGGTCGCGGTGCGCCGGCAGCTCGAGCGCGCGCGGCAACAGCTTCCCGCAGGTTTAGAGGATGACGGCAGAACCGGCTCCGGCGATGCATTGGCGGATCGTTTGCAGTTGCAGAACCTGCGCACGGAACTGGCCCGGGCCCAGGCTTCGGTGGCATCTGAACAGGCTACGGTGGAGGAGTACCGGCGCCGGATGCGTGAGCTCGAGGGGGCCGTGAATACCATTCCCGAGGTCGAGGCGGAGATGGTCCGGCTGAACCGGGACTACGGCATTTTACGGCGGCAGTTCGAGGAGCTGGTGAGCCGACGCGAGTCGGCGCGCATGTCCCGGGAGGCGGATCTCACTGTGGACGAAGGTATTTTCCAGGTGATCGAACCGCCGCACGTGACCACCCGCCCCGTGGCGCCCAACCGCGCCCGCATGTCGACGGCAGTTCTGGGTGGGGCGTTCGCGGCTGCGGGTGGATTGGCGATGCTGTTGTCGCTGCTGAAACCGACCTATGGCGACATTGGTCAGCTCAGGAACAACACCGGCTTGCACGTGCTGGGCCGGGTCGGACAGGTACGTTCGAAGTGGGAGGAGCGGCGGCGCAGGTTGACCATGATGGTCTATGGTCTATTGGTGCTGGTGCTGCTGGCGGCTTATTTGGTGATCATCGCACGCTTCACCTGACGGTTTGGGTGCTGGGAGTCGAAATGGGATTGCTCGATCGCGCAGTGGACAAGCTTAAGGCGGAGCAGGCGGAGGCGCCGGTCGTTGCGGGCCGCCCTGCCGCCCGTGAGGCTGCGTCAGACGCCGCCACCGAGGCGCAGGAGGCTGTCGGCGAGCCCATGCTTGCAGACGATGGTGGGACTTTTTCCACGGGCCTGCAGGGCGGGCCCGTCGATATTGGTCTTTCGCGGCTGGCCGCGCGCGGTTTCATCGTGCCGGGATACCCCACCGATAGCATGCTGTTGAACGAGTACCGGCGAATCAAGCGGCAGCTGCTGTTCAAGGTGGCCGTGGATCAGGCCGAGGTGGAGCAACCCCTGCACAGCAATCTGATCCTGTTCACCAGCGCCATAGACGGTGAGGGCAAGACCTTTGTCTCCACCAATCTGGCGTTCAGCATCAGTCAGGAGGTGGATCGGTCGGCGCTTCTGATCGACGCTGATGTCATCCGGCGGGGGGCGTCCCGGCTGTTCGGCCTGGAGCAGCACTTGGGCCTGATCGACTATCTGAAAGGCGACGTGGACGACATCACCTCCCTGTTCGTGCAGCCGAAGGGTCTCGACAATCTAAACATTCTGCCGGCGGGGACACCGAGCGAGGACGTCAACGAGCTGCTGGCAAGCGAGCGTATGCGGGAATTGATGGAGGAGTTGGCGCTGCAGGATCCCGAGCGGATCGTGTTGTGCGATGCTTCGCCGATCTTGATGACCAGCGAGGCCCACATCCTCGCCCAGCTCGTGGGGCAGGTGGTTCTGGTGGTGCGGGCGGATCAGACGCCGCAGCATCATGTCGAGAATGCGCTCGGCTACATGCAGCCGGATCGCTTCGCGGGGCTGGTCTTGAACGGCGCCTCGCGCAGCCTGGCCCAGGACGGCTACGCCGACTACGACTACGGGACCCAATGACCCCGATGCAGAGCAGCCCTTTTCCAGTGGAAGGGGGATGACCAGCCGATTCCCACCTCCCCAAACAGCCTGACGCCAGCACTGAGCCATCCGCTTGACGGCAGGTTGTGGGAGCCCCCAGTGGGGGCAATGGATGGCCCGAAACAGCCCCCAGTGGGGGCGATCAGCACCTTCCGGACGCACCTAATGCAGTGAGCTGGCGCTTACCCCATGAGCGCGCCTGTATCAGGCGCGCTCACAGAAGGCATCAGAGCAGCTGGTGGGTGATTCCCAGCACGATGCGGCGCTCATCGTAGTTGCGCCCACCCGCATCGCTGTCACGCTCCTGGTAGCCGACGCCAAGCCTGAGCGAAGTGTTACGCCCAAGGGCCCAGCGCAAGCGCAGATCGGCAGCGAGCAGGTCATCCTCACGATTCTCGTCACGGAAGTCGCGCCGTTCGCCACGCAGGCTGAAATCCAGATTAAGGTCAGGATTAATGCGATAACCCACGTTCATTCGCAGGCCCAAACGCCGCGTATCACGCGCCACGGTATCGTAGTCCTCGTCCGTCCAATTCAGATTGAGCCGGTAGGACCAGCGCTCCCGTTGGAAGCTGTAGCCGAGGCCGAAACGTGTCTCCTCGAAGACGTTACCGTCGGCAGCCCCCTGCTCAAGGTCATCACCGAACTCCGGAATGCCCTGGAGCGTGGCACGGGTACGGTCCGTGAACCGGCGCGACACCGAGGCCGTGAAGCGATGGCCAGCCGCCGGCTCAAAGAAACCGTTCGCCGACAGCGCCAGACCACCACTGCTCGAGAAACCGGATCGCCGAACCTCGTTGTAGCCAACGCCGAGATCGATCCCCACCGTGCGGAGTTGGCGATCGAAGGTCGCCTGAACGGTCCAGCGGTCGAAGTCGGGTACCAAGTCCTCGTCATAGTCCACCTTGGTGCCCGAAGCGGTCAGGCCCACGCTCTGCACCGGCGACGTCAGGCGGCGATAGCTGGCGGAGCCGATATACCGGATGCTGTCGTCGAAGCCACGATTGCTGTCGAAAAGCTCTGCGCGGGCCCTGGCGGTGAACTGATTCGGGCTACTCCCGCCGAGCTGGTAAGTGAGACCGGTGCCCAGCGTATTGCTCTCGCGCCGGTTATCCGGGCGGTCCGCCTCCCGCCGATCGATCAAGTTCTCGGAACGGACGTGGTCGGTGAGCCACTGCAGGCTGCCCGGCACCAGTGCGACGTTCATGGCGCTGCGTCCCGAGATCACTTCGTCGCTGCTGAAGGTGCTCCGCTGGTAACGCCTCGCCTC
>SLTB01000234.1 GCA_007130155.1 Pseudomonadales bacterium
TTGCCCTCAAGCTGCTGCGGGAGCGCCACCCCGAGCTGCCGCTCTATCTTCTCGGCAAGAGTATGGGGGGCGCGGTAGCCATGCTGGCCATGACCGGCGTCGATGCGCCGGCTGTGGATGGTACGCTCCTGGTGTCGCCGGCGGTGGTGGGGGAGGTGGTGATGCCAGGCCATCAGCGCCTCGCTTTGTGGCTGGCAGAGCGATTGGTTCCCGGGCTGCCGCTGTCGGTCGAGCTTGGGCAGGCCTTGGGCTACCGCCCCACGGATCAGACCGAAGTCATGGCCGCGCTGCGCGCTGACCCCCTGGTCCTCGACCATCCGACGGTGGCGGCAGTGGCAGGATTGGCCGACCTGATGCAGGCGGCCCTGGCGGCAGCGCCCAGGGTCCGGGGCGGCATCCTGCTGCTGTACGGTAAGCGCGATGATCTGGTGCCCGTCCGTGCAGTCTGCAAGCTGCTCGATGGCTTGCTCGCGACGGCGCCCGCCGGTCGATGGCACCTGCGTGTCTATCCCGAGGGTTACCATATGCTCACACGTTACAGCGGTGCGGCGAAGACGCGGGATGATCTCCTGCAGTGGTTGGCGGGGTCGCGAACGGCACCGACCTTCCTCGACCCTGCCGGCGGCAGGGCGGCCCTTGGCTGCAACGGCTGATGGCGTGATGGCAATGCTCGCCCTGCTGTCCGGAATGCCCAGCGGGATGGCGCTTTGCCGGAGCTGACGACGCTGCCTTCGCTCGATTTGGCAGGGCCCACAGGGCTCCCTTCGCCGCCAGTCTGTGGGCAAGCCGCATGCGGATCACGCGTGTACGCGCCGCAAGCCTGCGCCGGATGCGGATCAACCGCACGCTGTCGGGCCCACAGTCAGTAACCGGCGTCTTGGGCTATGACGCGGTCGTAGAAAGCCTCATCCAGTGGTTCGTAGCGGTCCGCGCCCGGCTTGCGCACGTAGATGCGATCCTCGCCCACGGCATCCGGATGGAAGGCCTGTCGCTTGAGTTCGGTCTTCTGCAGCTTGAAAGTGCTGGTGGTCGGTTGCTCGCGTTGCACCCGGATGAAGATCGGCCGGGCGTAGCTGGCGAGCTTGTCATCGATATGACGGGTCAGCCCTTCCCAATCGATGTCGCGGTCGCTGGCCACCTGCTCCGGGTCGAAGGTGATCGCGGCCATACCGGCACGGCCGTCGGTGCCTGGGATCTCGACGCCGTAAACGTTGCTGGTCTGCACCTGGGGGTGGGCGTTGATGATCTCGCCGACCTCGTTGGTGGAGCAGTTTTCCCCCTTCCAGCGGAAAGTGTCCCCGGTGCGGTCCACGAACTGGTAGTGGGGCCGGCCGAAGGCGAACCCGACGTCGATCTGACGGATGAGATCGCCGGTGTTGAAGTAGACGTCGCCCGTCTTCAGGACGTTGCGGACCAGCTTCTTCTCGCTGGCTTCGGGATCGGTGTAGCCGTCGAAACGGGCGGCCTCGCTGACCTCGTTGAGCAGAAGTCCGGGTTCGCCCTTGGCCACTTGGATGCAGAATCCTTCGCTGTTGCGAACGATTTCGTCGCTGTCGGCGTCGTAGCGGACCAGTACGTGCGGCGAGATGCCGAAGCCGATGGTGCAGTCCTTGTTGAATGCATTGACGAATCCCGAGTTGCCTTCGCTGGCGCCATAGATCTCGCAGATCTTGGGGATGTCGAAGCGGTGTTTGAAGTCCATCCAGATGTCCGGTCTCAGGCCGTTGCCGATGATCTTGACGATGGGGTTGTCCGCATCGTCGGTGCGCGTGGGCTGGTGCATCAGGTAGCGGCACATCTCGCCGATGTAGACGAAGCTGTTGCACTGGTGTTCACGAATCTCGTCGAAGAAGCGGCTGGCCGAAAACTTGCGCTTGATCACCATGCTGGCGCCCGCATGCAGCACCGAGCCGAAACCGATGATCAGGCCGGTGGTGTGGTAGAGGGGCAGGGGATTGTAGAGGCGGTCGCCGGGCTGGATGTCCAGGCAGACCTCGCCCATGCCCTGCATGGCCCGAATGCAGCGTTCGCCGGAAACGATCGCCGCTTTCGGCAAGCCGGTGGTGCCTGAGGTGAAGATGTAGAGGCAGGGATCACCCAGGGTGATTTCTGCCGTCTCCTCGGGATCATCGTCGAGGTTGCCTGGACGTGACGGGTCACAGAATGCAGCCCACTCGGGCACGTCGGCGGCGCCGGTTTTAGAGCTCTGGGGGTCCGGTACCTGCAGGTAGTCCTCGCCGGCGCGCAAATCGAGCTTCCCGCGGACGGCCGCGACCGCCTCGATCATTTCTTCGCCGTAGACCATGCACTTCGCGCGTGTGAGGGTGAGACTGTGGGCCAGCACCTCGTCGCGTTGATGGGTATTGATCAGGCTGGCGATGGCGCCTAGTTTGCAGATACCCATCAGGCACACCAGGAAGTCAATGCGGTTTTCCATCATCAGGGCGACGCAATCACCATGAGCGATGCCGGCATCGCGGAGCTGGTGAGCGACGCGATTGGCGCGGGTGTTGAAGGCACCCCAGGTCAGTTCCTGGCCTTCGCAGATGAGGGCGGTTTCCTCGGGGCGCTGGCGTGCCTGCTGTTCGAGCATCCGCCCGAGGGAATGCCGATCGCTGGGCTGAGGAACCTTGCGGCGCAGCCGGATGGCGCGCCCGAGGGTCCGGGTCATATCCAGGATGTCGCGTACGCTGGTCATGGCTCGTCTCCTCTGGTCATGGGCCTTGATTATGCCGAAGAGGACCGCGTGCGGGGCACAGATGAGGTGGCTGAGGAAGGGCGCGGTTCGAGCACAGGCACTGCAAGGCCTTGCTTCAACTCCTGTGGATGACGCCGCGCAGCAGAGTATCGGCAAGCGTATCCAGATAGGTCTCGACATTCAGCGGTTCGAGGTTCGCGAACAGACTCTCCCAGAGCATGGCCAGCATCGGCCCGGCGATGATGATCTGGGGAAAGTCTGCAAGGCCGTTGTCCCGGAACTCACCCCGTTCGATGCCGTAGCGAATGACGCGTTCGATTCGCTGCCGCCCGCCACGGATGACCTGGGCATGGTGGAAGGCAAGGAGGTCCGGGAAGCGGGGGCCCTCCGCAATCAACAGCCGGATCAGGTGGCGCAGATCTCCGGCGAGCAGTTGGCTGCCGGCCTGGCGAATGAGCAGGTGTAACAGAGCGGGCGCCGTCCCATCGTAGGTGTCGAGCAGGATGTCGAATTCGGCGAAGGTGCGGCTGGACTCCTGTTCGAGCAGAGCACGGAACAGCGTCTCCTTGCTGTCGAAGTAGAGATAGACCGTACCCTTGGTGATGCCTGCGCGCCGGGCGACGTCCTCGATGCGGGTGGCGGCGAAGCCGTTCATGGCGAATTCGGCGAGGGCCGCCTGGAGAATTTCACCAGGACGTGCATCCTTGCGGCGTCGATGAGACCAGCTCACGGGGGATGACTCTTGTCGCCTGGATGCGGGGGAATACAATCGGCAACATACTGACTGACCAGTCAGTTATTAAATTGCCTGTTCGCCCTCGACACCCTGGTGAGGCTTGGCTATGGCCAGATCGTTAAACGGCGAGGCGCTGCCCCGTGGGTGGCGAACATTCAGCCCCTGGCTGATCCCGCTCGTCGTGCTGATTGCCGGATTGGCGCTGCAGCAGGCGTTGAGCCCCGAACCGATCAGTGTTGACCCGCCGGACGCCCGACCCCTGGTGGTGGCATTCGAATACGAGCGGGAGACGGGTCCACTGACCCTGGCTCGGCTCGGACGGGTTCACGCTGTCCACGAAACCCGGGTCGCCGCAGAGATCAGCGGCCGCGTCCTGGACGTGCATCCGCAGTTGCGGCCTGGAGGGCGAGTGATGGCCGGCAGTGAACTGCTGCGCCTGGATACGCGCCCGCTCGAAATCCGCCGTCTCGAACTGAAAGCGGAACGGCGGGCGCGGGTGGCGGAGCAGGTGCAGTTGGCGGCGCGGCTGCAGCGGCTGGAGGACCTGGCACGGCGTGACTTCGTCGCTGGTGACCAGATAGACGAACTGACGGCGAGGGTGGCAGCAGCGAAGGCCGGAGTCGAGCGTACCGACGCGCAGCTCGAGGCCGTGGATCTGGATCTAGAACGGAGCCGGATCCACGCGCCCTATGCCGCCCACGTCCTCGAGGTCCGCGTCGCGCCGGGGGACATCGCCCAGCCGGGCGCGCTGCTGGCACGGCTGGTCACCGCCGAAGAGCAGGAGGTCCGCATCGAGTTGACGGCAGCCGAGTGGCCGCTGGTGGAGCGGGCCTGGCAGCGGCAGGAACTCCAAGCGCACGTCGAACTGACCACCGGGGAGCGCCTCATCCTCGATTCCCCGCGGCTCGGCGGCAGCGTCGATGCCGGATCACGAACGGTGTTGCTGGCGTTTGCTTTGGCGGCGCCCAGCTCCTTGCGGCGCGGGGAAATGGTGAGGCCGAACATCAGTCTGGATCCGGGTGAAGCCTATTACCGGCTGCCGCGGGAGACCCTGGGGCGTCAGCCGGGTCGAGTGTGGCGGATTGCAAGCGGCGAGGTCCTGGAAGCCGCCACGGTAAGTGTTCTGCTCGCCAGCGATGGCGACGTTTTCGTGACCTCCGATGACCTTGGGGAGTCCGGGGAGGTGCTGCTCACGGACCTGCCCACCATCACACCGGGGATGGCGGTCGTGGTGCGCGAGCGGCGGGCCCACTGATCATGCCCGGCATCATCGACTGGTTTGTCCGCAACGGGGTCGCCACCAATCTGTTCATGCTGGCCCTGCTGGCTGCCGGTTTCGCCGGTTTTCTCACCATGGGACAGCAGATGTTCCCGGAGTTCAGCCTCGATCGGGTCGAGGTCCGGGTGACCTATCCCGGCGCTTCCCCCGAAGAAGTGGAAGCCGCCGTCGTGCAGCCGTTGGAAGAGGCCATCCGGACCATCGAAGGCGTACGCGATCTCTATGCGGTGGCCGGCTCCGGAGTTGCGGTGGTAACCGTGGAACTGGCTGAAGGCCAGGATCTGCGTCAGCGCCTGGAGGAGATCCGCGCCGAAGTGGAGCGCATCACCACCTTTCCCGACGAGGCTGAACGTCCGGAAATTCGTGAGCTGAGCAATCGTCAGCGGATTATGGAACTGGTGGTTCACGGCTCCATCGACGAGGCGGATCTGCGGGAACTGGTCTTTCAGATCAAGGAGGATCTGGCGGCGCTGCCCGGCGTGTCCTTCACCCAGGTGGTGGGGGTGCGGGATGTGGAAGTGGGCATCGAGTTCCGGCCGGAGGTGCTGCGGGAGCTCGATCTGTCGCTGCTGGAGGCGGCGGCGCTGGTGCGGGCGTCGAGCGTGGAGCTGCCGGCCGGGCGCATGGTGACCGCTGACGGCGAGATTCTGGCACGAACGCTGGGCCGCAATTTCGACCGAATGGACTTCGAATCCCTGATTCTGCGCACGGGCAGGGATGGCGGTACGTTGCGCCTAGGTGATGTCGCCACCGTCATCGATGGCTTCCGCGACCAGGACCTTGTCTCCCGCTATGACGGCCATCCCGCGGCCTTCGTTCAGGTATTCCGGATTGGTGACGAGCGCCTGCTGGCGGTGGTGGCGGAAGTGCAGCGCTACCTGGACGAAGTCCTGCGGCCGAGCCTCCCGGCCGGAATGGCGGTGCATGTCTGGCGCAACGATGCCGAGGAGCTCGAGAAGCGCCTGCAACTGCTGCTGAAGAACGGCAGCGCCGGCCTGATCCTGGTCCTGCTGGCCCTGACGTTGTTCCTCGACGTGCGGCTTGCCTTCCTGATAGCCGTCAGTATCAGCGTGTCCTTCGTCGCCAGCGGTGCGGTCATGAGCCTGCTCGGACTGTCCATCAATCAACTCTCGCTGTTCGCCTTCATCCTCGCCATTGGCATTGTCGTTGATGCGGCAATCGTCACCGGCGAGAACGTCTACAGTACCGGCCAACGTGGTGGTGACCGGGCCCACGCTGCCATCAGCGGCAGTCGGCGGATCGCGTCGCCAGTGATCTTTGCGGTGGCCACCACCATGGTTGCGTTCGGCCCTCTGATGTTCATTCCCGGTACCGTGGGCAAGTTCTTTCGCGAGATTCCTCAGGTCGTGATCATTGTTCTTGGCATGTCGCTGGTGGCCGCTTTGCTGATCCTGCCCTGGCATCTGTCGCGCGTGGATTGGAGTCGGCCGCCGCAGCATCCGCTGCTGGCCGCGGTAGATGGCATTCGGACCCGATTCGCCGCGGCGCTGGCGACGTTCACTGCAGGCCCGCTGCGGCGAATGGTGCTGTTGGCCATGGCGCGTCCCGGGCTGACTCTGACCTGGGCGATGGTGGCGACCGTGCTGGCGCTGGGTCTGGTGAGCAACCAGCTCGTCCGGTCCGGATTCTTCCCGGTCATCGAAGGCCGCTACGTGAGCGCCGAGCTGGAACTCGATGAAGGGACCCCGGCCGCGGTCACGAAGGCCATGGCACAGCGCCTGCTGGCGACCGCCGCGGCCACGGGCGCCGAGTTCGAGCAGCGTCATGGGCTTGCCGAATCACCCGTGACCGGTGTGGCGTTGAGCGTCGGTCGCAGTCTCGCTCCGCCGACGCCAATCGGTGACCCGAGCGGCCTCTTTGCCGGTCATCGTGCGTCAGTGGTGGTGGAGCTGGTGGAACCGGAAATGCGCCCCTTTAGCAGCGAGCGCTTCGAGGCCCGCTGGCGGGAAGCGAGCCTGGCACAGGTGCAGGCGCCGCGGTTGCGCTTTTCCTCCCGGCTGGTGGATCTCGGTTCGCCGGTGCAGATCGAACTGACGGCCCGGGACGCTGCGGTGCGGGATCCGGCTGCAGATGCCCTGGTGGCGGCGCTGTCCAACACCGCTGGTGTCCACAGCATTCGCGACGATCGCGAAGCGGGCAAGCCCGAGCTACAGTTCCGGCTGTCAGAGCAGGGCCACGTGCTCGGTCTGCAGGCCAGCGATCTGGCCAGGCAGCTGCGTGCAGCCCTGTTCGGTGAGGAAGCCGTCCGGGTGCAGCGGGGGCGGGACGAGGTGCGCACTCTGCTGCGTCTGGACGAGGACAGCCGCAGGAATCTTGGCTGGATCGAGCGCTACCGCATCAAGGCATCGGGTGGTGAAGGCATGCCGGTGGCGGCCGTCGCGGATGTGGAATGGGAGCGGTCACCGGCCAGCATACGCCGTCGTGATGGTCAGCGCATGGTGACTGTGACGGCAGACGTGGATGCCTCCCGCATCACGGGCCAGCAGGTCAACGAGGCCCTGGCGGCGACCTTGTTGCCGGATCTGGTTCGGCAGTGGCCTGGTCTCAGTTGGCGTTTTGCCGGCGAACAGCGCGAGCAGAGCGATGCTGCTGGGGCGCTGGCGGTGGCGTTTCCGCTGGCGCTATTTTTCATTTATGCGCTGCTGGCGATTCCCTTCCGTTCCTACCTGCAGCCGTTGATCGTCATGGCGGTGATTCCCCTGGGTCTGATTGGTGCCCTCTTCGGACATCTGCTGCTTGGCCTGCATCTGACCGTTGTCAGCATCTTCGGCATCATTGGCCTGGCAGGGGTCATCATCAACGGTTCCCTGGTGATGATCGATTTCATCAACGAGGAGTTCCGCGCCGGCAGTGCATGGCGGGACGCCGTGCTCACGGGTGCGCTGGGGCGTTTTCGCCCCATCCTGCTGACCGCCCTCACCACGTTTCTGGGTGTGGCGCCCCTGATCTTCGAGCGCTCCATTCAGGCGCAATTCCTCATTCCGCTGGCGGTGAGCATCGGCTTCGGAGTGCTGGTGGGCACCGCGATCCTGATGCTGGTGGTGCCGGCCTTGTGCATGATTGCCGGCGACCGTCTGGCACCGGCTGCGAGCAAGTGAGCATCACTGGCTTGTGAGCACCTCCTGCAGCCGTTCCAGCCTGTCATTCCGGGTTCCCGCGGCTTCGGCATCGGCAAGGGCCTCGGCCGGAGCCACACCCCGCCTCACCTGATGCAGGGCCCAGACTTCGCCTGCACGATTGCCGCTGGCGCAGTGCAGCAGTACGCCCTCGCCCGCTTCGGCGGCAGCTTCCAGGGCGGCTCCGACCTCGGCGACAAGCTCTGCATCGGCCATGTCCTCACCGACCTGCAGGTTCAGGTAGCGCATGCCGTGGGCCCTGGCCGCGTCTGCGGTGGTGTCGATCTCCTCGTCAGCGGTACGCAGGTCGATCACCAGTGTCACACCTGCCTCCCTGAGCCGTTCCAGATCGCTGCGGCTTGGCGGACCACCGAGCCAGAGGTCGTCCCGTGGCTGGCTGAATTCGCTGACTCGTGATGCCGCAGTCTCCTCGATCCAGCTCGTGACTTCGGCCTCGAGGACGTCCAAGGGCAGCGCGCCGTTGCGCAGGATAAGGTTGTGGAAGGCACGGATGTCAAAGGCGGCACCCAAGGTCTTCTCGGCGCGCTGGCGCAGCTCGAGGAAGCGCATCTGTCCGACCTTGTAGGCCAGCGCCTGGCTGGGGATGGCCATGTAGCGCTCGGCCTCGGCCACGGCCCTGGCCCGGCCGACGCTGGAATTCGCGAACATGTACTCGAGCACCTCATCGCGATTCCAGCCGTGGAGGTGCAGGCCGGTGTCCACCACGAGGCGGATGGCGCGCCAGAGTTCCGCATTGAGCATGCCGAAGTATTGATAGGGGTCCGTGTAGAGGCCGAGTTCCCGGCCTAGGGACTCAGCGTACAGCGCCCAGCCCTCGATGAAGGCGGTGTTGCCGCCGAAGCGACGAAACCTCGGCAGGTCAGTCCGCTCCTGCTGCAGGGCGGTCTGGTAGTGATGTCCAGGAACGGCTTCGTGCAGGAACAGGGATTCCACGGCCCACAGCGGTCGTGCCGAAAGATCATAGGTGTTGACGTAAAAGATGCCGGGCCGGCTGCCGTCGGCCGCCGGACGCATGTACGAGGCCTCTGCCGCCGAACGCTCCCGGAAGGACTCCACCGGGCGAATGTCGTAGCCGGCCTCGGGCGTAAGGTCGAACAGGTTGTCGAGCTCAGCCTCCACCTTGTCGCGCAAAGCCTCGTAGGCTGCGAGCAGGTCCTCCGCTGTTTCCACGTAGAAGCGGGGATCGCTGGCGGTGAAGGCGAAGAAGTCGTCGAGATCGCCTTCGAAGCCCACCTCGGTCATCACTTCGCGAATGGCAGCGTGAATTCTCGCGACCTCGGCCAGGCCGATGTCGTGGATCTGTCCCGGCGTCAGCTTCGTCGTGGTGGTGCCCTTGACCAGCCAGCTGTACCAGTCCTGGCCGTTGGGCAGGGCATGCATGCCGTGAGTGGGGCGGGCGACAGGCAGGTATTCGTCGCGGATGAAGTCATGCAGTGTGCCGTAGGCCGGGATCAGGACTTCGTCAACGGCGGCGAGGTAGCGCCGCCGAAGGGCTTCTGCTTCGGCCGGAGCCAGGGTTTCCGGCAGGGTCTGCAGTGGCTTTGCGAACAGGGTATTCGCAGCCGGGCCGCTGTGGGCGGCCAGCTGATCCAGCACGCGCTCCATTAGGATTGCTGGCTTCACCACGTTCTTCTTCATGCCTTCCCGCATGTTGGCAATGGCCTGATCGACCCAGCGCGAGAAGTCCACCATGCGGCTGATGAAGGCGTCGAAGTCTTCGGCCATGGCGAAGGGCTGTGCACCCTGGCCCGAGCCGAGTTGAGCCATGGTATTGCCCATGTTGCGGAACTGGTTGATGGGCATCAGATGGTCAGGGAAGGCGGCGCCGGCAATGGCGTGACGGCGCTCGCGCAGAAAGATCTCCCGGCTCAGACGATCTGCGTCGCGGAGCGTGGTCGGGTCGATAGCCTCCACGCGATCGAGATAGCTGCGCTCTATGGCAAGGCTCTCGGCAACGTAACTCGGCGCGATCGTGATGGCGAGGCGGTCGTTGAAACGGTCATCGCCAAGGAAGGTTGCACGGAGTGGGTCGCGTTCGATCTGCAGCGCGAAGTAGGACTCCAGGGCTTCATGCAGGAGTTCCTTGCTGTCAGGCGCTGCAGGGACGGATGCGGGTTCGACGTCGCTCTCGGGGATGCAGGCGGTCAGGAGCAGGCCTAGCAGGAGTATGAGGGGAAGTGGGTGGAGCAAGGCCGTCATAAGGGATCAGTTCCTGGAGTTCGATGGCGTCTATGGTACGCGGGGATGAATGTGTGCTCGATCTCTGCTGTCAGAATCTGTAATCGATTCAGGCTGATCCGTTCGTAATGCTGGCTGAGATCGTTGCCCAGTGCTTCCCGCGTCGCGGTCAGGGCAGTGTGAAGGCTGGCCTCCAGGGCTTGACGGTTGCGGGCCTCGTCGAATCGTAACAGCAGCCAGTCAGTGCCCAGCCAAGCCGCACCACCTGCCAGCAGAGCGCACCCCACGGCGGCCGGCCCCGCTGGTGCACAGGCCAAGGCTCCTCCGGCGGCGGCGGAACTGGCCCGGCCCGCCACGCGCGAGGCGCCGCGGGTGGCCGCCGCCCGGCCACTGGCCGCTGCGCTTCGGCTCGCCGCCTGCCATATGAGGGGGCCGGCCATGGCGCCCATGCCAGCGCCGCTGCTTACGGTCATGCGCGCCAGAAACTCTGGACTGTCGTAACCGATGAGGCGCTGGCTGAAGCGATCGAGGTTGATGCCTGCGTTCTCAGCGCCTTCGATGACCGCCCCCCAGCCTTCGAGTGCGGTGGTGACGTCAGCCTGCCACGCTCTTCGACTGGCGATGCTGTGTTGTAGCAGCAGATCCTCAATGTTACCGCGCATCGTGTCGAGGTGGTCGGCAAGGAGTTGTTCGCCAAACAGCATCCGTTCTGTGCGTTCCGCCAGATGATCTGCGGCTAGGACGCCGCCGCGGACGAGCACAGGAAGCATCAAGCGGGTGTACTCCCCACCAAGAGAGTAGTACCAGTCGGCAAGTTCTGGAACTCGTGCGTGCGCCTGGGTGAAGAGGGTGTCGATGTCCTGCTCCAGAAGTGCAGTGACGTCGCGGAGCTTGGCCGCCTCCTGCGTCTGGAAATGACGTCGCGTCAGATGCTCGAGCTCGGGCAGCCGCTGCAGGGGCAGTCCGTAGGCCTTACCTCCGAAGCGGAGTTCCGCCATGGCTGTGCTGCCTGTTGGGTGTGCTGGGACGGCATCCCACGCCAGGGCGACGAGCAGCGCAAAGCCGCCAGCAAGCAGTGTCAGCTGAAGGCGTTCAGAAAGCTGATTCGCGTGGAACGGAATCAGGCGCGGCATGGGCTATCCCAGAGCTTGCGCATCAGCATCATGCCAACGCAGCAGTGAAGCCAAGCCCAAACGAACAGGGCGTTCGCTAACAGGACAAGAAACCAGCCCAGTAGTTCCAGCAAAGGCCATTGCAGCCGCGGAAGCCCGTGTTGAGCCAACCACCATCTTACACCCTCCATCGCAGCGGCGACGGCCAGTGCCTGCTCGAGAACAGCGCTGCTGGCGTCCTCCTCGAGCGCCATATGCCAAGCGGCCTGATCCAGCGTCACTGCAGTGAAATCAGGTCCTGCTCGCCACCAGGACTGAGCTAGCAAGGCTGAGCAGAGGATCAGGAAGGTCAGGGCCAGGGTCACGCGCCACGCGGACTCGGGCAGGTAATAAGGGGAAATATGGCCCTTCAATTGGCGCCCGGCGCCCCAGCGCAGTGCGGCAATCAGCGGTAGCGAAGTCAAAAGCAGCAGTAATTCTTCGGGCCCGTGCAGGCGCAGTGCGCCAATCACGAGCGCGAGGGCCAGCGCCGCCGCCAGGAACACTCGGACGAGCAAGGCCAGCGCGCCCCCTCGCAGCCAGTGCTGCAGGACGCTTGCGGGTGAGACATAGGCCTGCAGCCAGGCCCGACGCCGAATCCTGAGTCTTAGAAAATGACCGAGGGCGATGAGCAACGTGGTGCTCAGCCAGATGGCCAGGATCGCCGCGTCCGGAAGCAGTCGACCGAAGCGGTAAAGGCCGATGAGGGCGAATCCGAGCGGTAGCAGCCAAAGCAGATCGTCTCTGAATGCCGAACTTGGAGGGAGCATGTTTCTTGGCAGGTCCCTGATCCCTGATGGGAGCGAGTGGCCCGGTCAGGATGTAATAGTAGCAAGAAAGCGGACTTGGCCGCTGGTTTCGAACATGAGACTGGCGCAGTACCTACCAGGAAAACCATCGCATCCAGCGGCTGTCCCGCATGTCTCACCGATGCGCGAAGCGAGGGCGTGGAGATGCCGGTAAAGACAAGGCGCGCACCATGGATGGTGCGCAACAGCGCAAACGCACCGGCGGACCGGCAGGATTTGCCGGCATCTCCGCGTCCTCAGCCTTTAATCGGTGAGATTTGCGAGCTAGTGGGTTGCCCTCGCGATTGAACGTTGGCCGGGCGGCCATGTCGATGTCGGTTTCCACGCTGCCTGCGGTCTGACACGATGCGCGCCGTTTCGCGAGCATCACGCATCATGGAGTCCACATGCATCCTGCAGCAGATGATCTCTGGTTCCTGCCGCTCGGCGGAACCGGCGAGATCGGCATGAATCTCAACCTCTACGGTCATGCCGGGCGCTGGCTCATGGTCGACTGTGGTGTCACCTTCGCCAAAGAAGGGCAGCCCGGGCCTCACGTGCAGATGGCGGATCCAGCATTCATCGAGGCCCGTCGAGACGATCTGCTGGCGCTGTTGATCACCCATGCTCACGAAGATCACGTCGGAGCTGTCGCCCATCTCTGGCCGCGCCTGCGTTGCCCGGTGGTGACTTCGCGCTTCACGGCTGAGATCCTGCGCCGAAAGCTGGCGGAGGTGGGGCTACTCGATCGTGTGCCTATCCGCACTGTCGAGGAAGGCGATCGGAGCGATCTGGCGCCTTTCGAGGTGCAGTGGTTGCGTATCACCCATTCTATTCCCGAATCTCACGCCCTGATGCTGCGAACTGCAGCAGGTACGGTCCTGCACACGGGTGATTGGAAGCTCGATCCGGCTCCCGTGGTCGGCAGGCCCACTGCGGAGGAAGAGTTTCGTGCCCTGGGTGCTGAGGGGGTGGATGCGCTGGTCTGTGACTCGACCAATGCTCATGTGCCCGGCCATTCCGTCTCTGAGGCAGCATTGCGGCCTGCCCTCGAACGGGTCGTCGCTGCGGCTTCTGGCCGTGTCGTGGTCACCTCCTTTGGCAGCAACATTGCTCGTCTGCACACCCTGGCCGAAGTGGCGAAGGCCACCGGTCGCCATATGGCAGTGCTGGGCCGGTCGCTGCACAA
>SLTB01000351.1 GCA_007130155.1 Pseudomonadales bacterium
AGCCGGTGCCGGCACGCTGAACTACGGGCACAACCATCCGCTGCTCAAGGAGAAACTCCTCGAGTACATCGCGTCGGACGGGATCACTCACGGTCTGGATATGCAATCCAAGGCCAAGGAGCGGTTTCTGACCACCTTTCGGGATCGCATCCTCAAACCACGCAGTCTGGACTACAAGGTTCAGTTCCCGGGGCCTACCGGGACCAATGCCGTTGAGGCTGCCATGAAACTCGCGCGCAAGGTGACTGGTCGGGAGACCATCATCAGCTTCACCAACGGTTTCCACGGCGTGACTCTCGGAGCCTTGGCGGCTACCGGCAATCAGCATCATCGCGGCGGTGCCGGAATCGGGCTGCCCGGAACGGTGTTCGTACCCTACGATGGCTACTGCGGTCCGGGCGTGGACACCATCGCCGTGCTTGATACCACGCTCAATGACAATTCCAGTGGCATGGGCCATCCGGCCGCAGTTATTGTCGAATGCGTGCAGGGCGAGGGCGGCATCAATGCTGCAAGCATGGAGTGGCTGCAGCGCCTCGATGCCTGCTGCCGTCGTCACGACATGCTGCTCATCGTCGACGACATTCAGGCCGGCTGTGGTCGGACCGGCACGTTCTTCAGCTTCGAGCCGGCTGGCATCAAGCCGGACATCGTCACCTTGTCGAAGTCATTGTCCGGCTACGGCCTGCCTTTCGCGGTGGTGCTGATGAAGCCTGAGCTTGATATCTGGAAGCCGGGTGAGCACAACGGCACGTTTCGCGGCAACAACCACGCCTTCGTTACCGCTGCCGCCACCCTCGACCATTTCTGGGCCGATGACCACTTCGCGGCCGAAGTGCGTCGCAAGGGTGAGATCCTCGCTGCGGGCTTCGACGCCATCATCGCGAAGTATGGTCGCGCCATGTTCCGCAAGGGGCGGGGCCTGATGCAGGGCATTGCCTGCCCGGATGGTGAACTGGCCGGCCAAGTGATCCGCGAGGCTTTCCGACGCGGCATGATCGTGGAGACTTCGGGTCCTAACGACGAGGTGGTGAAGTGTCTGGTGCCACTCATCGTGACCGATGAGCAGCTTCGAGAATGTCTCGACATTCTCGATCAGAGCTTCGGGGCGGTCTTCGAAGCCGTCGAGCACACACAGGCCGCTGGCTGAGGGCGATCGCCGGGTCGCGCGGCAGCGCGGAATTCCTGCGCCTGCAGCACCTTTGCGAATTCTCCAGCCCGGTTGGGCTCGGACATCTGCAAGGGGCATCAAGACAGCAGAAAAAGGAGGCAACATGACAGCGCATACTGTCGAGAAGATTGGTGGCACGTCCATGTCTAACGTGGAACAGGTACTGGACAACATTCTGCTGGGTGGCCGGGAAGGCGACGCGATGTATCAGCGCGTCATTGTGGTTTCGGCCTACGGCGGCATGACTGACCTCCTGCTTGAGCACAAGAGGTCCGGCGATGCCGGAGTCTACGCGCTGTTCAGTGAAGGCGAGAGCGAGTGGCTATGGAGCGATGCGCTGACCCGGGTCGGCGAGCGCATGTGTGAGAAGAACGCCGAGATCTTCGACGATGACGTCTATCGGCAGGCGGCGGACCAGTTCATCCGCGAGCGTATCGAGGGTGCCCGCAGCTGCCTGATGGATCTGCAGCGGTTGTGCTCTTACGGTCACTTCCAGCTCGAACAGCACCTCATCACGGTCCGCGAGATGCTCGCGGCTGTCGGTGAGGCGCATAGCGCCTACAATACGACGTTGCTGCTTAAGCAGCGGGGTGTTAATGCTCGCTTCATGGACATGACGGGCTGGCGGGAGGAGGCGACGCTTGCGCTGGACGAAAAGATCCGCAGTGCCTTCGCCGATGTAGATTTCAGCCGGGAACTGCCCATTGTTCCAGGCTACGTGAAGTCCGAAGAAGGGCTCGTGAAACTCTACGACCGAGGCTATACGGAAATCACCATGTCCCGTGTGGCCGTCATTACCGGCGCGCGGGAGGCGATCATTCACAAAGAGTATCACCTCTCCAGTGCTGACCCCAAGGTGGTTGGTCCCGAGAAGGTCACGCCCATTGGCCGCACCAACTATGACGTGGCGGATCAGCTCTCCAATCTCGGCATGGAAGCAATTCATCCCCGTGCCGCCAAGGGTCTGCGGCAGAACGGCATTCCGCTGCGCGTGAAGAACACCTTCGAGCCGGATCATGCAGGTACGCTGATCGACAGTGTGTACCGCAGCGAGCGCCCCTGTGTGGAGATCGTTGCCGGGATGCGCAACCTCACGGCGGTGGAAGTGTTCGACCAGGACATGGTCGGCATGAGCGCATCCTACGACACCGAAATTCTCGCTCTCATCGATCGCTTCCGGATCCCGGTCGTCACCAAGGACGTCAACGCCAACGCCATCACCCACTATGTGGCCGGGTCGCTGAAGAAGGTGAAGCGGCTGACCCGATTCATCGAGGAGCGCTATCCATCAGCCATGATTACGGTGAAGAAGGTGGCCATGGTCTGTGCGATCGGCAGTGACCTCGACGTGCCGGGCCTGCTTGCCCATTGTGCTCAGGAGCTGGCGAGGGCGGAGGTCAACATCCTGTCCATCCACCAGAATATGCGGGCGGTGGACATTCAGTTCGTGATCGACGAGGGCGATTACGAGCGGGCGATCTGCGCGTTGCATCACTGCGTGATCGAGAAGATCGAGGAGCCCGCGGACATCGCCAGGCTGGTGCGGGTCGCCTGACTTGCAACCGGGTGCCATGGGGTTGGGTTTGGCAGTTCCCTTTTCGCCGCCTTGCCGCAGGTCGTCGTTCGAGCGATCAGCGGCATGGCGGTCAGGTTGGCGCGGCCAGCAACGCCTCTCAGCTTCGCTGCAGGAAGGTCCAGGCCAGGGTCTCGCCCGCGTAGAGGGGGCGGATGCGCAGGTCGCCTGTGGCAACCAACTCAGGGACGACCTGGGGGCTCCGAATCAGCGTGACGGTCCCTTCGTTCAGCGGTAGGCCGTAGAAGCGAGGACCGTACTCGCTTGCAAAGCCTTCGAGGCGGTCGAGGGCATGCTCCTCTTCGAAGGTCGTTGCATAGCTTTCGAGGGCAACAGGGGCGCTGAAGATGCCTGCGCAGCCGCAGGCACTCTCCTTGTCGGCCACCGTGTGTGGGGCGCTGTCCGTGCCCAGGAAGAACTTGGGATTGCCCGATATGGCGGCCGCGCGCAGAGCTTGCCGATGCTGCTCACGCTTGGCGACCGGCAGACAATAGTAGTGCGGGCGGATACCCCCCACGAACATGGCATTGCGGTTGAATGCCAGATGGTGGGCCGTGATCGTCGCGGCGACGCCGGGGCCGGTTTCGCGGACGAAGTCCACCGCTTCCCGGGTCGTGATATGTTCCAGGATCACCTTCAACTCCGGGAAACGCGCAAGCATCGGGGCAAGCACCCGTTCGATGAATACGGCCTCGCGGTCGAATACGTCGATGTCGTCGTCGACCACCTCGCCGTGAACGAGGAGCGGCATGCCGATCGCCTGCATGCGTTCCAGTACGCCATCGATGTGCCGGATATCGGTCACCCCCGCAGCGGCGTTTGTCGTCGCTCCGGCGGGATAGAGCTTGCTGGCGGTAAAGACCCCTTCGGCGTGACCACGGGCGATCTCCTCCGGATCGATGCGGTCGGTGAGATACGCCGTCATGAGCGGCGTGAACGTGCGCTCTGCTGGGATGCTGCCGAGAATGCGTTCACGATAGGCGCGTGCCGCTGCAATGGTGGTTACGGGCGGGGCGAGGTTCGGCATCACGATGGCGCGGGCAAACTGCCGCGCCGTCAGGTCGGCCACAAGTGCCAGGGTGACGCCGTCGCGAAGGTGGACGTGCCAGTCGTCTGGGCTGCGGAGGGTGAGGCGATCGACTGCTGCGGTGGACATGGTGGGGTTCCTGACGGGTCAACGGGGTATCGGTTACTCGCCCGCAACTCTGCGGGTGTCTGCGCTGGCAGGCAAGCCAACTCGCCAAGGGCAATAGCGGCTGGAGATGTCTGGCTGACCGAGCCAGCGTTTCGCACGGTCTTCGCCTGTCCCCCGATCGCCGGATGTGGCAATCTGCTGAGCCGTTGCGCAGGTGTCCTGGTCCTGGAATAGCGCCAAGTGGTGGCTGTCCTGCTTGTGTCTGCGTGGTCTTTGAAGTATGCACGGGAGAGCACTGACGTCATGGTGGAGGGAATCAACCAAGAGCGAGTCACAGCCTGGCTCGAGCAGCGGATCGAGGGCATTGCCCCGCCGCTCAGTTTCGAGCTGATTGCGGGTGGTCACTCCAACCTCACCTATGCCATTACCGACCAGCGGGGGCAGCGCTGGGTACTGCGGCGTCCGCCGCTGGGCCATGTGCTTGAAAGCGCCCACGACGTTGCCCGGGAACATCGCATCATCAGTGCCCTGGCAGGTACCGACGTGCCAGTGGCACCCGCCGCCGGCGTCTGCGAAGACCGGGAGGTCAATGAGGCGCCGTTTTACATCATGCAGTTTGTAGACGGCATGGTGCTGCATGACGCCGATGCGGTGCAGCAGGTGCCTGAGGCGCTGCGCCATGACCTGGGTTTCGAAGTGGTGGATGTCCTTGCGCGACTGCACGCCATCGACCCGGATGACGTGGGCTTAGGCCAGCTCGGGCGCAAGGAGGCCTACCTTGAGCGTCAGCTCAAGCGCTGGACCAAGCAGTGGGAAAACTCCAAGACCCGCGATATCCCGGCCATGGAAGAGTCTCGGCGGCTGTTGACCGAACGCATGCCGGAGCAGGTGGGCGCCAGCATTGTCCACGGTGACTACAGGCTCGGTAACTTTCTCGTTCAGGCTCCGCGCATCACCGCCGTGCTCGACTGGGAGCTCTGCACCTTGGGTGATCCGTTGGCAGATTTCGGCTATTTGCTGAACTCCTGGATTCAACCCGGCGAACTCGATACCCGCCCTGGCGATCAGCCGCCCACCACCGCTGGTGGTTTCCCGACCCGGGAAGCCCTGGTTGCGCGCTATCAGGCCGCGACCGGCCGTGACCTCTCCTCTATCAGTTACTATCGGGCCTTCTCCCATTGGCGCCTTGCCGCCATTGGCGAGGGCGTCTACAAGCGCTACCTGGTCGGCGCCATGGGCGAGCGGGGAGAGATGGACCTCGAGGCCTTTGCCGATTCGGTGGTGAATCGGGCCCAAGCGGCTCTGGACCTTTTGCAGGAAGGCTGAGCCAGGAAGCCTCATGGGAACAGATGGCTTGATGGCATCGAGGAGGAGGAGGGGGCATGCAGGATCGGCCGGACGCACGGGAACTTTTGGCGACGTTGGGGGACTATCTCGAGGGCGAGCTGCTGCCGGCCCTGGAGGGTCCGTTGAACTACCGGACCCGCGTGGCGCTGAACCTGTGCCGGATTCTCGAGCGGGAGACCCGTCTTGGCAGCTCCTACTTGCTGCGTGAGCGCGAGCGGCTGTGCCGGCTGCTCGGTCTCGGTCTGGAGGACCTGCTGCCTGGGTCCCTGCACGATCAGGTCGAGGATCTCAATCAGCAGTTGGCTAATGAGCTGGCAGTCGGGACGCTGCCGGCGGGCTTCGAAGCCAGCGCCTGGGATACGCTGATGGCCACCACCCGTGACAAGCTTGCCATCGTCCGCCCCGGCTATGACAGCTACGAGGCCCGGGAGGAGGCGCCATGAGTCAAGCCAATCCGCAACCGGAAACGGGTGAGGCCCGTCGGGCCCGGGTGGCTGACGGTCTCGCGCGCTTCTTGGATTCGCAGTGGAACACCGATGTGCGCATCGAGGGCATGGTGGAGACTTCAGCCGGTGCCCGGCGTGGCAACGTGCTGTTCGATGCGGTGACGGCGGACGGCCGGAGGCAGCCGCTGTGCGTGACCTACCTGCCGACCTTGAACATCGAACTGATGAACATCCTGACCGAGGCGGAGCTGATCGGCGTTGCCGAGCGCGCCGGAGTGCCGGTGCCCCACGTGCACTTCGCCAGCGAGGACCCTTCCTGGGTCGGCGGTCCTTTCTTCATTTCCGACCGTGTCGAAGGCGAGACGGTGCCCCGGCGGGTGCTGCGGCAGGTGGCTGCGGACGGTACCGGAAAGGCCATTGTGCTGGCGCTGGGCCAGGCCTTCGCGGCGCTGCATCAGGTGCCGGTGGAGGAGGCTCCTGCGGCCCTGGCCGAGTCGGGGGAGACAAATCCTGCCGAGGCGGCGCTGGCGCGGCTGGCAGAGCAGATGGACATGCTGCTGCAGCCCGCGCCTGTTTTCAGCCTCGGCATGCGCTGGCTCAGCCGGGAACTGCCGCCGCCGCCGCCGCGCCTGACCATCGTTCACGATGACATCAGGAACGGCAACATCATCGTCGATGACAGCGGTCTGGCAGCCGTTCTGGACTGGGAGGTGGCGAAGATCGGCGATCCCATGGAGGATCTGGCATGGCCCTGTCTGCGCTGCTGGCGTTTTGGCGAGGACGGCAAGGAAGTGGGGGGCTTCGCTGGCCGTGAAGGTCTGATCCGGGGCTATCGGGAAGGCGGGGGCGAGTTCGATGCCCAGCGTTTCCACTGGTGGAAGGTTCTCGGAACCATGCGCTGGGGCCTCGGCCTCGCCGGACAGGCACGAGGCCACCTCGACGGCACCTTCTCCAACATCGTCATGGCCGCCAGCGGCCGGCGGGTGGCTGAGCAGGAATACGACCTGCTCTGCCTGCTGCGTCCTCGGGGCCGCTGAACGCCAGTCGTTGCAAACTGAGCAGCCCGCCCCCGAAACAGCGCCGTCATGGTCGTCAAGCGCCCGCAACAACGCGCTGCCACCGTGGGAGCGCCCAATGGGCGCGATCGATGAGGCCCCCACGCCACGCTGAAGGTATCAGCGTACGTTGCGGGCTTCGGCGGCGGTACCGGAGAAGTGCACCTCCAGCGGTGTGTCCGGCGGTGTATCGATGCGGATCAGTGCGCAGGGCGACGTCAGCGCCTGGGTCACCATGGCGTCGGGGGGTGGGGCGTCGAGTCGGACATCGAGTCGGATGCCCAGCCCATCGGGATTGCGGGTCGCGGTCTCGGGCAGAACGATCTCGAAGCCGCCGGTGGGCTGACTGCCCATGCTGATCACGAGCGTTGTGCTGTCCTCGAAGATGCCGACCTGTGGCAGGGTTGCAGGCAACTCGGAACTGGCGCGGATGCGCTGCCAGCTGAGGTTGAGACCACAGTGTTCGCTGCGGGCGAGGACGGTGACGGCGGGGGAGCTCGGTGGACCGCCGGAGCACCCGATTGTCGCGGTCAGGGCGATGGCCAGGGCGAGGAACGGACGGCTCATGGGTGAGTCTCCTGCAGGCGTGGGCGGGGGTTTACCGACCTTCGATGGGAGGTGCTGGCGTCGGCACTGTCACTGCCGGTGCCAAAGCGCGTGACTCGGAAACCGGTGACGAATTCGATGCCGTCTATGTTCTGATCCACGGTCAGGATGCCCGGTGAATCCAGAGTCGGGAACAGGCCGCAGGCTTCGGCCTCGTCGCAGACGAGAAGGTTATTGTTCATGTCGGTGCCGGCGTAGAGCTCATACTCGCCTTCCGGCACGGCCTCGAAGCTGAACGTGTAGCGCCCGTCTACGGCTTCAGCGGTCTCCTGAAGGAGGACATTGCCTGTGTCGGGGTCCGCCAGGACCACGTAGTGGAAGCCGGCATCGGATTCAATGCTCGCCGTGGCCACCCGCAGGCGGACGGCAACCACGATGCTTTTCTCCGCACTGCCCTGGAAGCGGATCGAACCTTCATAGCGGCCATCGGCCAAGTCGGTCCGGTCCACCGACACCCGATAGCGGCCAAGCCCCGAACCGTCCACGCTGAGCCAGGGAACGTCGAATACGGGCGGATCGACGGAAACGTCTTCGGTACCCGCATTACCGAGGATGAGATCCAGTTCGTCAGTGAAGGGGTCGAAGTCCAGGCGTCCGGGACTCACCGTGAACATTGCAGGCAGGAACAGGATCCCTTCAGAGGCCTCCCGGGCGGCCAGGACCGCCTTGCGTGCATTGAGCAGGCCATGGCCGTAGCGGTCATCGCGTCCGGGCGCGCCGAGATCGTCGGTGATCCGCCCGGCAGCGAGCAGGGAATCGAACAGCTCGGGCGTTAGCTCCGGGTGGATGGCCTTCATCAGGGCGATCACGCCTGCCACGTGGGGCGCGGCCATTGATGTGCCAGCGCGGCCTTCATAGACGAACTCCAGCCGGACATCGTCGCTGTCGTCCTCCCTGATTTCGCGGCCGACGGTGCTGATCACTTCGCCGTCGATGACGCGTTCACCGCCGGGCGCGGCCAGGTCGATCTGAGGTCCAAAGTTGGAATAACTGGCAGGCTGGTTGCTGAGGTTGGTGGCGCTGACCGCGAGCACGCCTTTGTAGGAGGCCGGGTAGAACGCTGTCTCACTCGAGCGGTTGCCGGCCGCGGCCACCACGAAGATGCCCTGGGCACGAATCTCGTCGAGCAGTTGCTGCTCGCTATCCGAGCGACCGCTGCCGCCCAGGCTCAGATTGATCACGTCCACGGCAGGGTCGAGTAGGTTCCCCGAGCGATTCTCCATACCCGCTGCGTACATCAGTGCTTCTCGCAGGTCCGCACTGCTGCCGCCGCGGCGACCGAGGATGCGAATGGGCAGGACGCGGGTATTCCATGCTGCGCCGGCAACACCGAGGGCATTGTCGGTGCGGGCGGCTACGGTACCGATGACATGGGTGCCGTGAAAGCTCGCCGCGCCGCTGCCATCGCCAGGATCAGCTGCCCCCTCGACGTTGTCGAGAAAATCGTAGCCCGGCAGCAATTGGCCTTCGAGGTCGGGATGGTCCATCAACACCCCCGTGTCGATCACCGCCACCGTGATGTCCGGATTGCCCGTGCTCAGTTCCCAGGCCAGCGGTAGCTGGATATTGCTGTAGTGCCACTGATTAGGAAATACCGGGTCATCCGGGACGAGCTGCTGGGGTTCGCGGATGAAGTTCGGTTCCACCCAGGCATAGCGGCCGCTGCGGCGCAGGGTCTTGATCGCCTCCAGGGTGGTCATACGCAGCTCTGCCTCGGGCAGGGAGGAGCGCGCCAGCGCCGCAGCCTCCCAAGCGGCTGCAGGGTGGTTATCGGGGTTTTTTCGGCTGCGGGGAAGCCGTGCCAGGGTCATGCTTCCACGAGAGCGCTCGCCGACCACCTGATAGGCGATCGAGGGTGGCGGATGGGTCGTGGCGGAATTGACCGTTGCTTGCCCGAGCAGCATTTCCCCGGGAATAAACTCGCTGCTGGCACGCAGTGAAGATGGCGGCTCGTTACTGCTGCCGCCGATACTGATCGCGTAGGTACTGGCGCCGAAGGCGGCTCGTACTTCGAGCACGTAGCTGCCGGGGTCCTGGATAATGAGTGACTCGGTTGGGCCGCTGTCAACAGCGCTATCGATGAGACTCCCGCCGCTTTCGTCGTACAGGTAAAGGTCGAGGTCATTGCGGGCGGCGCCGCTGCTGTTGAGATCCGGATTGCCGATGACCAGCTCCACCCGTTCACCACCGTCGGCATCAAAGCGATAGAAGTCCCAAGGATCGCCTTGGGCCTGCACGGCGCCGCTTGGCCCCGACCCAGCCCGGGCCACGTAGCCTCCTATGATGATAGGCACTTGCACGGCCTGGGCCGCCAACGGGTCATTGTTGTCACGGGGTTTGGCATTGGGATCATTGGTGCTGCCGTCCGCAGCCGTGGCGCTGCCAATGATCACCGAGCCGCTGACCCGATAAGTGGCCGGCGGTGCGGTCACCGTGACGCTGCGGCTGGTGGTGGCCGTGCGGCCGGCGCTGTTGGTCACCGTCAGGCTGGCCTGAAAACTTCCGGCCGCATTGTAGCTGTGGCTGGTTTGACTGCCGCCGCCCGTGCTGCCGTCGCCGAACTGCCAGGCGAAGTTCGTCAGGGTCCCTTCGACGGCCCGAGAGGCGCTGGCATCAAAGGTTACCTCCAGCGGGACATCGCCGCTGGTGGGTGTGGCTGTGAAGCTTGCAACAGGCGGCAGCGTGGGTGGTGGGGGCGAGCTTCCGCCTCCGCCACAGGCGATGAGCAGCGCAGTGAGCGTCAGGGCGAGAATCGAAGGGACGGGCAGCGGCGGGCGTCCTTCGCGGTTGCTTGCAAGGGCCTGCCCGAAGGCTTTGAACATCGGTGGTATCCTGCCGCCGCCTGGGGTGGCGGCAACCGCGCCACGCTCCGAACCGCCCCGTCCAGGGATCTGTAGTCTCACAGGAGAGCAAAATGACCGAACAGGCACGCGAAAGCAATCGGCAATGGCGATTGAAGAGTCGTCCGGTGGGCATGGTTAAAGAGTCTGACTTCGAACAGGTCTCCGAGACTGTTCCAGATGTGGGCGAGGGACAATTCCTGGTCCGCAATCTGTTCTTTGCCTTCGAGCCGGCGATGCGCGGCTGGCTTAACGACGTCAAGAGTTACGTCCCTCCGGTCGGCCTCGGTGAGGTGATGCGAGCTACTTGCGTGGGGCAGGTGGTGGAATCCCGCCACCCCGATTTCCGCGAAGGTGAGCTGGTCTCGGGTGTGTTCGGATGGCAGGACTACACCCTGAGCGACGGCCAGGACGCCATTTTGCGACGCCCGGTCGTGAAGGTGCCAGCCGGGGTGCCGCCGGAGCGGACGCTGGGTGCTCTGGGGAGCACGGGGCTCACCGCCTACTTCGGTATGCTCGACATCGGCGAGGTCAAGGCCGGTGACGCTGTCCTTGTTTCCGGCGCCGCGGGCGCCACCGGCTCCGTGGCCGGGCAGATCGCCCGCATCAAGGGGGCGTCGAAGGTGGTTGGCATCGCGGGTGGTCCGCAGAAGTGCGCGTGGCTGGTGGACGAACTCGGCTTCGACGCTGCCATCGACTATCGCAAAGAGAACGTCAACGCGCGGCTGAAGGAACTCTTTCCCAAGGGTATCGATCTGTTCTTCGACAACGTCGGCGGCAACATTCTCGACGACGCTCTGCTCAACATGGCTCAGTTCGCTCGGGTGGTGATCTGTGGTGGCATTGCCGCCTATAACGAAATGGAGTTGCCTCCCGGACCCCGCAACTACATGCAGATCGTCATCAGGCGGCTGACGGTGCGCGGCTTCATCCTCATTGATCACATGCAGGAGGCTGATCGGGCTCGCCAGCAGCTGGCCGCCTGGCTTGCTTCCGGAGAGCTGAGGGGAAGGGAGGACATTCAGGAGGGATTCGAGAACGCGCCGAGGACGTTCCTGCGACTTTTCCGTGGGGAGAATATCGGCAAGCAGCTGTTGAAGGTCGCGGAGCCGCCGCTGCCGGTGGTCAGCTGACACGCTGTTGAGGCTCTGGCCTGCAGATCAGCAGGCCGGAGCTGCTGCGATGCTGCCTTACTGTCACAGGGTCCTGCGGCAGCGAAGGATGCGGTAACTTGGCTCAGTGGCGCCGGCAGCTGCCGTCCAGTTTGTATCCGAACAAGAGGCGGCGGGGGAGTGCGCGCCGCTCCCCCGCTGCGGTCAGCACGTGTCCAGGACGCGCTGCCTGTCTCTGCTCATGACGGCGGCGACGGAGCGAGTCAACAGGGTCCTGGGCCTCGGAATAGCGGTGAAGGTCAGCGTGGTCGGCACGTGTTGTTTGGTCATTGGCTTTGCCTCGGCATCAGACTGGGCGTTGTCTGGTTTTAGGCGCGTTCAGGGCTCGCTATTCCCACATTATCTAGCTTTTGATCGAAGGAGGCTCTGGAGCCCCGTGGGGCAGGCCTCCGGCGGCGCGCTGGTCGCGTTGCGCTGCTTGGACAGGCAACCAGCCTTCCCTGCGCAGCGCGCCAAGACATCCCACTGTCGAAGAGCCGCAGGGCTGCGGCGCAGCCGCTTCAGGCCTCCCTAAGCAAAATCTGACCTGTCCTGCTGCCTGCTCTACTTCGTCAGACCTTCCATTTCAGCCACGTTTTCCAGTGCTTCTTCGATCAGCGCCCTTGCGTGGGCGGTGACCCGGTGGAGATAACCGTGCAGGGCTGCGTCGTCGGCGTTACGGTGCTGGCAGGTGGCGCTATAGGCTTCGAAAGCCGCGAGGCTGCCAATGAGACTGATCAGGTGCTCGGGGCATTCGCACTCCACGGAGCGGGCGAGACTGGCCAGATGCAAGAGTTCCTGATCGTGGAAGCGTCTGGGGGGGATGGCCTCGGGCAGGTCTGACTGCAGGTTTGGGCGGGCAGCAGGGCTCTTCTGTCGCGTTTCGCCCGTGAAGCGACAGGCCAGATCCAATTCCTCCAGGGAAACCGGTGACCGCAGGATCACGGCACCCTGATCCTTCAGGCTTCGGAAAACGTCGTGGCGTCCGAAGCCGCAGACCATGACGGCCCTCTTGGCACCGGACCGTGACAGGAGTTCTGTGAGTTCGTCTACTGTTTCAGGATAGACGCCTGCATATTCGAGAATGAGGACCTCTGGCGCCAGTGAGGCCAAGTGGCGTCTAAATTCGTCGAAGTGCTGGTAGGCTCCGGCCAGCAGAATGCCGGGCATTCTGTCCAGGGAGGAGCGGAGCAGGGCCGCGAGGGTCTCGCCGTAGGCAACAGCGCGCACCGGCTGCGCGGTGAAGGGGGCGTTGCTGTGCTGGTTGCTGCGGCTGTCCTGCTGCAGCCGATGCTCGAGCTGCTCGTCGTCGAGGTTGGCTACCGAGCTGATGGAATTGCCCAGATCCACCAGCTGTTTGATCATGGTCAGGCGTTCGACGTCACCGCGGGTGTAGATGCGTCCTAAGGCTTCCGTGCGGCGTGTTTCGACGACGCCGTAGCGACGCTCCCAGGCGCGCAAACGGTCTACCGAGATGCCGGTCAGGCGGGCAACAGCGCCGATGCGGTAGGTGTTATGGTCCCCTGGATGGACGGTTTCGGTCATGGGGAAGCCTCGATTGAGAGTTTCAATGGATCGTGGAGCGACGTAAACAGGCGTAGTATAAAGATTCCTTCGATCCCGTACAGGTTTTGTTAGAGATTTATCCAGACACAATCTGAACGATCGGCTCCGACAGGGGGGGCAGGCATGAAGAACAACATCGGACTCTTTCTTGAGAAGCGCGCCTTCCTGAGCCCGCAGCGGGAGGCGTTTTACGATGGCCAGGAGACGCGCCTGACGTTTGCGGAGCTGTCGGTACGCTCTAATCAGGTGGCGCAAGCCCTGCTGGATTTCGG
>SLTB01000284.1 GCA_007130155.1 Pseudomonadales bacterium
GTTCGCCCCATCGACAGGATTGTCGATGGGGTCGTCAAGCGCAGCGCAGACGCCTGGGTGCGAAGCGCCCAGGGCGCGGGCCAGGACGGCCCCCGAATCATCCCTGCCGTTCAGAAGATTCAGGTGGTGTTCGAAGGCAGGGGCCCTGGGCGCCTTTCCCTCACTCCAAAGCTCGTTCTGCGACACTCCTCTCGAAACTGGCTTTTCAGCGCAGATGATTGGCCCTGTGTCGTCATGGCGCTTCCCAATGCCCTGCTGTGGGGGTTAGATTGGTCGGGGGGTGTGATCTCTCCGGCGGTCTTGGTTCTTCAGTGGGCATGCCAAGCGTGGAGGGTGACACAAGTTCGGCACAGGGGACCTGCTGGCACATGAGCGACAAGGTGAAGATCGCGGTCGTCGGTTCGGGTCCGGGCGGCATCAGCGCAGCAACCCATGCGGCCGAACTCGGCGTCTCGCACGTTCTTCTCGAGGCCACGCCCAAGCATTCCGACACGGTACAAAAGTACCAGAAAGGCAAGCACGTCATGGCGGAGCCCAACGTGCTGCCGCTGCGCAGCCCCGTGCCCTTCGAGCAGGGCACGCGCGAGGCGGTTCTCGACGCCTGGGAAGGCGCTCTCTCGGAACGCAAGGTCAATGTCCGCTATCAGAGTCGGGTCAGCGCCATTGCTGGAAGTAAGGGCGATTTCACTCTGACGCTTGCCAATGGAGAGACGATCCAGGCCGAGCACGTGATTCTTGGGATCGGGGTCCAGGGCAATCCTCGCAAGCTCGGGGTAGACGGCGATGATGCTTCATTCATTCAGTATCAGCTCGACGATCCCGCCGAGTTCAAAAACAAGTCCATAGTGGTGGTCGGGGCCGGTGACGCTGCCATCGAGAACGTGCTTGCGCTGGCTCGCAACAACCGTGTTCACATCGTCAATCGCCGGGATGAATTCGCCCGGGCCAAGGAGGGCAACCTCTCGGCCATCAGCGCGGCCATCAGCGACGGTTTGCTGCAGTGCTTTTACAGCACCAACGTCGTGCGTGTGGACGAAGGTGATTTCGAGGGCAAGCCCGGTCGCATCGTCCTGGCCACGCCTGCAGGCGAGGCCGAGGTGCCGGTCGATCGCATCATCTGCCGGCTCGGGGCCATTCCTCAGCGGGATCTGGTGGAATCATTCGGCATCGAGTTTCCCAATGCCGACCCCAATGCACTGCCTGTTCTGAGCACCAGATACGAATCCAACGTCGAAGGCATGTACGTCATCGGTGCGCTCGGCGGCTATCCGCTGATCAAGCAGGCCATGAATCAGGGCTATGAGGTTGTCGAGTACATCCTTGGCAACAGCATCCAGCCGGCCGATCACCCGTTGCTCGAGGCCAAGTTCAGCGTGCTGCCCTATGCCCTGGAAGTCAACGAAGTGCTCGAGCTCATGCAGGAGCGGATTCCGATCTTCTCCCAGGTCAACCCGCTGGTGTTCAGGGAGCTGCTGCTCGATTCCAATGTCCTGGTCCCTGAGCCCGGGGAAGTGATATTCGCCAAGAATGACTATACCAACACCTTTTTCACCATCCTCGACGGCAACGTCGAAGTGGAAATCAGTGCTGACCTCACCATCAAGTCCGGGCAGGGTAATTTTTTCGGCGAAATGAGCCTGCTTTCCGGGCGGCGGCGCTCGGCAACCGTCCGTGCTGGCCCCTTCTGTGTGCTGATCGAGACGCCACGTCGGACCATGAACAAGCTGGTGAACTCGGTCGAGGCGGTGAAGCGCGTACTCGACGAGACATTCATTCTTCGAACGATCCAACAGCGTTTCGCGCCTGGGGTTCCGTTGGAAGCACTGCGGCCCATCGCCAAGGCTGCACAGATGAACCAGTTCCGGCCGGGAGAGGTGATCTTCAAGGAAGGAGACAAGGCCGATGCCCTGCATTTGATCCGTTCCGGCTCGGTGACGGTGGCGAAAACCTTCGACAATCGCGAGATTCCCATGGCTTACGTGGCTGCGGGCAATTACGTGGGTGAAATGGGCCTGCTAGGCAACAGCGACCGGTCTGCCACCGTGCGGGCGACGGTAAAGACAGAAAGCATCTCACTGGATAGCGGTACTTTCCTTGATCTCCTGCAGCAATCGCCGGAATTGCTGGAAAGCATGCGTGACGAGGTGAAACAGCGTACGCAGCAGAACGTTCGGCTGCAGGCGGATGCCTCAGCCGGCGACATGCTCTCCTTCCTGATGCAGCAGGGCCTCGGTGAAGCGACAGATGTGCTGCTCATCGACAAGCAGTTGTGTGTCGGATGCGACAACTGTGAGGTGGCTTGCGCCGAGACACATGATGGGACTTCGAGGCTTGATCGGCACGCCGGCGCGGTCTTCGCCCACATTCACGTGCCGACATCGTGTCGGCACTGTGAGGATCCTCACTGCATGAAGGACTGTCCGCCCGATGCGATCAAACGCAGCCCGGGCGGTGAAGTTTTCATACAGGACAATTGCATAGGCTGCGGCAACTGTGAGCAGAATTGTCCCTATGGGGTGATCCAGATGTCCTATCGGCCGCCGGAGAAACCGGGCATATGGAGCTGGTTGTTGTTTGGTGCCGGGCCGGGGCCGGGCCAGGCTTTTGACAAGAGTGCGGTACCACGGGGGCCTGACGAGCAAAAAAAGGCAGTCAAGTGCGACATGTGCAAGGATCTTGCGGGAGGGCCGGCCTGCGTCCGGGCTTGTCCCACTGGTGCAGCCCTGCGCTTGTCGCCAGAGGAATTCGTTGATCTCGTCAGTAGTCGTTGACGATTTCCTCAAGGGGTGACACTCGGCTTCAATGTCGTCACGATCGCGGTGGGGTGGCGAAGCGGGTGGAATGGCCTGGCCTAATGGGAAGAAGCGCTCTTCCCATCCGGTCATGAATGGCAGGGTGCGCGGTGGTATTGCCGCTTAGTCAAGGGTTCGGGGAAGCCGTTCGGTCATGTATCAGTCCTTTATCACCTATCGCGGGGGGCGCTGGTTCTGGCTGGCGTTGTTGCTCTGCGCGGTGTCCATCGGCGTTTACGTCTGGCACGACCTGCCGCAGCCTCCCGGCGGCGGCACTTGGCTTGGCTATACGCTGGGTACCATCGCTGCCCTGCTTATTCTCTGGCTGACCTACCTCGGTCGGCGCAAGCGGAACTACGCCTCCAATCTTGGTTCGGTTCAAGGCTGGACGTCGGCGCATGTTTATCTCGGGACGTCGCTCATCATCATCGCCACGCTCCATGCCGGTTTCCAGTTCGGCTGGAACGTCCATACGCTGGCTTATGTGCTGATGATTCTGGTGATCCTGAGCGGATTCTTCGGTGTCTGGGCCTACCTGCGCTACCCGGAGATCCTCGCTGACAACACCGGCGGCAAAACCCGTGATGATCTGTTCCGGGAAGTGGCCGAAATCGACAAGCAGGTGCTGCGCCAGACCGCGAAGCTCGGCGCAGAGATGGAAACTGCGGTGACCAGCTCCGTA
>SLTB01000324.1 GCA_007130155.1 Pseudomonadales bacterium
CCGATCACCCCGGCGCCAATGACGCCGAGCGTCTTCGGCACCGAGGACATTTCCAGCGCGCCCGTGGAATCGAGAATGTACTCGCCATCCAGTGGTGTCGGATCGATGTTCACCGGTACTGATCCCGGCGCCAGGATCACCGAAGCCGCTTCGAGCATGCTCGTCGCACCCTCATGATCGGTGTATTCCACCTTGCGGCCGGACAGTAACTTTCCGGTACCCGGCAGGTCGGTGACCCCATTGGCCTTGAACAAGCCGGCGATGCCCCCGGTGAGCTTCTTCACCACCCCTGCCTTGTGAGCCATCATCTGCTCGAGGTCGACGCTGACCTTCCCAACTTTCACGCCGAGTTCCGCGAAGTGATCGCGAGCCTCCACCAGCTTGTGGCTGGCATCGAGCAGGGCCTTGGAGGGGATGCAGCCCCAGTTCAGGCAGGTGCCCCCGTAAGCCGGCTTGCCGTCCTCGCCCAGCGACTTGTCGATGCAAGCAGTGGTCAGTCCGAGCTGGGCGCAGCGAATCGCGGCGTGATAGCCCGCCGGGCCGGCTCCGATCACGATCACGTCGTATTTATCTGCCATCGGGTTATCCCTTTGCCTAAGCGTGGTCCGGGCGCCGATTGGCGCCCGGTCCGAAAAGTCAGATGTCCAGCAGCATGCGCGCGGGGTCCTCGATCAAGTCCTTAATGGCCACCAGGAAGCGAACCGCCTCCGAGCCGTCGATCAAACGATGATCGTAAGACAGGGCGAGATACATCATCGGCACCGCCTTGATCTCGCCGTCCACCACCATGGGCCGATCCTGGATCTTATGCATGCCCAGGATGGCGGTTTGTGGCGGATTCAAGATGGGCGTCGAGAGCAGCGACCCGAACACCCCACCATTGGAAATCGTGAACGTGCCACCGGTCATGTCCTGCAGACCAAGTTTGCCGTCCCGGGCCCGCAGTCCGAAATCACGGATCGCATCCTCGATCTGGGCCAGGCCAAGACCATCAGCGTCACGGATCACCGGTACGACCAGCCCCCGTTCCGTGGAAACCGCGACGCCGACGTCATAGAAACCGTGGTAGACGATCTCGCTGCCGTCGATGGAGGCATTCACCGACGGGAAGCGCTTGAGCGCCTCGCAGGCAGCGCGCACGAAGAATGACATGAAGCCGAGCCGGGTGCCGTTATGCGCCTTCTCGAAGGCATCCTTGTGGCGTGACCGGAGGGTCATCACCGCTGTCATGTCGACTTCGTTGAAGGTCGTCAACATGGCAGCGGTCTGTTGGGCTTCCACGAGACGACGGGCAACACTGGCCCGCAAGCGGGTCATGGGGACGCGGCGCGAGGGGCGCTGCTCCTGATCCACACCCACCCCCGGCAAGCGGTCGAGTTGGGGGCCGGCAGGCGTCGCAGCAGTCGACAAAGCGACTGCCGGTTCTCGAGCCGCAGCGCTGACCTGAGGCGCCGACGCCTGCTGCGCCGGCCGATCAGCGACCCGCTGCACGTCCTCCTTGGTAATACGTCCGCCCTTGCCGGTACCGTCGATGGCGGCCGGATCAATCCCCTGTTCCGTTACCAGCTTGCGCGCCGCCGGCGACATGGGCGTGTCCGCACTGTCCGCTTTCACAGCCTCACCGGCGTCGGCTGCGTCCTGCTCGGAACCGTTCGAAACTGAGTCCGCCGTGGAATCGGAGCCAGCTTCGAATTCGGCCAGCACTTCTTCGGAGAGTACCGTGTCGCCCTCGTCCTTGACGATCCTGGCCAGTACTCCGTCCGCTGGCGCCACCACCTCGAGCACCACCTTGTCGGTTTCGATATCCACCAGCAGGTCGTCGCGCTGACAGGCTTCTCCGACCTTGCGATGCCAAGTGGCAATGGTCCCATCCGCTACCGACTCAGGAAACTGCGGGGCCTTGATCTCGATGCTCATTGTTGTTTCCCTACTGGTCTTCGCGATTCGGTGAGGCTTGGCGCTGACGCATCAGCCATAGAGCGCCTCCTTGACCAGGCGCTCCTGCTGCTCGACATGCACCGACATGTAACCGCCCGCCGGCGCAGCCGAGGCATCGCGGCCAGCGTAACGCATGTAAATGGAGCTGTTGTGTCCGAACAGCACCCGCCGCATGTGGTGCTGGGACGGATACCAGGCCCCTTGATTCATGGGCTCTTCCTGGCACCAGATCACGTCTGTGGCATTGGCATACGGCGCCAGGGCGGCTGCCAGTTCTTCTTCCGGGAAGGGATAAAGCTGCTCGATGCGGACGATAGCGATATCGTCCCGCTCGTCCGCCCGGCGCTGCTGCAGCAGATCGTAATAGACCTTCCCCGAACACATCACCACCCGCCCGACCTTGGCCGGGTCGAGGCTGTCAGTCTCGCCGATCACCGTCTGGAAGGACCCCTCACAGAGATCTTCCAATGTCGAAATCGCGAGTTTGTGCCGCAGCAGACTCTTCGGGGTCATCACCACCAGCGGCTTACGCAGGGGTCGTTTCACCTGCCTTCTCAGCATGTGGAAGACCTGGGCCGGCGTGGTGGGCACACAGACCTGGATGTTGTGCTCGGCAGAGAGCTGCAGGAAACGTTCCAGCCGTGCCGAAGAATGCTCCGGACCAGCACCCTCATAGCCATGGGGCAGCAGCAGCGTCAGCCCGCACAGCCGCCCCCACTTCAGCTCGCCGGAGGAGATGAATTGGTCGATGACGACCTGGGCGCCGTTGGCAAAGTCACCGAACTGGGCCTCCCAGATCACCAACGTGTTCGGCATCGTCGTGGCGTAGCCGTACTCAAAGGCCAGGACCGCCTCTTCCGAGAGCAGGGAGTCATAAAGATCGAAGGTCGGCAGTTCCGAAAGTTCGTTGAGCGGGATATGACGCCTGCCCGTCTTCTGATCATAGAGCGAGGCATGGCGATGGGAGAAGGTCCCCACACCCACATCCTGACCGGTGAGCCGGACAGCATGGCCTTCATGCAAGAGCGTCGCGTAGGCCATGGTCTCCGCGTAGCCCCAGTTGATGGGCATCGCCCCTGCGGTCATCCTGCGCCGGTCCTCGAGCAGCTTTTCCACCTGGCGATGCAGCTGGAACCCGTCCGGCACCTCGATCAGCCTGTTGGCCAATTGCTGGAAGGTGGCCATGTCGAACTCGGTATCGCAGGGCGATGTCCATTGGTGACCCAGGTAGGGCCGCCAGTCCACAAAGAGCGAAGAATCAGGCTCCGAAACCAGCGAAAGGGCCACGTGACGGCCGGTATCGAGGGCGTCACGGGAGGCGTCGATGAGTTCCTGCTCCTGAGCCTCCTCGAGCAGGCCCGAGGCGATCAGATGCTGCGTGTACAGCGCCCGCGTGGTCGGATGCTTGCGGATCTTGGCGTACATTTGCGGCTGGGTCTTGGCGGGTTCCTCCGCCTCGTTGTGCCCGCGACGCCGGTAGCAGACCAGATCGATCACGAAGTCCTTGCCGAATTCCATGCGGTAATCCACCGC
>SLTB01000269.1 GCA_007130155.1 Pseudomonadales bacterium
AGAACGCGGGTTTCCAGCCCCTTCACCGCCAGCTCCACTCCTTCCGGATCACCCGCCTCGGAGGCGGCGAGCAGGCGTTCGTAGTCCTCCTTGGGGAACTTGGCGTCGATGGGCAGCCAGATCGTGCTGTCGCCGTCGTCACGACCCGGCAGCCGGATGGCGAACTCCACCCGCTCGGAGCTGCCCGGCTTCACCGCCACGTTGCTGTCGTACTGATCCGGCGTGAGCATGTCTGCCAGCAGCTGTCCGAGCTGCACCTCGCCCCAGGTACCCCGGCTCTTGACGTTGGTGAGGACGCGCTTGAGGTCACCGACCCCGGTGGCCAGCTGCTGCATCTCACCAAGGCCCTTGTGCACGGCTTCGAGCCGCTCGCTGACCTGGGTGAAGGATTCGCCCAGGCGTTTTTCCAGAGTGGACTGAAGCTTCTCGTCCACGGTCTTGCGCATCTCTTCCAGGCGCTGGGCATTCTCTTCCCGGAGTTTGCCGAACTGTTCGCCCAGCGCCGTGGTGAGCTTCTCCAAGCGGGTCTCGAAAGCGGCCAGCCGCTCGCGCTGGGCCTCCGCAGCCTCCTGGGCGCTTTCCCGCTGCTGGTTGCCGAGGCGGACCAGGGACTGGTTGATCTCCTCGCGCAGTTCCTGACCGGTGCGGGTAAAACCCTCCCGCAGCTGCTGCAGACGCAGGTCCACGGATTCCCGTTGGCGCGTCTGTGCAGCCTCCACCTGGGCCTCGAAGGCCTTCAGACGGTTGGCGAAGGCCTCGAGCTGTCCGCGCTGACTGTCGCCGAGGGTGGTGATCGAGCGCTGGACCTCCTGACGCAGCGCAGCGGCCTGCTCGGCGGTTTCACGCCGGGACTGGCCGAGGTCCTTCTCCACCCGCTCCTCGATGGCCTCGATGCGCTGGACCACGGGGCCCAGCGCTGCGGTCTGAGCCTCGACGAGACTGTCGCGCAGCAGGGCCGCATCGAGTCGGGCGCGCCGGGCACTGAGCGCCCAGAACAGCACGATGAGCGCAAAGATCGCCCCGAGGCCGATCAGCAGCTGCTGATGGGCTGCGGCGAGGAAATCAATCATGCGGGCAGGCTCCTGCCACCATGCCCAGTCCAGTCACCGTCACAGTCACTTCATCCTGAAACGGATCGGCAGACTCTTCAGCCCGCCCACGAAAGTGGCCTGGGCGTATCGCGGTTCGCCCGCCAGTTCAAAATGATCCACCCGCGCCAGCAGTTCCTGGTAGAAGGCCTGTATTTCCATCCGCGCGAGATGCTGCCCCAGGCAGACGTGGGCACCGTAGCCGAACGCCAGATTGCGGGCCGCCGGCCGCTCGATGCGGAATTCGAACGGCGCCTCGAAGACCTCCTCGTCCCGATTGGCCGACGGGTACCAGAGGATCACGGACTCGCCCTCGGCGATCTTCTGGCCACGGACCAGATGATCCCGGGTGGCCGTGCGCATGAAGTGCCGGACCGGGGACACCCAGCGGATCATTTCCTCCACCGCTCCCGGCACGTGGGCCGCCGGATCGGCCTTCAATTTGGCGAACTCCCCAGGATTCTCCATCAGTGCCAGCAGGCCCCCGGCGGTGCTCGACGACGTCGTATCGTGACCAGCCGTGGCGACGATCATGTAATAGCCGGCCGCCTCCAAATCGCCAATGGGTTCACCATCGATCTTCGCATTGGCGATCACCGTGGCGATGTCATCGCGGGGATTCCTGCGCCGGTCCTCCGAAACCTTGCTGAAGTAGTCCTCGAAATCCTTCACGACATCGTTGATGGCCGTGATCTCGAAGGAGCGCTGCACCTCCGGATCGGTGGAGCCGAACAGCTCCTGTGTCAGCTTCATCATCAGCGGCTCATCTTCCGGTGGAACGCCCAGTACGCTCATCACCACCCGCAGCGGATACCAGATCGCCACATCCTTGACGAAGTCACATTCGCCATCGAACTCCGCCATGCGGTCCACATACATCTTAGCCAGCCGCTCCACCTCGGGTTTCATCTGCTCCAGCTTCTGCCGGGTGAAGAATGGCGCAGTCAGAAGTCGGTACTTCATATGGTCCGGGTCGTCCATCTGCACCAGGGAGCGGACCAGATGTTTGCGACCGGTCAGGGCCGTGATCGCTTCGGTGACGAAGTCCGCCGCCAGGGTCGGCCTCGGATCATTGATGAAGCCCTCCTTGTCGCGCTCGATGGCCATCACATCGGCATGTTTGGTGATGGCATAGAACGGCGTGAACCCTTCGGGAGCGAGCCGACGCACCGGATCCTTCGCGCGCAGCCAGGCCAGGTAGCTGTGGATCTTCGCCTCGTCGGCCCAGATCGCGGGATTGACCAGGTCGTTGTCGAGCTCAGGGGAGGTGGGAATGGCAGTCATGCAGGGCTCCGGATGGGACATGGCGATGGGCTGGAAGGTTAACCGATCTGCCGGCGGGCTGTATCGCCGGCGCAGCTCGGTCACGCAGTGCCCTGCCATAGGCGCATTCAAGCGGGATCGAAACGCGTCGCACGAAGCGCGCAGCGGAGCTGCGTCCAGGATGGCGCGCGATCGCCCGCAGGGCGGGCTCCCACATCAAACATGCACACGTGCTTGACAATCTCCGGCTTCCCGCCTTCCATGTCGGACCGTCGACTTCGAGTCCCATGAGAGCATCAGCATGAGCGAAGCCTTTCCTGGCAACCCGGTATTGGCCCACAGCGGTGCACGCTACCCGATCATCCAGGCCCCCATGACCTGGATCGCCCGATCGAAGCTGGCTGCCGCGGTGTCCGCCGCAGGCGGCCTCGGCATGATGGAAACGTCAAGCGTCGATATCGAAGTGACTCGCCGCGAGTACCAAGCCATCAAGGCGACGACGGAGGCGCCCTTCGGCGTCAATCTGCCCATCATGTTCCTGCGCCAGAACGAGGCCATGGAGGTGCAGATCCTCGACTGGCTGATCGAACAGGGCGTGCACTTCGTCACCACCTCGGCCGGCAACCCGCGCCGCCACATTGAGCGCCTGAAGGCGGCCGGCGTCATCGTCTATCACTCGGTGCCGAGCCTGGAAGGTGCCCTGAAGGCAGAGGATGCTGGTGTCGATGGCCTGATTGTCGAAGGCGCGGAAAGCGGCGGCATCCGTAATGCGGAGGAAGTGAACACCTTCGTGCTGCTGCAGGCTGTCCGGGAGCGGGTCGATCTGCCCATCGTGGCAGCCGGCGGCATCGTCGATGGCCGCGGCATGGCGGCCGCCATGGCGCTGGGCGCCGACGGCGTAGCCATGGGCACCCGCTTCGTCGCCTCATTGGAGAGCCCGGTGCATCAGAACTACAAGGACGCCATTGTCGCCGCCGGTGTCGACGGCACGATCATGGTGCCGCGTCCGCCGCGGGCCAAACTGCGGGCGCTGAAGACCCCCGCTTCGGTGGCCCTGGCCGCCGGTGAAACAGCGGCCGGCCCCATGGGCAGCGTCATCGACGCGCTCTATGTCGGCGGCGACGTGGACGGCACAGCCGGGTCGGCCGGGCAGGGATCAGCCCTGATTCACGAAGTGAAACCAGTAGCCACCATCATCGACGACACCATGAGCGGATTCTGGCGCGAAATCGACCGACTTGCGGCGCTGCGCGGCGGTCCAAGCCATCGACAACAACAGGGACAACAACAGGGACAACAACAGGGACAAAAACAGGAGAGTGCTCATGGGTGAGTTCGTCTGGCCGGGCATCATCAGTTGCCTGGCGCTGCTGGTGTACTACTTCACGCTGTTCAAGGCTGGCATGGCGCGGCTGCGCTTCAAGGTGCCGGCACCCTCCCACGACGGGCCGGAAGAGTACATCCGCTACGTCCGCGCCCACCAGAACACGCTCGAACATCTGGTCCTGTTTCTGCCGGGCCTGTGGTTATTCTCATTCGCCGTCAGCCCGCTGTGGGCAGCAGGTATCGGCATCATCTGGCCAGCCGGGCGGCTGGCCTACGCCCTTGGCTACTACCAGAACGCAGACAAGCGGCGCATTGGGCTCTACTTCAGCATGCCTCCGATCTACATCTTCGTGCTGGGCTCACTGATTGGCTTCGTCCTGCAGTTGTTCTAACCCGCAAATCTCACCGATTCACGGCTTCGGCCGCGGATATGCGGGCTAAGGGGGCTCCGAACTGGGTGCGCCACAGCTCTGCGTGCCTGTGCAGATGGGATCTCTTGACGCGCTGCACAGGCAAGGCGGGGCGCCTTTTCAAGCGACGCAACGCGGCCAGCGCCGGCAAAGGCCAGCACTTCCGGCTTTCAGAGGGCCCCCGGCTCGGCGTTCCACCCGCTTGACGTGGCAATACCGTCGCAGGAAGGCATGTCGACGACCTGCCCGAACCGGTATTCCTCGAAGGTCTGCGCCGCCCAAAGGTCAGCGAACAGCTCGTGCGCGGGGTGCTTTATCTGAAGGTAGCCATGTGGCGAATTGAAGCAGCGGCCCGTACGCAGTACCAGCTCGTCGGCGTCGAAGCGGCCACTGGCTATCAGCATGAGCCGGTATAACTGCGTCTGCAGGTGCGATGGCATGTACCCCTCCGTTTCCCAGAAGTACCGCGCGCTCCTGTGCAGGAAGACGCGCTGCGGTTGCAGCAGGTACTCCCGAGTGGGGCTGGTGAAACGACCTGCATTCTCCCAGAACAACTCGCGGGCGAAGGCGTACTGGTCTTCATGCCTTGCGCTGAAGACTTCGATGCGCTCCAGCGCATCGTCCGGCAGGTCGTCGCGCAGCGGAATGCTGTACATCACCACCAGCAGCGCCAACGTGGCAAGCGCCCAGCCCGCTTCCACCCAGCCAACCCGCTGCATCCACACCAGTACCGTGACCGCGGCGGCGAATGCCGCAAGCGCAACCGACACCACCAGCTGGGCGGAGGTGTCGCGATCGAAGAGTACGAAGCCCGAGACCGCAGCAAGGACCCAAAGGCCGACCAAAAGGCCGATGCCCGCAAGCATGCGCGCAAGGTGCGAACGACTGGGTCGAGAACTGTCCATGCTCCAATGCTAGCCCGCATCGCTCACCGATTCACGGCTGCGGGCGCGGATTCGGTCCGCTGCTCAGGCGGCGGGCTTGTGCACCTCGATCTTGGCTGGAGGCTTGGAGAATGCCGGCTCGTCCGTGTCGAGTGCCGCCAGCGCGTATTCACGATCCTCGGCCGTGAAGCTGCCAGTGGTAAGGCAGAACTCCACCAGATTGTCATTGGGATCCTTGGTGTAGATCGAGTGACACCAGTTGTGGTCAATCTCCATGACCTGATGCCCGGCGGCCAGCCACTGCTGCCGGCGTCTTTCGAGTTCAGCGCGATCCGCCACGTCGAAGGCGATGTGGTTGATGTGATCCGGCAGCCCAGCGGCCTTGGAGAGATTGCTCTCGAAGTCGTCACTACCGGGTACGTCGTGCATTTCCCAGAACGCGATGAACTTGGAGTCATCCTCCATGCGATAGAAGTAGTGCTTGGCCCAACCGCCCTGCGGGGACGGCCCTATCTCCACTTTGACCAGATGGAAACCCATGACGCCTTCGTAGAACGCGTGCAGAGCCTTCATGTCCTTGGCGGCCAGCGCCAGATGGTGATACCCCATGGTTCACTCCTCCTTCGATTGACGTTCCTTCGATTCGTCGACCATGTTCATGACGTCTGTGGCTGAGCCCTCGGGTGCAGGAACCTCCACGACGCGCTCGTCCACGTCATCGTATTCAAGCCGCAGGGCCCGCGACATGGTGGCATGCATGTCATAGGTCGCCGTGGTGTAGGTGAGCTCCAGAATCTCTTCGTCTGACAATTCGGCCTTGAGTGCATCGAAGATGGCCTCCGGCACCCGTCCCCCCTGCAGCACCAGACAGTCCGTGTAGGCCAGCACCGCCCGCTCAATGGGACTGAAGCAGTCGGCAATGGGCCAATGGGGAATGGCCACCACCTGGGCCTCGGTCAGTCCGGCGTCACGGCAGGCCTTGCAGTGCTGAGAGAAGACGAACTGGGAGCCGCGGGCGAAACCGGCCCGAGTCTGGCCCAGCTCTCGCAGCTTCGGATCAAGTTTTCGGTTGCGGCTGCGATAGAAGCGGAAGCCCTCGGTCGTATGCTTGAAGGCATCGGGTACCAGCGCGAAGACCGTCCACCAGTTGCCAGCCGTGCCCGTGGCCGTACCCGGTTCCTCCACAGGGTCGCGATCACCGAACAATGTTTCGTAAAGTTGCCGCGCGAACGGATCAGCATCCGCCTTCGGCACCTGTCTCAATCGGGGCATCGCGTCTCTCCTCATTGACGGCAGTATGGGCAAGAATGACATTCCAGCCGACACAATCGAAGCGTCCATCCAGGCCCAACTCATGGCAGGTCAAGCGATGCTGCTTGATGCCCGCCCCCGCTATGGCTATGGTCCTGGCAAATTCGACAGCAAGGATACGCCCATGGGAATCGTCGACGTCGCACAGACACTGGCCCAGATACCGACCCTCCTCACCCTCAAGAAGGGACTCGCGCCCAGGCCGCTGGAGGAGAAGGACTGCTACGCGACGTTGATCGAAGCCACCGCGAACCGCGTCCCTGATCACACCGCCATCATCTTCGAAGGCCATCGAATCAGCTGGTCGGGCCTGAACGCGGCGGCCAATCGCTACGCCCGTGCCCTTGCGGAATCAGGCCTTAAACGTGGCGACACCGCCACGGTATTCATGGAAAACCGCATCGAGTTCGTCACCACGCTGGTCGCCTTGAACAAGCTCGGCGTCACCGCCAGCCTGATCAACACGAACCTGCGCGGCCGCCCCCTTACCCACTGCATCACGGTCACAGGATCCCGCAAGTGCATCGTCGGCGCCGAGCTGGCGGCCAGCCTCGACGAAGTGCGGGAGCAGCTGGATCTGGGCGCGGACAGCGGCTATCTCTGGGTTCCTGACGGCGACACCGAAGCCCCGGTGGACTGGGCCAGCAATCTGGACGACTTGGCGGCCCACCAGGATGCAGGCAACCTGGCCGAGACTGCCGAGAATACCCTCGGCGACAACGCCTTTTACGTCTTCACCTCCGGCACCACCGGCCTGCCCAAGGCTGCCGTGATGTCGAACCGCCGCTACATGATGGCCAACGTGATGTCCCACAAGGCCGGCCTGCGCTGCAGCGAGAAGGACTGCATCTACATCTGCCTGCCGCTGTATCACGGCACCGGCCTCATGCTCGGCATCGGCGCCGCCTACTCCTCTGGAGCCACGGTCTTTCTTCGGCGCAAATTCTCCGCCAGCAAGTTCCTCAGTGAAGTCCGCGAGCACAATGCCACCTGCATGATCTATATCGGTGAGCTCTGCCGCTACTTGCTCAACACCGAAGCCGGCCCAGACGACCACGTCAATCCACTGCATACGGTCATGGGCAACGGCCTGCGGCCGGACATCTGGATGGATTTCAAGCATCGCTTCGGCATCAAGCGCATTACCGAGTTCTACGGCAGCAGCGAGGGCAACGTCGCCTTCGTCAACCTGTTGAACAAGGACCGCACCATCGGCACAACGACGGTTAAACACGCCCTGGTGCGCTACGACATCGAACGCGACGAGATCATCCGGGACAGCAACGGCCGCTGCGTCGAGGTGGAAGATGGCGAGCCAGGACTGCTGCTCGGCCACATCAATCCGGAGGCCATTTTCGAGGGCTATACCGATCCCGACGCCACCGAGAAAAAGGTGGTGCGCGACGCCTTCGAGGAGGGCGACGCCTGGTTCAACACCGGCGACCTGATTCGCAAAGTGGACGTGGGCTTCAGTCTCGGGCTGCCCCACTATCAGTTCGTCGATCGCGTCGGCGACACCTTCCGCTGGAAGTCCGAAAACGTTGCCACCAACGAAGTGGGCGAAATCATCAATGGCTTCTCGCAGGTGAAGATCTCCAACGTCTACGGCGTGGAGATTGCCGGCGCCGACGGCCGTGCCGGCATGGCGGCGCTGACCCTCGAGGAGGGCGTGTCCGAACTTGATCTCGAAGGTTTCTCCGAGTACGTCAACCGGGAATTGCCAAGCTACGCCCGGCCCATCTTCCTGCGCGTCGAGCAGGACATCGAAGTCACCGGCACGTTCAAGATGGTGAAGAACAAGCTGCGCGACGAGGGCTACAACCCGGACAAGGTCAGCGACCCCCTGTACGTGATGAAGCCCGGCAGCAACCGCTACGAGCCGCTCACCAGGGAATTCTTCGAAGTCATCAGCAAGGGCGAAGCAGGTTACTGAACCATGGCTGCCGCGAGCACAGCCTCGCGGGTGGCCGTGGTCATCGACCCCTGGGACCATCCCTACAATGGTACGGTGGTCTCGGCCAGACGCTTCGTGGCGGCGCTGACCGCAGAGGGCTGGGATTTCCGCCTGCTCACCATCGGCAGCGAACCGGAAGCAGAGGGCTGCCAGCGCAGCGGGTTTCCCGAATTGCGCCTGCCAGGCGTCCAGCACCTGATCGACCGTATGCGCGCTCCCCTGGCTCGGCCACAGCGCTGGCGGCTGCGGGAGGCCCTGCGTGGCTGCGATCTGCTCCACGTGCAGTTCCCCTTCCTGCTCGGCCATGCCGCCATCGGCGTGGCACGCAGCCTTGGCATGCCCATCGTGTGCTCGTTCCACGTGCAGCCGGAGAATCTGCTGCGAAATCTCGGCATCGACAATGCAGCGCTCTGCAAGGCGCTGTATGCCATGTTCCTGCATCGCTTCTACCAGCGGTCGGATCACGTCGTCGCACCCTCGGCCTTTGCCGCCGAACGCCTGCAGGCAGCCGGTCTCACCCGACCCTGGAGCGTCGTTTCCAACGGCGTGCCCGAGGCTCTGTTCGAACTGCCGCACCGCCCCGGGGAGGACGGCCGATTCCACATTCTGTCCGTGGGCCGCCTGGCGACAGAGAAGGATCAGGCCAGCCTCCTCGAGGCTGTGGCGCGAAGCCGGTACAAGGCAGACATCGCCCTGCATCTGGTGGGCCTCGGACCACTTCAGGAGCGGCTTGTCACCCGTGCCCGCACCCTGGAACTCGATGCCCACATCGGTCCCGTCGACGATGCTGCCCTGCTCGACCACTATGCCCGGGCGGATCTGGTAGTCCACTGCGGGCGGGTCGAACTCGAAGGCATGGCCGTGCTGGAAGCCATGGCCACCGGCAACGCCGTGCTCGTCGCGGAGGCCGAGACCAGCGCGGCCTCCCGCCTGATTGGAGATCCCGCTTGGCGTTTTCCCGCGGGTAATGTCGCCATGCTCACATCCCGCATCGATGAAGCCCTCGCATCAAGCACAGAGCGTGCGCAAGCCGGAGCCACCAATCGCCGCGCCGCCCTTCCCCACCGCCACCCGCGATGCGCACAGGCCCTGGCCGACCTCTACCGTTCAGTCATCGGAGCGCCCCCGGCTTGCCACATCTGATCGAAACCCGGCTCGCCAGGGCCCTGGCCCGCTGGGTGGCCCTGGTCGTCAGGCACCCGCTCGCCTTCCTCCTGGGGGTCATGCTGCTGAGTGTGCTCGCCGGAACGGCCAGCTGGCGCCATGCCGGCATCGATGGCGATCTCGAACGCCTGATCCGTCCGGGGCCGGAGCAGACTTGGTATCAACATGACCGTGCCTTCAAGGCAGCGTTCCCTGACCTGCAGCAGACCGCGGCCGTGGTCGTCTCCGGCGACGATCGCAGCGCGGTGGTCAGGCACGCCCGAATGCTGGAGCGAACTCTCCGCGACGACCCGGCTTTCACCGGGGTGCTGGCGCCGGATCTGCATCCCTTTTTCGCAGAACATGCGCTCTACTATCTGCCCCCCGATCGCCTGGAGACCTGGCTCACCGCCATCGCCTTCGATCCGTCGAGCCTGGAACGGCTGCTGGCCAGAGGGCCGGGGACGGCCCCGAACGCGACCCATTACGTCAGCATCCTACTGCAGGGCGCCGCGGGTGGCAGCGGCAGCCTGCCCCACGGCAAACTCGTCGAACACCTTCGCAGCACGGTGACCGCCCACTCGCCAGCGGAGGGCGTGCAAGTGCGACTGACCGGCGAGATCGTCCTCGAAGACGAAGAGATCACCATGGCCCTGACCGGCATCGGAATTGCGGGCACCGTGTCGCTGCTGTTGCTGGCACTCATTCTGGGCTTTGGTGTCCGCTGCTGGCGCACCACCCTGGCCATCTTCACCCTGCTCGCCTGCGGTACCGCCCTCACCCTGGGCTGGGCGACCCTGGCCATCGGCGAATTCAACACCCTGACCCTGATTTTCGTGGTGATGTTCTTCGGCCTCGGCGTGGACTTTGCCGTGCACTTCGGGCTGCGCGCCCGGGATACCGACGTCATAGAAGCCGCTTCATCCATCGGTCCGGCGCTGCTGCTGTGCATGCTCACGTCGTCCATGGCCTTTCTCGCCTTCGCCCCCACGGCCTATCGCGGACTGGCCGAACTCGGCTTGATCTCGGCCGGCGGCATGGTGGTCGCCTTCCTGCTGACCCTGACGCTGATGCCGGCGCTGTTTACCGTCACCGGCCTGCCCCGTCCATCCGACCGCCCCAGGCATGCCTCGACAGCGGCCCGGTTACCGGCCCGCCCGGTGGTGGCCGCCGCCCTGATCCTGGCCCTGCTGGGCGGCTGGATCGCCAAGGACCTGCGTTTCGACTTCAGCGTCCTGGCGCTGCGCGACGCCGGGACCGAGGCCATGGCCACCCTGCTCGAACTGCAGGACGCGGGCCAGACCACCGACTACAGCATTGCGGTGCTGGCACGCCCCCAGGACGTGGCGTCGCTGCGAGGGGCACTGCTGGCGCTGCCAGAAGTAGGCCGGGTCACCGCACCCGAGGACTGGGTACCCGGGGAGCAGGCCCGGATGCATGCCGAACTGCAGCAGGCGGCAGCCGCCTTTGAAGGCTTAGACAGACCCGATCTGGAAGCGTTGAAGCGGCTGCTCGCAGCAAAGCCCTTCGGCCTCGACGACCTGCCCGACGATGTCCAACGCGTCAGCATCGGCAACGACGGCCGCCACCTGCTGCGGGTGGAACCGACCGGGCGCCTCAGCGATCGCACCGCCATCGCCGAGTTCATCGAGGCTGTGGCCACCGTCGCGCCCAATCATGCGGGACGTGCCGTGGTGGAGTGGGGAGTGGGCAACGTGGTGGTCGAAGCCTTCACCGAGGCAGCCATCCTCGCCCTGACGGGCATTGCCACCCTGCTCCTGCTGCACTTCCGTTCCCTGCTGTGGCCCATCCTGGTGCTGCTGCCCATCACCCTCGCATTGCTGCTGACCTTCGCCATCGCCGAACTCACGGGGCTGACCCTGAACATGGCCAACATTCTGGTGGTCCCGCTGATCTTCGGCCTCGGCGTGGACACTGGGATTCACGTGGTGCACCGCTACCGCAGCACCGGCACCGTCGACGGGGTGTACCGCTCGAGTACGGCGCGGGCCGTAATCATCAGTGGCCTGACCACCATCTGCACGTTCATTGCGCTGGCCGCGAGTCCCCACAAGGGGGCGGCCTCCGTCGGCCTGCTGCTGGCCATCGCCATCGGCACCATGCTGGCCGTGACGTTTCTGCTGCTGCCCGCGCTGCTGCGCCTGCTGCCGGACCGCCAAGGTCTTCCATCCCCTGCGGATGACCGGTAACTTGACCCTTGAGACCCTTGAGACCCATGACGGCCTCCGGGCCCGCGGAGACCCGGCCTTGCCCGCAGTTCGCCTCGTTCTGCCCCTGCTCGTCGCTACGCTTACGCTGGCCCTGCTGGCACCGGCTGCCGACGGCCGGCTGCGCGAAGCCGTGGATGCGGAGTCCCGCACCCTGACGCTGGTGCTGGAACAGGACCCACCCCAGCTCGACTCCACCCGTTCCACCGATACCGTCAGCATTCGCGTCCTCGGCCACGTCAAGGAAGGCCTGACCCGCTACGACGAGCGCAACCAGCTCATCGGCGGCGTCGCCGAGCGCTGGGAGGTCCGCGAAGACGGCGCCACGTTCTGGCTGCGTCGAGACGCACGTTGGAGTGATGGCGCACCGGTCACGGCCCACGATTTCGTCTACGCCTGGCGCCGGGTTCAGGATCCGGCCACGACCTCCGAATACGCCTTCATCATGTATGGCATCGAGAACGCCGAGGCGGTGAACACCGGAGCACTGCCTCCCTCGGAACTTGGTGTGCGCGCCGCGGGTGATCACATCCTCGAAGTGGGCTTCGAGCGCCCCATCCCCTTCTTCGCGCGCCTTGCGGCCTTCGCCGTGTTCCTGCCGGTGCGCGAGGACTTCGCCGCCACCCGCGGTGATCGCTACGGCAGCAGTGCCGCCGACATGCTCTACAACGGCCCCTTCGTGATCAGCCGCTGGAGCCGAGGCGCCCGGCTGACCCTGGACCGCAACCCCCACTACTGGGAAAGCGATGCCATCTGGCTGAACCGCATCGACTTCGGCTACATCACCGCCGACACCCGGGCCGAACTGAATCTCTTCCGGGACGGCAAGGTGGCCATGGCGAACCTGGATTCCGAGACCATGCACAACGCGCTGCAGCAGCGCTGGCGCATTCACCGCTTCGACGATGGCGTGCTGTTCTACGTGGGTTTCAATCACCGACCCGACCGCCTGACCCGCAACCGCAATCTGCGCCGTGCCTTCGATCTCACCTTCGACCCCCACGAGTTCGTCAATCGCATCATCGCCACGCCGGGCAACCGACCCGGCATCAGCCTGTTCCCGGCCTGGATGCAGGGCGCAGAGGGCCGCCTCAGGGAGGAGGTCCCCCCGCGACCCAGCGAAGTGGACCTCGAACGGGCACGCCACTACCTGGAACTCGCCCGCGAAGAGCTCGGCCTGGAGCGCTTCCCGCCCATCGTTCTCCTCACCGGCGACAGCCCCACGGCCAACAAGCAGGCCGAGTACCTCCAGTCCATGTGGGGTCAGACCTTGGGGCTGGAGATCCGGGTCGACGTGCAGATTTTCCGGCAACGGCTGGCCAAGATGACCGCCGGGGATTACGACCTGGTGCTGGCAGGCTGGGGCCCGGACTACAACGACCCCCTGACATTCGGGGATCTATTCGCGTCCTGGAACCTCAACAACCGGGGTCGCTACGCCAACGACGAACTCGACCACTGGGTGCGTCGCGCTCAGAACGAGCTCGATCCTCACCTGCGAGCTCAGGCCTTCGGTGAAATCCAGCGTATCGTCGCCGAGGACGTGGTGGTGATTCCCACCTACGAACGTGCCCGACTCTATGTCATGCACCCGCGGCTCAAGGGCGTGGTGCGGCGACAGATCAGTCCGGACCCGGACTTCAACCGGGCGTGGATCGAATAACGTGTGGCGCTATACGGTCAGGCGACTGATTCAGGGTGTGATCACCGTCTGGTTCATCGCCACGGCGACGTTTGCGGCCATGCATATGGTTCCAGGCGATCCGCTGGGCAGCGAGCGCGCCACCACCGAGTCCATCCGCCAGAACCTCGAAGCACGCTACGGTCTCGACAAGCCGGTGTTTCCGGATCAGTACCTGATTTTCCTAGGCAACATGGCTCGCGGCGACTTCGGCATCTCCTTCACACAGCAGAACCGCAGCGTCAATGACATCATACGCGAGGCTTTTCCGGTATCGGCCCAACTTGGCGTACTGGCGGTGATCTTCGCCGCGCTCGGCGGCGTGCTGCTGGGAGCCCTGACCGCACTCAATCGCAACCGACTGCCGGACGTGATCATCATGTTCCTGGTGATCCTCGGTATTTCCATCCCGAGTTTCGTGTTCGCGGCCTTGGGCCAGCTCGCCGTCGTCCGCCTCAACGACTGGACCGGGCAGTCCTTGCTCCCGGTCGCGGGCTGGGGAACCTTTCAACACATGCTCTTGCCGGCGCTGGTACTCGGCCTTGGCACCATGGCCTTTCTCACCCGCCTCATGCGCTCATCCATGCTCGAGGTCGTTAACACCGACTACGTCCGCACCGCCCGCGCCAAGGGGGTCCCGCCCCTGCGCGTGTTCTGGCGTCACCAGCTTCGCAACGCGGTGCTGCCGGTGATCACCGTACTCGGGCCAGCTATTGCCGCCATCACCACCGGTGGTTTCGTCGTCGAGTTGGTGTTTGCCATTCCTGGCCTCGGACGCACCTTCGTGGAAGCGGTTCAGCAGCTCGACTACACCCTGATCATGGGCACGACGGTCTTCTACGGTGCCTTCCTCGTGCTGATGGTGATTCTGGTGGACATTATTTACGGCTGGGTGGATCCGCGGGTGAGGCTCGGCTGATGACCGATCACCCCCAGGCTTTGTCCGCTGCAGATTTCGCGCCGGCTTCAGCCCGGCCGGATGCCCACGGCATCACCCGTCCTTCCCAGTCCTACTGGCAGGATGCCTGGCGACGACTGCGCCACAACAAGCGCGCCATCGCCTCGCTGTGGATCGTGATCTTCCTGCTGGCCTTCACTCTGATCGGCCCACTGCTTTGGCGTGTGGATCCCTACGCCCAAAACCTGGACCGCATCTCTCAACCGCCCACCCTGGCCGCCCAGACCCTGCTGGTGGAGCGCGGCGTGCAGTGGGAAGGGGTGACCCTGCCACAATGGCCACACGCTCCGTCACGGGAGTGGCTGACGGATCCGCAACGGATCGAACTGCCCGCACCCGAGGCGATGGAAGTGGTGGGTGATCCCCACACGCTTTCCGTACGTCTGCGATGGTCGCCCGTCGCGAACGCCGCCGGCTATCAGGTGTATCGCAACACCTACCGACCGACCGCAGTGAATGAGCTCGGCCTGCCCCTGGGCGAAACCTGGGCCGGCAACGACGTGGGCTACGAGGATCAGCTTGCACTGACGCCGAACACCTACTGGTACTCTGTCACCGCCACCGATGGCCTGCGGGAATCCGAACAGTTCGCGTCCATTGCGGTGGACGTGCAGCTGGCCACCACCATCGAAAGTGCCCTGGCCCGGGGCCTGATTCCGAGCCGGGATGCGGCGCAGGCAGGCGACTACGTAGCCATGCCAGCGAACCCCTTCGGCACCGACTATCTCGGCCGCGACATGCTCGCACGACTCATGCACGGCGCGCGGACTTCACTGTTCATCGGTATTGCTGCGCCGCTGCTCTTCGTCTTATTCGGCACGGTCTATGGCGCCTTCGCCGGCTTTGCAGGTGGCCGCACCGACGACTTCATGATGCGCATCGCTGACTTCGTCATCGCGCTGCCCTTCCTGCTGTTCATGATCCTGATCCGCGTCGCCTCGGGCATCGGCCCTGGCGAGAGCGGCATCATGCCGCTGCTGATGGCACTGGTCGTACTGTCCTGGCCGGCGACCGCGCGCCTGGTGCGCGGACAGATCCTGCAGATTCGCGAGGAAGGCTATGTGCAGGCCGCCCGCCTGCTCGGGGCCCGCGATCACTACCTGATTCTGCGCCACATGGTGCCCAACACCCTCGGTGTGATCCTGGTGACCCTGACCTTCGCCATTCCCACGGCCATCTTCACCGAAGCCTTTCTATCCTTCATCGGCATGGGCGTGGCCCCGCCCGTGCCATCCTGGGGATCCATGAGCAACGAGGGCTTGAAGAGCATGCTCAACTCACCCCACGAACTGTTCTTCCCGGCGCTGTTTATCAGCATCACGGTGCTGGCCTTCAACATGCTTGGCGACGGCCTGCGTGACGCACTGGACGCTCGCATGCGGTCCAGGGAGTGACGCCAGTGAGCAGCCCACACGACTATGCACCACATGACTATGCCATGACCGTGGACCACCTCGAGGTGGAGTTCGACACCTACGGCGGCACGGTGCATGCGGTCCGCGACGTCAGTTTCGGCCTGCGCCGGGGCAAGACCCTGGCCATCGTCGGCGAGTCGGGCTGCGGCAAGTCGGTGACGGTTCAAGCGCTGATGGGGTTGATTCCCATGCCGCCCGGGCGCATCACCCGCGGTTCGGCAAAACTCGGAGACACCGAACTGATCGGTCTGCGGGAACGGACATTGAACCGCATCCGCGGCAACCGCATCGGCATGATCTTCCAGGATCCGATGACGTCCCTGAATCCCACCATGCGCATTGGCGATCAGATCGTGGAAACCCTGCGCGTGCACCGGGGCATGAGCATCCGCGAGGGATTCAAGGAAGCGGAGCGCCTGCTCGACCGCGTACGCATTTCCGAGGCCCAAGAGCGGGCCCGCCAGTATCCCTTCGAATTCTCAGGCGGCATGCTGCAGCGGGTAATGATCGCGGTGGCGCTGGCCTGCTCCCCAGAAGTCCTGATCGCCGACGAGCCCACCACTGCCCTCGATGTGACCATCCAGGCGCAGATACTCGACCTTATGCAGGCACTGCAGCGCGAAGAAGGCATGTCCATCATCCTCATCACCCATGACCTCGGGGTGGTGGCGCGGATGGCGGATGATGTCGCCGTGATGTACGCCGGACAGATTGTCGAGACAGGCAGCGTGGAAGCGATCTTTCACCGCGGAGGGCATCCCTACACGCTGGGGCTGCGGCGGGCGACGCCCTCCAACGCCCCCGGCCGTGCACAGCAACTCGAGCCCATCGCGGGTTCACCACCAGATCTTTTCCATCCGCCCGCCGGCTGCGGCTACTTCGCCCGCTGCCCCCACGCCATGCGGATCTGCGAGCGGCGCATGCCCGAACCCTTCGAGCTGACCGAGGTTAGCGGCAGAGCCGATGAAATCCGTCACCGTGCCCGCTGCTGGCTGCAGCATGCACAGGCACCACGCACCGAGGGTGTGAACCAGAACGACGCCGGCAGGGAAGTGTCATGACTGGAACCACGGGCAACGTGCTGCTCGAGAGCCGCAACCTGAAGCGCTACTTCCGCCTGGACCACCTACGCTACGTGCATGCTGTCGACGACGTATCCCTGGTCATCCATACCAATGAGATCCTAGGGCTGGTGGGCGAGTCCGGCTCCGGCAAGTCCACCTTCGGCAAGACCCTGCTCGGGCTTCACGACAAGACCGCCGGCGAGGTGCTGTATCGGGGAGAAGTACTGCCGGCACGCTACCGAAGCGCGGATTTCCAGCGCTTCGCGCGCAGCATGCAGATGATCTTTCAGGACCCCTATTCGTCACTCAATCCGCGCATGACGGCCGGCGAGATCATCGCCGAAGGCCTGCGTCTGCGAAGCGATGCCAAACCACAGGCCGTCCGCGACGAGGTGGCGCGTTGGCTAGGCCAAGTGGGGCTCAGCCCGGACCATGGCTCTCGCTATCCCCACGAATTCTCGGGTGGTCAGCGCCAGCGCATCGGCATCGCTCGGGCCATGATCGTGGAGCCCGAGTTCGTCGTCTGCGATGAACCCATCTCAGCGCTCGATGTGTCGGTGCAAGCTCAGGTCATCAACCTGCTGGCCGACCTCAAATTCAAGTTCGGACTGACCATGCTGTTTATCGCTCACGATCTATCGATGGTGCGCTACGTTTCCGATCGCATGGCCGTGATGTATCTCGGGGCCCTCGCTGAAGTCGGCCCCGCAGACGACGTCTTCTTTCGGCCCATGCATCCCTATACTCAGATGCTGGTGGCCTCGAACCCGGAACCCGATCCAGTCGTCGAGCGCCACCGCAGCCCAGAGCCGATTCAAGGCGAAATCCCCTCTCCCATCAACGTCGGCCCGGGCTGCCGCTTCGCTGGGCGCTGCCCGAAGGTGATGGACCGATGCCGGCAAACCACACCTGAACTGCTCCCGGTTCGCGATCTGAACAGCCGCGATCTGAACAGCAACGCCACGCGACAGGTGGCCTGTCACCTCTATGGCTGAAGGCTGCACCGTGGAGCTCTGCAATGGGAGGGGTGCCCAGCCATCGGCTGGTACTGCGATAATGCGCAGTAGCTTGCCACCCACCGCAGGGTGGACCGATACCCGAATCAGCAAGGAACTCCTGCCATGCTCCAGCGACTCCTCACTGCCGCGGCCGCATTCTGGCTGCTGGCCGCCTGCGGCCCGGTTCTGGTGGCTGATGATGCCAGCAAGCGGGAGCTGATAAGCCGACAGCACATCGAGGTCTGGAGTCGCGGCAATCTGGCTGCGATCGACGAGATCTTCAGCCACGATTTCGTCGGCCACTTTCCAGGCGCGGTGGTGGAGGGCCGGCGCGCCTTGAAGGCCTACGTCGATGATCAGCGCAACGCTCATCCCCAATGGCGAGAGTCGGTACAGAGTGTCATCGTGGAGGGCTCACGAGGTGCGAGTCAGGTCCTGCTGCATGATGGCGCCGTCGCCGCCCTGCTCGGCGCAGCGAGCATGGAAGGTGCTTTGATTCTCGAGCAGGGCAGCCTCTTCGAGTTCGAAAGGGGGCGCATCATCCGCCAGTGGGTATACCCGGATACCACCCGCGCCCAGCAGGCCACCGGCCATCCAGGCTTGATGCCCTGACGCACAGGGGCTCATGCTCTTCCGCGTGGGAGCGGACTTGTACGGGACGCCTTCGCAGCCGAAGCTGCTCGCAGCCAGCGGACAGGGCCGAAGTGCCCGCCAGATAGTCCCAGAGCGCGCAGCGCGCACGCGTTACTCCCGATGCTCCTCGGCGAGCATGTGGGCATTCATCCGCGCCAGCCAGATCTGGCCTTGGCCCGTATACTTGAGGTAGCTGAGAGCCACTTCGATCTGCGGATGGATATGTTTCCAGAATCGCTGGGGATAGGTGTCCAGGACGTCCTGGGCATTGCGATAACCCATGACCTCGGCCAACCCCGCTTCATCGAGCTGGCAGTAGAAGCGCTTCAGTCGCTGGTGGAATCGCGGATCAGCTGCATGCCCGACCAGCTGTGCCGCCCCCAGCAAGGCGCCGAGGCAGTCGCGATCGACGACATCCTCCTTGGGGATGGGGAAGCGCATGTAATCGAGGTAGTCCGCAATACGCTCGGCCTCGATCAGGGGATCGGTGCGGAAGTAGTGGCGAACGAAGAGCTGGCTTCGCTCGATGTAGACTGGATACAGACAGCCGTCAGTACGACCCCGACCGAGTTCGAAGCGCTTACCGTCCGCCCCCACCACCAGATCACGTCCACGGTCTCCCGGTACGACACCGCGGGCGAAGCCGGTGAAGACGCAGAGCGCGGCCACCATAAAATGCAACCAGTCGTCGGCGCTGACGTCAAAGCGCTCTATCTGTCGGCCCTCGATGATCCGCAGCGCCACTTCCGCGGTGAGCAGACAACCGTCGATGTTGGTGTACAGCGCGTTGGTGCGCGCCGTATGGGTCAACGCGAGGCGTCCGCAGCGCCGCAGCGTAGTCTGCACCGCGGAAGTCGCTTCGGGATGGGCACGACGAAACTCATCGCCAAGGCGATCGAGATAGGCGTCGATGACGATATCAGACGGCTTGAACATGCGGACCCGGACTCCCCACCTCTATTGCCCGCGCCCAGGTCAGCGCGAACTCTTCCTGATTTAGTTCCTCAGAGCGCGCCGCGATGCTCCTGGTAGAACACATGGGAATGTAACCCCGAGAGCCAGTCCCGGCCCTCCTGCGTCAACTTCAGATAATTGATCCCCGGATTGATGTGACGCCGCACCATGTTCCAGTAGAACTCCGGATAGGTATCCCGCAATGACTCGGGCGAATCGTTGCCCATCTTGGCATTCGCACCGGTTTCTTCGAACTCGTAGTACAACGCCGGCAACTTGCGCGGATAATCCGGATCCGCCATCTGTCCGATCAGGTCTGCGGCCTGGACCAGCACGGCCCAGTCCACCACGCTGGCAGCAGCGGATTCCTCTGGTACGGGAAACCGCGTGTTCTCGATGGTCGCAGCAATGAGCTCGGCATCGATTTGCGGGTGATCACCGAAGCGGGAGCGAACGAACATCTTTCCCCGCTCCACATGATAAGGCGTGAGAAAGGCGTCCGTGGCCCCGGCTGGAATCCGAACCGTGTTGCCGTCGCTGTCGATGACGGCCAGATCGCCGTCATCCCCCGGGCAGATCCCCCGAACGTACCCGATGTCATGGCAGAGCAGGGCGATGGTGAAATGCGCCCAGTCCCGCGGACTCACTGTGCCCTCGGACAGCAACTTGCCGCGGAAGATCTCCTGCCCGACCAACGTCACCATCATCGTGTGCTCGACGTCGTGGTAGAAGGCATCAGAACGATTGATGGTCTCCACGGCCAGATTCGCCGACGCCCGGATGATGTTCCCGTATTCGTACTCGCGGCCCCCGAGATTGCCATAGGCTGCGCGATACGCCTCGGAAATCCTGCTCAGGAATGCCTGATGAATGGTATCGATCGGGTTAAAGACCATGGACATGGACACGCACTCGACATCCCGCAAAGACCACTTCAGGCCGCGATTCAGGCCCTGGAGAGTATGCCCGGGCGCCAACTCTGGTCAACCTGCGCACTACTCTGGCGCGTACCTGGATGACGTCCGCGTGGTGCAGGTCACATTCCTGGAACCATGGTGCGCAGTTGCAGCCACTTCCTCGCCATGCGCTGAACGCTGACATCGGTCGTGTATCGCTCGAGCTCCTCCATCGGCACCCACGCCAGGGCGTGAGACTCATCGCTGGTGACGACCGCGCGACTCCTTGCCCGGAAGACATAGCGAACATCGAAATGGAAATGGGCAGGCTCATGGCGTCGGGCCGGGATCTCGTGGATATCCACATCGAAGGGCACCGGAATGCCGGCCACCGGAACCCCGGCGTCCACAGCAGAACCCGGATCGATCGCATCAATGTCGCCGAGCCCCGACTCTTCGAGGCCTTCCCTGCGCGCCACCGCCAGCACATCCGGGTCGCCATCCGCGTGCCCTCCGAGCTGAATCCAAAGATCAAGCTTACGGTGGTGGGTCAGCAACACGGCCTCGCCCGCGGGATCCACGATCCAGGCGGAGCCCGTCACGTGGCCGGGAGCAGTCAGGGCACGCTCGAAACAGCGCGGTTGCGCCTCGACGAAGCGCTGGAAGCGCGTCACCATGTCCGCCTCGTCGGGATGGCATCCAGCGTAACGAGCAAGCGCGGTCAACAGGGGTTGTCTGTGCATGGATCCTCAACCGATCGATGGACTCTTTTCATTGTAGCCGAGGAGTAACCCACCATGATCGCAGTCATCGCCCGCCTGAAAGCGAAAGCAGGCAATGAAGCCCAATTCGAAAGCGCCATGCTGGAACTGGCAGGACAGGTACGTGCCAAGGAAGCAGGCAACCAGCTCTATACGCTTTGCAGGGATGCCGACGGCGGCTACGTGATGCTCGAACTCTACGAGGACGAGGCGTCATTGGCCGCTCATGGCCAATCCGACCACTTCAGGGAACTCGCGCCGCAGCTCGGCCCCCACATGGATGGCCGCCCGCAGATCGAACGACTCGAGGTCGTGGGCTGAACTCGGGCGCGCCGGCCTCAGATGCGCCGGCCGCGCAGCGACTCCACCTCGAACAGAGCGGCTAGCTGCTCGGTCATGGCATCGCCGAGCTGCTCAGCATCGGTGATGGTCACCGCGCGCCGATAGTGGTGGGTGACATCGTGGCCGATACCGATGGCCACCAGTTCCACTGGCGATGCCGTCTCGATCTGCTCGATCGCATACTTCAGGTGGCGCTCGAGATAGTTGCTCGGATTCACCAGCAGTGTCGAGTTGTCCACCGGCAGTCCGTCGGAAATCACCATGAGCAGCTTGCGCTTCTCGCTGCGGGTGACGATGCGGTTGTGGGCCCAGATCAGAGCCTCGCCATCGATGTTCTCCTTGAGCATGTCTTCGCGCAGCATCAAGCCGAGATTGCGCCGGGCGCGCCGCCAGGGATCATCCGCAGCCTTGTAAATGATGTGCCGGAGATCATTGAGCCGCCCTGGCGCGGTGGGCTTGCCTGCCGCGATCCACTGCTCACGGGCCTGACCACCGCGCCAGGCCCGGGTAGTAAACCCCAAGACCTCCACCTTCACAGCGCAGCGTTCGAGCGTCCTGCCAAGGATGTCCGCACACATGGCGGCAATGGTGATGGAGCGCCCACGCATGGAGCCGGAACTATCAATGAGCAGGGTCACCACCGTGTCCCGGAACTCGGTCTCACGCTCCTGCTTGTAGGCCAAAGGATTGCTCGGATCGGCTACTACGCCGGCAAGACGGGCCGTATCCAGAATGCCTTCCTCGAGATCGAAGTCCCAGGTCCGGTTCTGCTTCGCAAGCAGCCGGCGCTGCAGGCGATTGGCCAGCCTCGATGTGGCGAGCTGAATCGTTTGCAGCTGCTGGTCGAGCAACGAACGCAGACGGTCGAGCTCCGCTGGCTCGCACAACTCCGAGGCACGCACCACCTCGTCAAAGCGCGTGGTGAAGGCCTGATAGTCGAAATCGACCTTGATTCGCCCGGCCGGGTCGCGGGTCTCCCGGGAGGCCTCTTCGGACTCATCCTGGGTTTCCGCCTCCCCGGCCTCCTGGTCGGCATCCACTTCCATCAGCGCCGCATCACCATCGGCGCTGTCGTCGCTGGCGTTCTCCTCGTCCAGGGCGACCTCTTGCGGCTCCTGATCGCCACTGCCATCGAGTTCCTCATCCTCGCCCTCGGCCCCGTCGTCACCGTCGAGGTCCTCGGGTGGATCATCCATCTCCGAGGCAATGCCGAGATCCTTGATCAGATCCCGGGACATGCGGGCGAAAGCCTGTTGGTCACCAACGAGATCGACCAGACCATCGAGGTCGCTGCCGGCGCGCTCTTCGACCCACTCGCGCCAAAGCTCCACCACCGGGCTGGCAGCGGCGGGAAGCGCACGCCCCGTGAGCCGTTCCCGCAGCAGCAATCCCACCGCCAGTCCAAGGGGGGCCTCATTGCGAGTTTGAATGCGATCGAAGGCGGCCCGCTCGCAATCACTGGTCAGGCTGGCATCGAGATTGGCCGCAACGCCGGGCAGCTGGCGGGAACCGATCCCGGCAATCCGGGCATCCTCCACCGCCTCGAACAATTCCTGGGCAATACCCGTTGCCGGCCGCAGGCGCTGATGCAGGGCTTCGTCATGGTGGGCGAGGCGAAGGGCAAAACTGTCGGCGATCCCGCGGACAGCGGAGATTTCTGCAGCGCTCGCACCCTGCTGAGGCAGAGGAACCCGGGCACGGTTACCGCGCAGACTGGGCGTGCCCTGGCCGAAACTGACCTCGAGCGCCTCGTCCCCGGACAGTACGCGCATGGTCGCAATCGTCGCGCGCTTGAACGGTTCGACAGCGACCTCGTCGGTTACTCCAGCCGACTTGCCAGCCGCTTGGGAAGAGGGGCGATCACTTCCGCCATCCTGGGCCATGCCATCACCCCGTGGACTGCATGGTGATGCCACGGGTGGCGTCACCGAGATCCTCGCCCATGCAGCGCTGGTAATACTCGGCAACGATGGGGCGCTCGGTCTCGTCGCACTTGTTCAGGAACGACACCCGGAATGCAAACGCCAGGTCACCACCGAATATGGACGCGTTCTGCGCCCAGGAAATCACGGTCCGCGGCGACATGACGACGGAAAGTTCCCCGCTGACAAAACCTTTGCGGGTGAGATCGGCCACCGCGACCATACCCTTCACCAGGCGTCGACCTTCTTCGGTATGCCATTCGGGTACACGGGCGCAGACGATATCCACCTCAGCCTCCTGGGGCAGATAGTTCAGCGTGGTGACGATGTTCCAGCGATCCATCTGACCCTGGTTGATCTGCTGGGTTCCGTGATACAGACCCGTGGTATCACCCAGGCCGATGGTATTGGCGGTGGCGAACAGACGGAAAGCAGGATGGGGGCGAATCACCCGGTTCTGGTCCAGCAGCGTCAGCTTACCTTCCACCTCGAGAATGCGCTGGATCACGAACATCACATCCGGGCGGCCAGCATCATACTCATCGAATACCAGCGCCACCGGATGCTGAAGGGCCCAGGGCAGCATGCCTTCCCGGAACTCAGTGACCTGCTTGCCATCCTCGAGCACGATGGCGTCCTTGCCGATAAGATCGATGCGGCTGATGTGACTGTCGAGGTTGATACGGATGCAGGGCCAGTTCAAGCGCGCCGCAACCTGTTCAATGTGGGTCGACTTGCCGGTACCGTGGTAGCCCTGAATCATCACCCGCCGGTTGTGGGCAAAGCCGGCCAGGATCGCCATGGTGGTGCTGCGATCGAACTGATAGGCCGGATCCAGATCCGGTACATACTCACTGCGCTGACTGAAAGCCGGCACCATGAGGTCGAGGTCTATACCGAACAGGTCGCGGACAGCCACCGTGGTGTCTGGAAGGCTGTCGGCAGAAAGTGCTGTTTCGTGAATGGTCATACGGTCCTCATCGGACAGACTGCCCGTAGCAGACAGGCGCCGGCCCGGGGCGGACGCCATGTTGAGACTCTGGCGGATGCGAGGCTTAGCCCCCGCAGCCGTAAGCGGCCATCGACCAGGCCCGGCAGAATCCAAAAAGAAGAAGATGCAACACTTGTGGGCGGTCAACCCGGAATGATTCGCCAGGGCCCGGGATACCGATCCCGCTCTTCTGCCCCCTCGACTGATCGAAAGGCCGGCACGCCGAACCGCCAGTGCGCCGCGCCAACCCGCTATTCAGCCGGAGTCGCCCAGGAAACTCAAGCCGACCCGGCAGCACCGGGATCGCCCTGCTATCATCCGCACTTTTCCAACCCGAGTCTCCCCATGCCCCGCATCTATCTCGTACGTCACGGCAAGGCCGCTGCCGGTTGGGACGGTCACCCGGACCCTGGTCTCGATCCCCTGGGTGAAACCCAGTCCCGTCTCGCCGCTGATCTCCTGGCCCCCATCGGACCGCTGGCCATCCTGTCGAGCCCTCTGGCCCGCGCCCGCGAGACAGCCGCATTCCTGGCAGAGCTCTGGGACCGGGAACCGGTCATCGAGACGCGCATGGCAGAGATTCCCTCGCCGAGTGACGATCTCGCGGCACGGACAGCGTGGCTGCGGGGTGCCATGGCGGGCACATGGAGCGATCTGGCACCCAACTACCAACGCTGGCGCGATGAGGTGATCGACTGCCTGACGTCCTTGACCGAGGATTCGGTGATCTTCAGCCACTTCATTGCCATCAACGCCGCCGTGGGCCAGGCCCAGGGCGACGATCGCCTGGTCTGCTTCCGTCCGGATAACGCCTCCATCACCCGTCTGGTCACCGAGGCCGGAAAGTTGAACATCGAGGAGCTCGGCGCGGAAGCGGAGACCGAGGTGCGCTGAATCCCAAATCCGACAGGCTGCTGATAGCCCGTTTCAGCAACCGCACACTGCTGCCGAGGCTCAAGGCGCCATGACGCTCGAACCTGTTTCCGCCAAGGAGCCTGACCCGACGCGACGCGCCTTCATGGTCCTGTTTGCCTGCATGATTGCCCTGGGCATGGGCCAAACCGTCGTATTCGCCGTGCTGCCACCGCTGGGACGCGAGATCGGCCTGGCCGAAATCCAGGTCGGCGCCATCGTCTCCGCCTCGTCCATCGCGTTCTTCCTCGCCAGTCCCCTCTGGGGCCGTCTGAGCGACCGCCGTGGGCGCAAGGTCGTGATCCTGATCGGCCTGATCGGCTACACCGTAGGGACCGTACTGTTCGCCTCCGGCTTCTACGCCGCCATGCTCGGCCTGCTCGCACCCACGGCTGCATTCATCGTGCTGACGCTCACGCGCATGGCCCAGGCCATGGTCATGTCCGCCACCCCGCCCGCAGCCAGTGCTTACGTAGCCGACATCACCAGTGCCAGCAACCGCACCCGCGGCATGGGGGGCATGGGTGCGGCCAACAATCTCGGCGCCATCATTGGCCCCGCCGTGGGTGGTCTGCTGGCGGCGGTGTCGCTGCTGCTGCCCATCTACTTCGCGGCGCTGATGACCCTCATTGCAGCCATTCTGGTCTGGCACTGGCTCCCGGATTTGCCTGTCCAGGTGCAAACCCTGCGTCGCGAACGGCTTAAATTCCTCGACCGCAGGATCCTGCCCTTCGTCGTAGTGGGCGTACTGATGTTTGCAGGCTTCGCCATCGCCCAGCAGACCCTAGCCTTCCGCTTCCAGGACCTGCTTGGCCTGACCGGTCGCGAAACGGCAAGATTCTTCGGCTTCGCCATGATGACCGCTGCCAGCATGTCCCTGCTGGCACAGGGCCTCATCGTCCAGCGAATGGAGCTCGCGCCGCTGACCCTGCTGCGGGTAGCCGTGCCCATTCTGATCACGGCCTTCGTCCTTCTGACCCTCGCCGAGAGCCGGCTGCCCCTGTTCATCGGTATGGGTCTGATGGGCCTGGGGATGGGCATGGCAGCGCCGGGTTTCATGGCCGGGGCCTCGCTGGCGGTATCTCAGGAAGAGCAGGGAGCCGTGGCGGGCGTCACCGGCGCCTGTCCACCGCTGGGCTTCACCATTGGACCACTGCTCGGCACCGCGCTCTATCAGGTGGACCCCCACCTGCCCTACCTGGTAACCACCGCGCTCTACATTCCACTGGCCATCTTCACCTGGCGGGTGCGGCTGCCGGAGCGGGATCTTTAGCCCGGAATTCATCAGAGTCGGGCAAGGTGTTCCCGGACGAGTCCGCATCCACAATGCAAGGCGCAGCAAGGCGCAGGATGTTCCTGTGGGCGAGGGCGCGCGCTGCAAGCTTGCCGACCGTAAACGGTCGGGCCCACATCAACCCTGCTCAACAGCCTGTTCCTGGAAGTGGCGACAAGACCCTCACCCCCAATGGGAACTCCCACGTTGGTGTTGCGCGGCCCCCGATCACTCCAACCAAGCGCGGGCCCGCAGGCCCAGGGGGGTAGTGCGCACGCCGGCCAGACGCAGGCAAAGGCGATCGAGTTCGTCCCAGGGTTCGATACCGACCATGCCCTTGACCGCCTGATCCACCACGGCCAGATCCCTCAGAGAGCCCTCGATGAGGGGCAGGGACAGTCGCGGCAGGGAGCGCTTCAGCCATTCCTGCCGTTTCGGAATCAGGCGCATCTGACCCATGGCCGAACCCAGATTTTCGCCGCTGTCCCGGGCCCGCAGCAGGGTCCGGACCTGACGCAGGCTCCAGGCCAGGGCGGCGACGATGGCCAGCGCATCCACCCCTTCCTGGCGCAAAGTCGCCAGCATGCGGTGGGCATGTTCGGCGTCCCCGATCAGCACCACATCGGCAAGTTCGAAAGGGTTATAGCGGGAGTCATCGTCCAGGAAGGCCAGCAGCTGATCTGAAGACCAGGCGCCCTGCTGGCCGGCCAGCTCCAGCCGGGTCACGGCCTGCGACGCCGCCAGCGGATTACCTTCCACCCGCGCCACCAGGATATCCAGCGCCCCGGGTTCCAGACTCACGCCAGCGCGACGCAGGCGCCCACCGAGCCAACGGGGAAATGCAGCCAGCTCCAGCGGCCAGATAGGGAGATGCACTCCGACGGCATCCAGGGCCTTGTACCACTTGGTATTCTCACTGCGCCGGTCGAGGCGGGGCATCACGATCAACAGGATGTCGTCGCCAGGCAGATGGGCGGCATAAGCTTCGAGGACCTTGCCCCCGGCGGCACCGGGGCCACCGCTACATCGCATCTCCACCAAACGCCTCGATGCGAACAGGGACAGGCTGTTGGCGGACTGCAGCAGTTCGTTCCAGTCGAAGCCGGCCTCCACATGGAAAACCTGTCGTTCATCCGCACCGGCCGAACGCGCCGCGGCCCGCACAGCATCGGCCGCTTCCTGCACCAGCAGCGGCTCATCGCCACTGATGAGGTAGACCGGATCAAGACGCTCCTGAAGACGGGCCTCGAGATCCTCGGGCCGGCGCAGTTTCACTCTCAGCTCGGATCCACTGCGGCCACGGCAATCAGAATACGCCGGACCAGTTCATCTCGGATCTCCCTGCGCAGGCTCGCTTCCTCCTGGCTCGAGCCGAGCAGACGGGCCGGGTCACGAAGGTAGACGCCATCAGCCATGATACTGCGGGCCGGAATCAGCACGCGCCCGTCACCGCCAAGCAGTTCGAACTCGGCGCGACCCACCAGTTCATACTCGGCCGTCCGCGCCCCCGATGTCAGGGTGAGGGGGCGACGCTCGAAGGTCTCCCCAAGAACACGCAGGACGCGCCTGCTTTCGCCCTCCGCTGATGCCGGTACGCCACGCAGCTTGAGATCCTGCTCCAGACTCCAGGCCAGTTCACCACCGCCTGCGCGACTGGCATCCACTACCCGGGTCCCCGCCAGGCTGGCGCTGTCAATAGACCCTGCAAGACGGTAACCACACCCGGCGACGAGCATCAGCAGCAGGCTTGCGAGGAGGAGTCGCTGGATCATGGGGCTTCCTCGATATTCTGTAAGGGATTCCATGGGGTTCAGTTAACCACCAGATTGATGAGCTTGTCCGGGATGTGAATGGCCTTGCGCAGCTGTTTGTCGGCGACAAAACGTTCCACGTTGACGTCCGCCATGGCCGCCGCCACGGCAGATTCCTGATCGAGGCCCGCAGCCAGGGAGAGCCGGGCACGGACCTTGCCATTGACCTGCACCACCAGTTCCACAGTGTCACGGGTCAAGGCATCCGGGTCCACCTCGGGCCAGCGGGCCTCGATGACAGGCTGCTCATGGCCCAGCGCCAGCCACAGCTCATGACCAATGTGCGGCGCGATGGGCGACAGGGTGATGATGGCGATCTCCAGGGCTTCCTGCCGCACCGCACGCCCCTCGTTCGAGGCATCGTCAAAACGTGCGATGTCATTGGTCAATTCCATGACACCGGACACCACCGTATTAAAATTGACCCGACGACCGTAGTCGTCATCGGCCCGGACCAGAGTCTCAAAGGTACGCCGCCGCAGCGCGCGCTGGCCGTCATTCAGACGGCTCTTGTCCAAGGCCGGTACCGGACCGCCTGCCACGTGTTCGGCCACCAGTTTCCAAAGACGCCGCAGGAAGCGCACCGAGCCTTCGACTCCGGAATCGCTCCATTCCACGGTCTGGTCGGGCGGCGAGGCAAACATCATGAACGTGCGCACTGCGTCCGCACCATGGGCTGCCACCAGCGCGTCAGGGCTGACGATATTGCCAGCCGACTTGGACATTTTCCTGCCGTCCTTGTTGACCATACCAAGCAGCAGCAAACGCTTCACCGGCTCATCGGAGTCCACCAGACCTTCGTCGCGCAGAAGCTTGTGGAAGAAGCGGGCGTAGAGCAGGTGCAATACGGCATGCTCGATGCCACCCACGTAATGGTCCACCGGCGTCCAGGCCTTGGCCCGCGCATCGAGCATGGCCTGGTCATTATCGGCGCAAGCGAAGCGGGCGTAGTACCAGCTCGACTCCATGAAGGTGTCGAAGGTATCCGTTTCCCGCTCGGCGTCACCGCCGCAGCTCGGACAGGCCACGCGGCGCCAATGGGCGAAGGCCGCGGTCTTCAGGGGCGACGCCACACCCTCGAAGGTGACGTCGGTCGGCAAGACCACTGGCAGATCCGCATCGGGCACAGGCACGGGCCCACAATCCGGACAATGGATCATGGGAATGGGGCAGCCCCAGTAGCGCTGCCTTGACACGCCCCAGTCCCGCAGGCGGAAGTTCACCTTGCGCCGGCCGTATCCCTTGGCTTCCAGGGCAGTGGCAATGGCATCGAAGGCCGCGGCAAACTCAAGGCCAGTGAAGCCTTCGGAGTTCACCAGCCGCCCCTTCTCGACGAAGGCCTCCACCGCAAGATCGCAGGGGGTCCTGCCATCGGGCGTTTCAGCAGCAACAGGCTCGATCACCTGCACGATGGGCAGATCGTACTTGCGGGCAAACTCCCAGTCGCGTTGATCGTGGCCCGGCACCGCCATGACCGCGCCTGAGCCGTAGTCCAGCAGGACGAAGTTGGCCACCCACACCGGCAGCTCGGCACCGCTGAGAGGATGGATGACCACCACATCAGTCGCCACACCGAGCTTCTCCATTGTGGCCACATCGGCCTCGGCAGTCTTCAGGTTGCGGCACTTTTCCCGGAAGGCCGCCACCTCCGGGCTGCGCGCGGCCACGGCACGGCTCAGCGGATGCTCCGCCGCCAGCGCTACGTAGGTACAGCCGAAAAACGTATCTGGTCGGGTCGTATAGACACTCAAACGCTCGGCCAGGGGACCCTCGGGCCCACGGACGTCAAATTCGATCTCCACCCCTTCCGAGCGGCCGATCCAGTTGCGCTGCATGGTGCGGACCTGCTCCGGCCAGCCATCCATGGTGTCCAAGGCATCGAGCAACTCCTGGGCATAGGCCGTGATCTTCAGCGTCCACTGGGGCATCTCCCGGCGCTCGATCAGGGCACCGGAGCGCCAACCGCGACCGTCCTCCACCTGCTCGTTGGCGAGCACGGTCTGATCCACCGGATCCCAGTTGACGATGGTGGTCTGGCGCTCGACCATGCCCTTACGGAACAGGCGCGTGAACAGCCACTGCTCCCAGCGGTAGTACTCCGGATCGCAGGTCGCGAACTCCCGCGACCAGTCCAGGGCGAAGCCCAGGCGCTGAAATTGAGTACGCATGGTGGCAATATTGGCGCGAGTCCACTGCGCTGGCGGCACCTTGTTCTGGATCGCCGCATTCTCGGCCGGCAGCCCGAAGGCATCCCAACCCATGGGCTGCAGGACGTTTTTCCCTTTCAGACGCTGATAGCGGGTGATGACATCACCGAGGGTGTAGTTGCGGACGTGGCCCATGTGCAACTTGCCGCTGGGATACGGGAACATGGACAGGGCATAGAACTTGTCTTCGCCATCGTCACGTGCGTGAAAGCACGCTCCCTGCTCCCAGAATGCCTGTGCGTCGCGCTCCACCCGTTCTGGGTCGTAGTGTTCGTCCATCCGCAAAATCGTCTCGTCCGCCGGTTCGGAAAGCGCGCAAGAATAGCATGGCATCGCCGCGAGCCACCCGTGCTGTGCGGGCTTGTCCGCGAACCGACTTCGCACACAAGGAGGCGGTCGCAAAAGGCAGAAGTCAGTGCCGCTCCCACGGAGCCGAGCGCCGGCCAACGCGTCGGCCAAAACAGTCAGGCGTGACGGCAACGGGTCGAAGTGCCTATACTCCGGGTCTACGGCGTATCGGAACGGAGAGCGAGGACATGGTCGAGACCAAGACAGGACACAACCGATCCAACGGGATCTCCTACAACGACCTGCTGAAGGGCGATGCGGTGCCGCCGCCCGCGGTCTATCTGGAAGATTCACCGATGGAACCCGGGGTCACCCGAGTACCGGTCGAGAGTTACTACTCCAAGGAAGCCCACGATCTGGAAGTGGAGCGGCTGTGGAAGCGGGTCTGGCAGATGGCCTGCCACGAGTCGGACATCCCCAACGTGGGCGACACCCACGTTTACGACATCGCCAGCCTTTCCTACATGGTCGTTCGGGTCTCCGAGGACGAAGTGAAGGCCTTCCCCAACGCCTGCCTGCACCGGGGCCGCGCCCTGTGTGACAACCACCGCAAGGAGCTGAAGGTCTTCCGCTGCGCCTTTCACGGCTGGTCCTGGAATCTGGACGGCAGCCTGAAGGAGATCCCAGGACATTGGGATTTTCCGACCGTAACCGAGGAGGAGTACGCACTGCAGGAAGTGCGCGTAGGCCACTGGGGCGGCTTCGTCTTCATCAACCCCGACCCCGACTGCGAGCCGCTGGAGGATTTCTTAGGCGATATCGACCGCCACTTCCGCATTCCCTTCGAGCGCCGCTACAAGGCCGCGCACCTGATCAAGCGCCTGCCCTGCAACTGGAAGGTGGCCCAGGAAGCATTCATGGAGTCCTACCACGTGGTCGCGACCCATCCCGAACTGCTCGGGTCCTTCGGCGACGTGAACTCCAAGTACGACGTCTTCGGCAACATGTCCCGCGCCATGTCACCTTCAGGACCGCCCAGCCCCCATACCGGCCTGGAGAACCCGGACATGTCGGTCTACCCGGATGGCAAGGCTTTCCAGAGCGTGAAACATCTGCTCAGCGGTCATGTCTATCGGCGCATCGAGGATGACCTGGTCGAAGTGACTGCGCCCAATGGCAAGACCGGACGCTTCACAGCCGCCGCAGAGTACATCGAGGGCGACGTGAAGTCCGCTGACATCCAGATGTGCAGCTGGGTGGGGGGCAAGATCTGCCCCGGCGAGGAAGACACCCCGATGCTCTACGATACCTCTTCGCCCCACGGCTTCCGCAGGGCCAACGCCAAACAGCGTCGGGAGCAGCTGCGGCCGGCCTTCGGCGACTACGTCGACACCATCAGCGACGCAGACCTCAACGACTCCATCTACTACTCGGTATTCCCGAACATCAGCCCCTGGGCAGACTTCAACCCCATCTTCTATCGCTTCCGCCCCGACGGCGACAACCCGGAGCAGTCGCTGCACGAGGTGATGTACATGATCCCGGTACCGGAGGGCGTCGAACCGCCGCCGCCGGCCAAGTGCACCTTCCTGGACATCGACGACGACTACACCTTAGCCCCTGAGTTCGGCAGCCGCCTGCTGAAGATTTTCAATCAGGACTACGTCAACCACCGCATGGTACAGAAAGGCCTCCATACCCACCCCAAGGGTGAGACCATCTATGCGAGCTATCAGGAGCAGAAGATCCGCCACTTCCACGAGACGCTGGTGAAGTGGCTGGAGGCCGATGAAGCGCCGAAGACCGCAGCCGCACCGAAGAAACCTGCCCAACGGCGCGCAGGCTGAGCCACGACGCGGGGCCCCTGAAGTCCAGGGGGCCCCATCCACCTTCATGCGTGATTGTCTCTGGCAGCAAACAGTGCCAGCATGGCGCACCCTTATGGCATGGCCGCGAAGATGACCGAACAGCAATCATCCCCGGAAGCACGCCCGGAAGCACGCGAGTTCCGCGAGTACTGCCGCCGCTGGCTCGAAGAGAATCGCCCACCGCCCACCGAGACGCCGTTGCCCCAGGCCTCCTACGAGGTCACCTACGACGACCATCGGGCCTACCTCTGCGACTGGCAGGCCAAGTGCTACGAGGCAGGCCTCATCGCCACCGATGTGCCCAAGGTCTACGGTGGCCACGGCTATGAGAACTTCCAGTCCATTGCCAGCGACGAAGTCCGGCGCTCCAAGGTGCCCTACTTCCTCAACTGGATCGGGCTCGGCATGGTGGCCCCCACCCTGCTGATCCACGGCAGCGAGGAGCAGAAGAAGCGCTTCCTGAAACCCATCTTCAGCGCCGAGGAGATCTGGTGCCAGGGCTACAGCGAGCCCGGCGCAGGCTCCGATCTGGTCTCCCTGCAGACTTCCGCCGTCAAGGACGGCGACCAATGGATCATCAACGGCAGCAAGGTCTGGACCAGCCTCGGCAGTCTCGCCAGCTGGATGCTGCTGCTGGCCCGCAACGACAAGCAGGACAAGTACAACGGCATCACCTGCTTCCTGCTGCCCATCGATCAGCCCGGCGTTACGGTCCGCCCCATCCACAAGATGACCGGCGAGTGCGGCTTCTGCGAGGTCTTCTTCGAGAACGCCATCATAGCCGACGATCTGAGAGTGGATGACGTGGGCGCTGGTTGGAAGGTAGCCATGTCGACGCTCACCAGCGAGCGCGGTGCGGCGGCCGGGGTGGGTGCGGTGACCCACACCGAATCACCGCTGTCCTCCGTCAGGGAACTGATCGAGCTGGCCAAGACCACGAAACGCAACGGCGTTCCGGTCTGGGATGACCCGGTGTGGCGCGACCGCATCGTCAAGCTGTACATCCGCATTGAAGCCATCATTCAGCATGCCCGGCGTGCGCCCATCGAGGCCTTGAACGGAGGCGCCATGCGCCTGCCGCTGCAGAGCAAGGTGGTCGGCAGCGAAATCGGCCAGGATCTCAACGCCACGGCGCTGGGCGTTCTCGGCATGCAATCCAGCCTCTACGTGGGCGACGAGCATGCCGTCCGTAACGGCCGCTGGCCGCTGGGCTACATGAACAGCTACACCGGAACCATCTCCGGCGGCAGCAGCGAAATCCAGCGCAACATTCTCGGCGAGCGCATCCTCGGGCTGCCGAAGACCAAGTAGGAAGGGACATGGCACAACCGCAAGATTTCGGCTTCGACGACGACATCGTCATGCTCAAGGATGCTGCCAACCGCTTTCTGGGACAGCGGCAGACTCTGGTACAGCTCAGAGCCAGCCTGAAGGGCACCGAGGATCCCTACCGCGGCGAGGAACGCCAAGGTTGGTACGACCCGGCCGCCTGGCAGGAAATGGTGGACCTCGGCTGGGCCATGGTCCCCGTGCCGGAATCCGCCGGAGGATTGGGTCTGGGTCTGGTGGCCGCCGTCGCCATTCAGGAAGAGATCGGCCGCGCCGCCTGCCCCACACCGCTGAGCAGCACCCTCCAGGCGACCTTCGTGCTGAAGGAAGCCCAAGCGGATGCTCACCTCGCAAAGATCGCCGAAGGCAGCAGCATGGCGCTGGCCCTGTTCGGCGAGGACGGTGCGCCCGATGCCGACAGCACCACGGTGACCGCCAACGGCAACAAGCTCTCAGGCACGAGCAGCTACGTGCAGGACGCCCAGAAGGTGGACGGCTTCATCGTTGCCGCGAAAGCATCCGAGGGCCTCGGTCTCTACTGGGTGCCCAAAGAGTCCGTGACCATCCATCGTGATCGCATCGTCGAATTGACGCGGGATCAGGCGCGCATCGAGCTTAAGAACGTCGAAGCGGAGGTCATCGCCGAACCGGGCAGCGGCGAGCAGGTCATGGCCCGGGCGCTACCGGCACTGCTCACCCTGCTCGCCGCCGACATGGCCGGCGCTGCCGAATGGCAACTGCAGACCACGGCTGAATACGCCAAGCTGCGGGTGCAGTTCGAACGGCCCATCGGATTCTTTCAGGCGGTGAAGCACCCCATCGTCAACATGATGATTGCCGCCGACGAAACCCGCTCCTTGGTCTACAACGCCGCCTGCGCCTACGACCACGATCCCGAGGATGCCCTGCGCTGCGCACGCATGGCCAAGGCCAGCGCCTCGGAGACCGCCGCCTTCTGCTCCAACCGCTCCACGCAGCTGCACGGCGGCATCGGCTTCACCTGGGAATCCGACGTGCAGATCTACCACAAGCGGCAAATGCACAGTCAGTTCCTCTTCGGCGATGCCAGCTGGCAAAGGCAGAAGCTGGCGGAGCTGCTCTGAGCAGGCTTGCCCACTACACGCCTCAATCGCGCGTCGAGTGGGCCTCGAACCGGGAGTGTCTTGCATGCTCCCAGGCCTCCCGCGCAGGCTCCTCATTCGCCACAAGAGGCTCCTGAACTGTCGGCGAGAATTCGCCTTCCGCCCTTTCCCGGTAGAAATCCAGAATGACCTCTTCGAAGTTGCCAATCAGCCACTGCGCGATCGGGTCGGCGTACCAGTTGAAGCGGGTGCTGACCCGTTAGCCCATCCGGATCCGAAGCTGCGTGCCGGACGCTGTCGGCTGCAGCTTGTAGCTGCTGTCGATCAGATCGAAGTGGTGCCCACCGATCATCACGCGGTCATCGAGCGCGCGCGGCGGGAAGGAATCCACAGCGAAGCGGTAGTTCCAGTGCACGCGGCGGTGCTCTTCCCAGTCCAACACAACCTGCTCGAAGTGGATGTCCTTGCCCATGGTGATGCGCCGGACCCGGCCGTCGGGGCGGTCCTCGCTGATTCCCGCCAGTGGCAGCGGCACGCCGATGCAGTACATCCAAGCGTGGCCGACCTCGTCGGCGCGGATGTCAGTCGCGTGGTGGATCTGCCGCCATACCACATCGGGCGACGCGGCAATGTGCACAGCGCGCCCATGGCCAGCCCGCCGGCGGCCCCCAGAACGCTGAACAGCGGAACGATCAGTACGGCGCCTCAGCCCTTCGATCATGATGACCAGGGTGCCCAGCGCCATGGCCGTGAACCACAGCGAACGCACGGGCTCCCACGTCACCCGGCCCTCGCAGACGCTACGCACGTCGTCGGATTGGATCCG
>SLTB01000083.1 GCA_007130155.1 Pseudomonadales bacterium
CTTCGCAAACCAGCCCAGCCTCGGGCCTGCGCTGCGGGAAGCCTTCGAGCGCGGCGAAGTGGCCCAGGAGGAAATCGACGCCATGGCGGCGGCAGGGGAGCTCGAGCCCTTCTTCGTGTTTGCCAGCCCGGATGATCTGCCCGATGGACTGACCTGGCAGGATGGATCGGAGCTGCCCGAGTTTGCCTCGCCTGATGCCAAGAAGGGCGGCACCTGGTACACAGCGGTGCAGGACTATCCGCGCACCCTGCGTCGGGTGGGCCCCGACGCCAACAGTTCATTCAGGCCCTTCATCCTCGATGACGTCGTCATGAATTTTGGTCAACGGCACCCCGAGGACATTTCCATCGTCGACGGTAACTTTCGCTATTTTCCGGGCATCGCTGAATCCTGGGCCGAGGATCGTGAGAACCGCACCGTGTATGTCCGTATCAACCCCGCCGCACGCTGGTCCGACGGGGAGCGCATCACCACCGATGACGTGATGTTCATGTTCTACTTCTACCAGAGCGAATGGATCAATGAGCCCTGGTACAACAACTTCTACAGCCGCAACTATGTACGTGTGGTGCGCTACGACGATCTGACGTTCTCCGTGACCGTACCCGAAGCCAAACCGGACATGCTCGGCCGCGTACTCGGCCTCGAACCTCTGCCCACCCACTTCTTCGACGAACTCGGCCCCGACTTCGTGGACCGCTACCAGTGGCGTTTCGTGCCCACCAGCGGTGCCTACGTGATACGCGATGAAGACGTCCGCCGCGGCCGCACCATCGCCCTGACGCGCAACCCCGATTGGTGGGCGAAAGACCTGCCGTTCTGGCGGCACCGCTACAACTACGATCGCATCCACTTCAGCGTCATCCGCGACACCGCCAAGCGTTTCGAATCATTCCGCGCCGGTGAGATCGACGCCTTCGGCCTCAACCTTCCAGACTACTACTACGATCGTCTGCCTGATGACGACGACCTCGTGGCCAGGGGACTGATCGGTAAGTACACCTTCTACAACGAACGTCCGCGCCCCACCTACGGATTCTGGATCAACTCCTCACGCCCCTTGCTGAACAACCGCGACATTCGCGAGGGCATCCACTACGCCAGCAACTGGGAACGGGTCCTGCGCGAATATTTCCGCGGTGACTACACGCGCATGCATACCACATCGGACGGCTACGGAGAGTTCACTCACCCCGATATCCGCGCCCGTGACTTCGATGTGGACAAGGCGCTGGAGGCCTTTGCCCGCGCCGGATTCACCGAGCGAGACAGCGAAGGGGTACTCGTGAACGACCGCGGTCAGCGCCTCGCCTTCACGCTGACCACCGGCTACGAGAACCTGCAGGACATCCTGACCATCATGCAGCGGGAAGCCCTGCAGGCCGGGCTGCTGTTTCGCGTCGAAGTCCTCGACGGCACGGCGGCCTGGAAGAAGGTTCAGGAGAAGCAGCACGACATTCAATTCGTGGCCTTCAACGTCGGCCCCGAGATGTATCCCCGCTTCTGGGAGACCTATCATTCGGTGAATGCCTACGATCGCGCCTTCCTGCCCGACGGCTCGCCCAACCCAGAGCGTCGCCCCAAGGTGCAAACCAACAACCTTCAGCTCATCGCCAACCGGGAACTCGATGCCCTGATCGAACGCTATCGCGCCTCGGAAAGCGCCGAAGAGATGCGCAGCTTGGCCTTTCAAATGGAGGAGATCCTGTTCGAGGACGCCTCCTTCGTGCCCGGCTTCGTGATGCCCTTCTATCGGGTCGCAGCCTGGCGCTGGGCCCGCTGGCCCGAACACTTCGACGTGCGCCTGTCCCGGGATCCACTGCAATACTTCCTGGGCTGGATCGAGCCTGGCGAGCGTGAACGCGCGCTGGCAGCGCGACGTTCCACTGAGCGCTTCGAGCCCATCATCGAAGTTCACGACCGCTACCGGCCCGATTGAGTACTTAGGTGGCATCCCAGCACTTGCTTGAGGTTCGCGGCCTGGTCACCACCTTCGCCACCGAAAATGGTGAGGTGCGTGCCGTAGACCGGGTGGATCTTACCCTGGATCGTGGCCGCACCCTGGGCATCGTCGGCGAGTCCGGCTGCGGCAAGAGCGTCACCGCCCTGTCCATCATGCGGCTGCTACCTCAGCCCATGGGACGGATCAGATCCGGTACCATTCAAGTCGAAGGTACGGAGCTGGTCGGCGCCAGCGCCGACACCCTGCATCGTATCCGGGGCAACCGCATCGGCATGATCTTTCAGGAGCCCATGACCGCGCTGAATCCGGTACATCGCATCGGCCGCCAGATCGCTGAATCCCTGATCCTGCACAGGGGGCTGGACCGCCGCGCTGCCCTCGCCAAAGCCGTGGAAATGCTCGAACGCGTCGGCATTCCGGCACCGGAAGTACGTCTCTCGGAGTATCCGCATCAGCTTTCAGGCGGCATGCGTCAGCGGGTCATGATTGCCATCGCCCTGGCCTGCGATCCTGCCCTGCTCATTGCCGATGAGCCCACCACGGCGCTGGACGTGACGGTACAGGCCCAGATCCTCGAGCTCATCGCTACTCTGCGCGCAGAGTCCGGCATGGGGGTCATGCTCATCACCCACGATCTCGGCGTCATAGCCGAGCACTGCGATGACGTGGTAGTGATGTACGCTGGACGCGTGGCAGAGCAGGCCCCAGCCCAGACGCTGTTCGCCTCACCAAGGCACCCCTACACGCGTGGCCTGCTGGCCTCCATTCCCCATCTCCACACGCCGCGCAAATCGCGTCTGCCCACCATCAAGGGCATGGTCCCGACCCTGGCTGATCTGCCCGACGGCTGCCGCTTCAACAATCGCTGTCCCCATGCGGATGATCGTTGCCGGCAGGAGCAGCCGGCCCTCACCTCGGCGGGTTCCGGACATCAGGTGGCCTGCCATCACTGGCAGCGCATCGCCCGCCTGGATGTGACCCCATGAGTACACCTCTGCTCGAACTGCGCAATCTGGCCACTCACTTCCCCGTCCGTGGCGGGGTCCTGCTCCGGGCACGCGGCACTAACCGCGCCGTTGATGGCGTCTCACTCGCCGTCGAGCGCGGCGAGACCCTGGGCCTGGTCGGCGAATCCGGCTGTGGTAAGTCCACCCTCGGAAAGACCGTGGTGCGGCTGCTGGACCCCACCCGTGGATCCATCCTTTTCGAGGGTGAGGACATTACGGGCTACTCCAGACGCCAGCTCAAGCCCCTGCGGCGGGAACTGCAGATGGTGTTCCAGGACCCGGCTGAGTCCCTCAACAGCCGCCACACAGTCGGCAACCTCATCGAGGAACCATTGCTGATCCACCGCATCGGCACGCCTGCCGAGCGCCGCCGACGCGTGGACGAACTGCTTGATCTGGTCGGCCTTCCGACCACTGCCGCCGATCGCTTTCCCTTCGAATTTTCCGGTGGCCAGCGCCAGCGCATCAGCATCGCCCGGGCC
>SLTB01000016.1 GCA_007130155.1 Pseudomonadales bacterium
AGCGCCACCTCCAGCGCCGCCAGCAGAGCATCGAGGGCAAGATGGCTGCGGCCGAGGCGTTCGGCAGCCTCCGCCAGGCGATAGTGGGCCTCCAGGTCCTGATGGTAGTAGAAGGCGTAACGCTCCAGCAGCGCCAGTGCCGACTCCATGTCCCGACGCCCGGTGGCCAGCCGCCCGTGGTTCAGGATCCGCTCGCGCATGCGCGCCGCCAGCTCAGGCTCCCGGCCAGGATCGGCCACCGCCCCGTAGCTCCGGATCGCTGCCTCCACAGCACCGGCGGAAATGTGGTTCTCGAAGTCCTGCCAGGGTCCAGGCTCGGTCACGCCCGCCAGGGGCGACGCCAGCACAAGCGAATCCCTGACCTGCGACTCAGGCTCCTCCGCGACCTGCCAACCGCGCAGCAGCCAGCCCCCAGCGAAGCCCAGCAGCAGGACGAGCAGCCCGCGCAGCATCCACATTACTCAGCACCACCCATTCGGCCGCACCATAAACATCCATGCCACGCCTGCCATCGACGCGGCACGCGGGTACAATACGCCGCCTCGCGCCGCCCGGCCTTCTCCCGCCATCAATGATGCAGGTTCATGTCCAACAACGCACAGCTGCTCCAGCCACCCTTGCCCCACACCGTCGACGACCGCATCCGCTGGAGTGGCATTGGCCCGGGTGCGGATGCCCTGGCCCTGGCATCCGCCGCCCGCGACCACGACAACCTGTTGCTGGTGGTGGCCAGTGACACCCGAGAAGCGACCAGGCTGGAGGCCGAGATCCGCTTCTTCCTGGACCGCGGATCGGATCCTGAAGTGTTGCACTTTCCGGACTGGGAGACCCTGGCCTACGACAGCTTCTCGCCCCAGCAGGACATCGTCTCCCAGCGCTTGGAGACCCTGCAGCGCCTGCCGGAGCTCAAGCGCGGCGTCCTGGTGGCACCCATCACCACCCTGATCCATCGCATCCCACCGGTAGACTGGCTCTCCGGGCGCGCGCTGGTACTGGATGTCGGCGACCGTTTCGACCTCGACACCCGCAAACGAGTACTCGAAGCGGCCGGTTACCGGCGGGTGGAAACTGTATTTGAGCATGGCGAGTACGCCATCCGCGGTGCGCTCATGGACCTGTTTCCCATGGGCAGCACGCTGCCCTATCGCATCGATCTTTTTGACGATGAGATCGAGACCCTGCGCACCTTCGACCCGGAGACTCAGCGCAGCCTCGAACAGGTCGACTCCATCCGCCTGCTGCCGGCACGGGAGTTCCCACTCGACGCCGAAGCCATTCGCGGTTTCCGCGATCGCTGGCACCAGAGTTTCAATGGCGATCCCCACGCCTGTCCCATCTACAAGGACATCTGCCAGGGTACGCCGGCGCCGGGCATCGAGTACTACCTGCCGCTGTTCTTCAGCGAACTCTCGGCCCTCACCGACTATCTGCCGGAGCAGACCGCGGCCATCTTCTGCGGTGACCCTGCCGCCAGCGCCCGCAGCTTCAGAGAGGAGGTGCTCGAACGCTACGAGAACCTCCGCTTCGACCGTGAGCGGCCTCTACTGCCGCCAGAGGCGCTGTTCCTCGAAGTGGACGAACTGTTCGTTGCCTTGGGTCGCTTCGGCCAGGTCCGCCTGCGCGACAGCCAGCAGTCCTCCCGCAGCTCCGAATTCCGCTTCGAAGTGACCGGACTGCCGCACCTGGAGCTCGACGCCCGCAGCGATCATCCTGCGGCGGGTCTGCGCCGCTACCTGGCGGACGGCGACGGGGAAACGGGTCTGCCCGCGCCGGACCGCGTGCTCTTCAGCGCCGAATCGCCGGGCCGCCGGGAAGTGCTCACCGAGACCCTGCAGCGGGCCGGCATTCAGCCCCACACGGTGGCAAGCTTTTCGGAGTTCCTCGAGGACGACGCCCGCGTGGGGCTGTGCATCGCGCCGCTGGAGGCCGGCTTCCGTTTCACCACCGAAAGTAACTCCCTGGCGCTGATTCCGGAAGCCGTCCTGCTCGGCGAGCACGTCCGTCAGCAGCGGCGGCGGCAGCGCGCCGCAGAGGCGCCGGAAGCCGTGATCCGCAATCTCAGCGAATTGCGCCAGGGCGCCCCGGTGGTGCACCTCGAGCATGGTGTAGGCCGCTACCTGGGGCTCGAGACCATGGATGTGGGCGAGCACCGTGCGGAGTTCCTCACCCTCGAGTATGCCAGTGGTGCCAGGCTCTATGTGCCGGTGGCCAATCTGCACGTCATCTCCCGCTACACCGGCGCCGATCCCGAGCAGGCACCTCTGCATCGGCTCGGATCCGATCAGTGGGAAAAGGCCAAGCGCAAGGCGGCGGAGAAGGTCCGCGACGTCGCCGCCGAACTGCTGGACATCCATGCCCGGCGTGCCTCCCGGACCGGCTTCGGCTTCGCCGAGCCGGATGAGGAATACGCCCGCTTTGCCGCCGCCTTCCCCTTCGAGGAAACGCCGGATCAGGAATCCGCAGTGGCCGCTGTGATTGCCGACATGGTCGGCACCGAGCCCATGGACCGCCTGGTCTGCGGCGACGTCGGCTTCGGCAAGACGGAGGTGGCCATGCGCGCTGCCTTCATCGCCGTTCAGAGCGGCAAGCAGGTGGCCGTCCTGGTGCCCACCACCCTGCTGGCCCAGCAGCATTTCGAGACTTTCTCCGACCGCTTCGCCGACTGGCCGGTCAAGATCGAAGTGCTGTCGCGCTTTCGCAGCAGCAAGGAGATGACCGCAGTGGCCGAGCGCCTCGCCGCCGGCAAGGTGGACATCGTCGTCGGCACCCACAAGCTCTTGAGTCGTGAGTTCCGCTACCAGGATCTCGGCCTGGTCATCGTCGACGAGGAGCACCGCTTCGGCGTTCGCCAGAAAGAGCAGCTCAAGGCCCTGCGGGCCGAGGTGGATCTCCTTACCCTCACCGCCACGCCGATTCCCCGCACCCTGAACATGGCCATGCACGAACTGCGTGAGCTGTCGATCATCGCCACGCCACCGCCGAAACGGCTGTCCATCCGCACCTTCGTCCGCCGCCGCTCCGACGGATTGCTGAAGGAGGCCATCCTGCGTGAGTTGCTGCGCGGTGGGCAGGTGTTCTACGTTCACAACGAGGTGCGTACCATCGAACGCACCGCAGCCGACATTGAGGCCCTGATCCCCGAGGCGCGGGTGGCCATCGGCCACGGCCAGATGCGCGAGCGCGAACTCGAGCAGGTCATGTCGGATTTCTACCATCGCCGCTGCAACGTGCTGGTGTGTACCACCATCATCGAGACCGGCATCGACATTCCCAACGCCAACACCATCGTCATCGACCGCGCCGACCGCTTCGGTCTGGCGCAGATGCACCAGCTCAGGGGCCGGGTCGGCCGCTCCAACCGCCAGGCCTATGCCTATCTGCTCACACCGGACCCCAAGGCCATGACCGACGACGCCAAAAAGCGTCTGGAAGCCATCGAAGCCGCCGGCGAACTGGGCGTCGGCTTCAGCCTGGCCACCCACGACCTGGAAATCCGCGGCGCCGGCGAGCTGCTCGGTGACGACCAGTCCGGTCAGATGCAGGCCATCGGCTTCAGCCTGTACATGGACATGCTCGAGCGCGCAGTGAAGGCCATCCGGGCCGGCAAGGAGCCCAGCCTGTCCATGCCACTGGGTGAAGGCATCGAGGTGGATCTACATCTGCCGGCGCTGATCCCCGACGATTACCTGCCTGATGTCCACACCCGGCTGGTGCACTACAAACGCATCGCCAACGCCGAGGATGCCGACGCCCTCGAGAATCTGCAGGCCGAAATGGTGGATCGCTTCGGACGTCTGCCGCCACAGGTGGTGAACTTGTTCCGCGTCACTGAGATCAAACTACTGGCCCAGTACCTCGGCATCACCCGGGTGGACTTCGGCGAATCCGGCGGCCGAGTCGAGTTCGGACAGGACACGACGGTGGACCCCATGCGCGTCATCGAGTTGGTACAGTCCTCCCCCGATCGCTATCGCTTCGACGGCGGCAACCGCCTGCGCCTCATCCTGCCCCTCGGCGACACCGAGCTGCGGCTTCGCAGCTGCCGCGAGTTGCTCGAACAGCTCGGCGCTGGCCCCGCTCCCGTCTTGAAAGAGGCTGCCCATGGATGACTCGCAACACCATCCGGGTCTGCTGAGCGCTGCTGTGGCAGCGCGCACTGCGCGCGATTCGCACCGCGATCACATCGTGGGAGCGGCTTCAGAGGGTGTCGCAAAAGGCTGGCAGATCTCCGTGGGAGCGGCTTCAGCCGCGAATGGGCTGCCAGAAATCAATGACTTGCGGGGGCATTCGCGGCTGAAGCCGCTCCCACAGGGACCCATGCTGAGTTTGTCGACACCCTCATCAGCCGCGAAAACTTCGCGGACAAGTCCGCTCCCACTGTGGGCGCATCCTGCCTGGAGCAGAATGCGTCGCCCACAGGGCCCCCCGATAGGGGGGCGGGCCATGGATGGCCCGCAACAGCTCGCACTGCGCGCCATCGCCCACACCGCTCGCAGACGCGTCGCCCGCGTCGTCAGCGTCGTCACAGCCCTGCTGATCCTCGTTCTCACGCCAGCGGTCCAGGCCCAGTTCGTCAGCGCCTGTGGCAGCGCTCCTTCCGGGATCAACAACTGCCCCTGGTATCAGGTGGAAATCGTCATCTTCCGCAATGACGACGGGCGTGCAGCCAGCGCCGAGGACCTTGTCGGGACAGCCCAGCCGCGCTGGTCACCACGACTGGCCACCCTGCTGCCTCCGGCAGGCGAGGACATCAGGCCGATGCGAACCGCCGAGTATCTGGCGCTGTGGCAGAGCGCCGGCCAGGCACCAGAATGGCTCTTCGTCACGCCCGGACTGAGCGTCGAGCAGGAACGTTTCCTGCAGGCCATCGAGCACATTGGCCGGCCCCGCCACCTCATCGATCTGAGCTTCCTCGACACACTCCATCAGCTCGACTGGGCAGCCATGCCGTCAGCGGAGGAGCTTGCCCTGAGCGAAGAGGCCGAGGTCGAGCCTGAGCCAGAGGAACGATCCATACCCGAGATCGAACCCACCGTCGTGATCACGCAGCCCATGTCGGAACTCGAGGCCATCGATATCCCCGATCTCGTCGGCGTGATCCCCATGGACTGGGCCTTCCGCGAAGTGCCGGACAGACAACGACTGCTCAATGGCGAGGCCGCGCGCCTGCGCCGCGCCCGTGGCATAGAGGTCCTCGGTCATCTCGCCTGGCGCCAGCCCTTCATGGCCAACGAAGCGGGGCTGGCGCAACTGGTCTACAGCGCGGATCTGGCCGAGTCGGGCCCAGCCGGGACAGGCCTGCCGGAAGGCGAACTGCTTCTCGGCACTTTGACCGTCGATCTTCGGCGCTTCCTCCATGCCCACCTCGACCTCTACTTCAAGGCCCCGGGTCCGGGTCCGGGTCCGGTGATCGATGGCGAGGCGACTTTGCCGACCTCTGGGGCCTCATCCTCCCAATGGGTACATGTCCAGCAGTCCCGTCGCATGCGCAGCGGTGAACTGCACTACCTGGACCATCCCTGGATCGGTGCCATCATCCGCATCGAACGCTTCGAGGCGCCCTCCTCGGAGGATTGAACGTTTCTGGTACGCTGCGTGCATGTCCAACGGTCGGGGATTGCACCCAGAATAAGACCCGTATCACGAGGAGCCTGCGCCATGACCCGATCTCTCGCGGAAATCTACCGCGGCCTAGTCCTGCTCGCCTTGACTTTGGTACTGGCGGCTTCGTTTCCGGCCAGCGCGTTTCAAGACAGCGCCCATGCCGCGTTCAGCGAACGATTCGAACGCATCAAGCAGGACGCGAGCCCGGAAGAGCTCTATCGCCTCCTCTACGCCATGCCCAAAGGCGGCGACATCCACAACCACCTGGGCGGCTCCAGCCGTTCCGAGTGGTGGTACGACCTCGCCGTGGATCCCGATCGTAACGGCGGCTACCGGTACTACACCAAGACCATGATCCACAACTGCCCCAGCGGCACCGGCCGGCCCGCTGATCCGGCGCGGGTCGGCGAAGTCAGGCCGCGCCCCTACCTGCTCTACTTCCAGACCATTCAGGCCTCCACCTACGCCACCCTCGATGAATGCAAGCAGCGCGAATACGAGCCTCTCGACGCCCTCGACGACGACAACCGGGCCGCCTGGCTGTCGAGCCTGCGCCTGGAGTTGCCCCACGAAGGCCGGGACGAATTCTTCGAGCGCATCTGGAACCGCATCGGCGAACTGTTCCGCAATCCGCACATCAATGCCGAACTGCTGGTGGAAAACATGAAGCGCTATGGGGCCGAGGGCCTGCGCTACCTGGAGACCCAGACCGGCGCCGCCGGCTTCGTCGATCCCAGAGGCGAACCCATTGCCGTCGACGACGTGGTCAACATCTATCGGGCGCGCCTTGAACAAGCCGACGCGCTGGCCACCGGCGTGGTGGTGCGCTTCCATCAGACCGTTCTGCGCTTCACGCCCGACGCCGAGCAGCGCGTCCGCGATGCTTACGCCTTCGTGGACCGGTATCGAGATCTGTGGGTGGCCGTCAACATGGCCGGCCGCGAGGACGACGACAAGGGCCACCCGGAGCGCTTCCGGCAAGTCTTCGCCGAGATGCGCCGGCAGTATCCGGACATCCGCCTGTCCATCCACGCCGGCGAGACCGACCGGCCCTCACGCCACGTCCGCGAGACCCTTCTGCTCGGTGCCGACCGCATCGGTCACGGCATCGACGTCATTCACGACCACGACACCCTGCTGCTGCTGCGCCACGGACCCTTCCTGCTCGAAAACAACCTGATCAGCAATCATCTGCTCGAGTACACACCGGACCTCGACCTGCATCCGTTCCCGCAATTCCTGCGTCTCGGTATCCCGGTGGCGCTGAACACCGACGATCGCGGCATGTGGGATTCCAACATGAGCGACGAGTACTACGTCGCGGTAACCCGTTTCAACCTGTCGTGGTCCGAGCTCGTGCAGGTGGGTCGCAACAGTCTGGAACATGCCTTCGTCGAAGCACCCATCAAGCAGCGCCTGCTGGCGGAGTACGATGCCGATATCCGAGCCTTTGAACAGCGCTTCGGTGTCGGCGACTGGCGCGCCGGGCTCTGGGACGTGAAGGCAGAAACCTACGGCTATGCCGAACGCCACTTCGGCATCATCTTCGAGTAGCGCTATGCAAGAGCGTCAGGCCTTCGCCAACTGGATTACCGCCATGCCGAAGGCGGAACTGCACGTCCACATCGACGGCACCCTGACTGCGTCGCGGCTGCTCGATCGTGCCGCGAAGCACGGCGTCGATCTGCCCTACGGCAGCGTCGAGGACGTGACGAAGGCCTATGACTTCGACAACCTGCAGAGTTTCCTGGATCTCTACTACCTGGGCACCGGGGTGATCCGCGACGAGGAAGACTTTTATCTGCTGATGCTTGACTACCTGACCACGTGCCGCGAGCAGCACATCACGCACACGGAAATCATGGTCGAGCCCCAGTCCTACCTTCCCAAGGGCGTATCGCTGGCGACGATGATGTCCGGCTTTAAGCAGGCCGTAGACGAAGCGCAGGCAGGCTGGGGACAGTCCGTGCTGCTGATCTTGAGCCTGCTGCGCCACCTTCCCGAAGAGGACGGCATCGACGTTCTCGAGCTGGCCCACAGCAGCTTTCCCGGCAGCTTCGTTGCCATCGGACTGGCCAGCTCGGAAGTCGGCCATCCGCCCGTCGGCTTCACTGAACTCTACGCCCGCGCACGCTCATTGGGCTATCGGACCACTGCCCACGCCGGCGAAGAAGGTCCCGCGAGCTTCGTCGCCGACAGCCTCGATCTGCTCGGCGTCGAACGTATCGATCACGGCATTCGCAGCGCCGAGGACCCGGCCCTGGTGGTACGCCTGGCCCGCGAACAGATCCCGCTCACCGTTTGCCCGCTGTCCAACGTCAAGCTCAAGGTCTTCGAGCGGCTCGAAGACCACAACCTTCTTGAAGCGTTGGATGCCGGCGTCAAGGTCACCGTGAATTCGGACGACCCCACCTACTTCGGTGGCTTCCTCAACGAAAACTTCATCGCACTTCATGAGCACCTGTTGCTCGATGGCAAACGGGCCGCCAGGCTCACTCGCAATGCCTTCGAAGCCAGCTTTCTGCCCGCAAAGGCCAAAGCGGACAAGCTCGCGGAGCTGGACCGCTATCTGACGGACCATCCCAGTCCTTGAGCCCGGCCCTGCCATGGCCGCTCAGAACGCTATGGGGTGCTCTGCCAGCCAGGCATCGAAGGCTTCCAGCCAGACGCTGCGCTGGGCCTCTTCGACCCAGGCACTTAAAAGACTGTTGCGGGCCAAAGCCACGATCTCCTCCCGAGTGAAGCCACCTTCGTTCTGGGCCAGAACGTAAAGATCTCCCACATAGAGATCCCGCATCAGTCCGGGATCGTCAGAATGAAGCGAGATCTCGATGCCGGCCTCGAGCAGTGTGCGGATACGCGCGAGCCGGCCCTCCAGCCGGCCCGGGATGTCCCGATACAGCAGTGTCGGACAAGCTGTCAGAGCGATCCCGGCCTCCCGCACCGCCGTCATGAGTTCCGGGTCATCCGCCACGTTCAAGCCATGATCGATGCGCTCGATATCGAGCAAGCGCAGGGCCGACCAGTGATGCTCGAGGGTATTGGGCACATCCACATCCAGATGGGTGGTCCGGCGGAACCCCATGGCCGCGGCACGGGCGAACACCGTCGCGAACTTCTCCGGGAAACCGATCTCCTCCGGGTTGTCCAGCCCGACACCGATAATGATGTCCTGGTACGGCGCGAGGGCCACCAAGTGCATGAGCGCAGAGGCTGCCGACCGGTCCCGATTGAAGCAGGCGATGAACCAGAGTTCCACGCCATACTCCACCGGCGCCCGCTCATGAGCCCGATACAGACCTTCCATCACGGTCTCCAATGGAATACCGCGATAGGTGTGCATCTGCGGATCGAAGAACATCTCCACGTACACCACACCCTGGGCCGCCACACGTTCGATGTAGGTCATGGCCACCTGCTCGAAGTCGTAGGCCGTCTGCATGGCGCCGAGCAGTTCCTCGTAGACCTCGATGAAGGTGTCGAGATCGCGAGCGTAGGTGAGCCTGTCCCGGACGGCAGCCGCATCCGCATAGCTTGATTCACGGCCGTTGCGGGCCATCAAGGCGAGGTAGTCTTCCGCTTCCAGGGTGCCTTCAAGGTGGATGTGCAGTTCGGTCTTGGGCAGTCCCATAATGAAGGCGGCGATGGCCTCATCGCGTTCGGCATCACTGCCCTGCACTGGCTTTCCGGCCAGGGTCAGCAGCAGCGCCAACAACACAAACCGCAGCCCGTTACCCATGCGCGTCCAGCCCTTCGCAGCCCTTCAAAAGAGGGTCCCTCAGAATGCCATGCATACCCGTTGAGTCACCCGCAGCACAGAGATCTGATCGAAGCGGGCCTTGTAGTCCTCCCGCAGGGCCTCGAGAGAGGCATCGCTTTTGGCATCGTCTGGATGGATGATCACCAATACCCGCGCGGGCTGCCTTACCAGACGTCCGCTCTCGGGGTTGCGCCACTGACCGCGCGCCTCCATGACGCTGAGCCCATCGGGAAAGCGCGCCGTCACCGAGTTGGCCAGGAACTCGTCCCAATCCGTTTCCGAGATGACTGCCCCGCGACGATGGGTCATGCCAAAGAACAGTTCACTGCGCTGTGCGCTGTGCATCGCACCGCAATCGGCTGCCCCTGCTCCAGGCGTACTGGCGCAGCCCGTCAGTAAGGCGCCGATGAGGATAGCCACCGATGCCGGGAGTTTCATGGCCCCCGTTCCACCCGCAAAGCTTCAACATCGGCCAACTGCCGTTGCCGGCTTGTCCTATCCTCCATGGGCTCTCTCCAGTGCCACAAGGGCAGGCCTGCATTCCTGCAGGCCTGCCCTGGACTCATCCATCAACCACCGAAAGCGTAAGTGGCCCGCAGCTCGAAGGAACGTGGACGCTCGGGGAACACCACCGAATCTCCGAAGATATCCGGGAACAACCCACGGAAGTAGCGTTCATTGAGAAGATTGGTGCCGCTGGCCTGCAGGCGCCAGGGCCCCCGTGACCAGCCCGCTGAAGCCGTCACCAGGGTGGCGCTGGGCAGACGCACGGCACCGCCGACGCCCGAGTCCACGCTATCCTGCTGAGTTACCCCCAGGGAAAAGTCCCATTCCCGCAGCTCGTAATTGGCGAAGATACTCAACAGGAACTCCGGTACACCCGCCCGCTTCTCTGCATCACCGCCCACCAGTCCTACCGTGGAGCCGATGGTGCCACCGTAGCTGAGTTCCGGCGGCAGACCGGTCAGCGCAGGACTGGCGAAAATGAAGCGATCGGTCACCGGGTTGTATTTGGTGGTCTGCCAGGTGGCCGCTCCAGTGATGCTGAGCTCGTCATTGACCACCCAACGCAGTTCCAGCTCCTGCCCCTTGCTCTCGGTGGCGAGCACCGTGAGGGTCTGAGCGCTGAAGCTGGAGCGTTTCTGCTCGTAGTGGGCGGCGGTGACGTAAACCCGGCCATCGAACAGCAGGCCCTTGATGCCGACTTCCCTGAGTTCAGAATCGTCCAGAGCGGCCCCATCCCGGACGAGGTTGGCCGGAACGCCACCCGTCTGGTTGGTGATCAGCGTCGCCTGCTCGGCCCAGGTCACGTAGGGGCGCAGGCCGGCACCGATATCCACCGACAGGCTGGCCGACCAGGACGGGGCCTTGAAGGTCTTGCTGTCCCGGCGGTCGCCGTCGTGCCGGGCCAGGGACTTCAGATCCAGCCAGTCATAGCGCCAACCGAGAATGATGAAGGCCCGGTCGTAGAACTCCGCATCCACCAGCACGCCGACGCCCGGATTGTGCAGGGTCGAGCGCTCATCCGCCGTCCAGGGTGTCTCGGTCGAGTTCTGCAATGACGTGAGAATACGATCCGCCGACGTCCCCCGAGGCAAAGTCAGATCGCGACGGTCGAAGTACTCGAAATCGAAATCACCGCGATCCGTCGCCCGATAGTAGCGATAGGACGGCGCCAACGAGGCATCAAGGCTGCCCCACTGATACTCCTGGGAGAACTGCACCAGGATCTTGTTTTCGATGGAGATGGCCTGATTGTCCTGGGAAAAGCCGTAGGACGCCCGCTTGTCGCGGTCGAGATAGTCCAGGAAGAACTTGTTGGTGACCTTGAGCTGATCACTTGCCTCCCATTCCAGATCCGCGAATAACGCAAAGCTTTCCGACTTGATGCGATCGATGTCATCGATCAGCACCTGCTTGCGGCTGATCTCCACCTCCCGGACCGTGTCCGGATCGAGATGGAAGAGCGGATTGTCCACAGGTGAGCCGAAGGGGTGGAAGAGGAACAGGCCTCCCGCAGCCAGTACTTCCTGGCCGCTGATGAAACCGTCGGAATCCGTATCCAGCGGCACCAGGGGACTGCCCGCCAGATAGATGCCGTCATCGATCAACCTCTGATTGATGCGGTTCCAGCCTGCGTTCTCCGTGCCCTTGAAGTTGTGATACTGCTGCCCGATCGTGAAGTTCAAGGTATCCGTCAGATCAACATCGAAGGTGGACTGCAGGATGATCTGATCCTGGAAGTTGTGCCGGTAATAACTGCTGGAGTCCTCGAACAGGCCATAGACGTAGTAGCCGGCCTGGTTATCGCCCAGGGTCATTGGACCGCCGACCTCACCCGCCGCCACCCGCTTGCCGTGGGAGCCCCAGGTCCCGGTCACCGACCCGCGGGCCCGGCGCATGTAGCGCCCGGTATCCGCCCGGGCCGACTTGGGCACGAAGTTCAGATATCCACCCACCTTCCCCGGGCCGTACACGGGCGACGACGGACCGCGGACGATGTCCACCCGGTCCGAGGCGCCGATAGGGGTCGGGAAGTTACCCGGATTCTCGATGCGCTTCATGCCGCGAAAGTAATTGTCGCCCGGCGATCCGCGAACATCCAGGTTGCCCGCAACGCCGAAGAAGGAACTGGTATAGACCCCGGGCGAGAAGCGCACCAGATCATTGATGTCCTGGGCGTTGTACTGCTCGAGCAGCTCTGAACTGATCATGGTGGCCGAGCGCGGCGTCTCCAGCAGGGAGCGGCTTGAGCCGAAGATCGAATCCACCTCCTCGTCGGGAATGATACCGAGTCGATCCACCACCTCACCGGTGACGACGATATTGTCGATCAGCCCGGCATTGCTTTGTGCCTGCGCCAGACCCGGCGCCAGTAGCGCTGCGGCAACAAGCAAGCGGCTGCGTCCATGGCCGATGCCCCTTGGTCGTTCCTTGCTTCGCGACCCCATATTGAAAACTCCTGGAGAATACCCATCGCCGCGCCACACGACACGGCAAACCAGGGCCCATGAGGCCCACAAGTTGCGTATCGTGTGACTCCGTTACCCCTTGCCGGAGCATCCGGCTCCGTCGTCTTGCCCTGATCAAGACCGAGCAGATCGGCCTCAGGTCCATCCGTTTCAGTCCTCTGCGTCCGGATCCACGTAGCTTCCGGTAAAGCGCTCGCCGGTACTGCTCGGCTCCGGGTCCATGGCCTCCGCGGGAATCCTGGCGATCACGTCCAGCACCACCGGCACTGCCAGGGCGGCGATGCGTTGCACCGCGGACTGCATGTCGGCAAAGGTGAAGGGACGCACACCCACGGCCGGATTGCCGATGGAGCTGATGGACGCGTAGCGCATGCCCAGTTGCCGAGCGTAGATGGCGCAGGTGGCCTGATACATGCTCGTGAGTTCTGCGCCGAGCATGGCCATGGCGCGCACCTCTGCCGGGCTCTCGAAGCGCAGCGGCGAGTGCTGGGCGAAGACCCCGGTCTCGTAGAGACGGCCCTCATAGCCATCCATGCGTTTGCGCGCCTCGTCGATCAGCAGCGCGCTCAGGGACGGACTGAAAGGCACCTCGAAATTGGCGAAGTAGCCCGGGCGCTGGAGGCCGGTGTACTGAAGGATGTTGGCCGGTCGTAGCGATTCCC
>SLTB01000319.1 GCA_007130155.1 Pseudomonadales bacterium
AACTACAGCGACGAGTTCCTGCGCCCGTGACGCACTGGTGGCGGGACCCGTGGCTGAGGCCGACATGGGTGGTAGGGATGTTCATCAGCGCAGCCTACGGCTGGCTGCAGGGTGGCGTCACACCAGGGCTGGTGGCACTGGCGCTAATCGTAGTGGTGTATCCCGTCCTCGAGGAGATCGTCTTTCGCGGCGTGATCCAGACGGCACTGATGAAGCCGACGCGCAGACTGAGCATCGGCCCGCTGACCCTGGCCAACGGCTTGACCAGTGTCTTGTTCGCCGCCATGCACCTGCTCGACCATCCGCCGCTGCATGCAGCACTGGTGCTGCTGCCATCCTTGGTGTTCGGAATTTTTCGCGACCGCAGCGATTCGGTACTGCCAGGCATGCTGCTCCATGTGAGCTGGAATGCCGCCCTGCTGCTGTCACCGCTGGCCTGATCATGAACCTTGACGCCTCCGAAGCGTGGCTGCTGTCCGCCTATGGGGCTGCCAGCCACCGTGCCTGGGCGGACCAGCTCATCGCCAGCCAGAAGGCGTTTGCCTGGCAGCGTCTGGAGCTGCCCGGTCGTCACTTCGCCTGGCGCATCCGCGGCAATCCGCTGTCCTGGATGGATGCCTTGCCGACATCCACGCCGGGATTGATCGTCGCCACCTCCATGGTCGACCTCGCTACCCTCAAGGGGCTGCACCCCCGCCTCGCCGCGGTGCCAAGCCTGCTCTACTTTCATGAGAATCAGTTCGCCTATCCTGAGAGTCCGAACCAGCTGGCGTCACTGGAACCCAAGATGGTTCAGCTTTATGGCGCACTCGCCGCCGATCAAGTCGCCTTCAATTCCGAGTACAACCGCAGCAGTTTTCTGGAAGGCGTAGACGCCATGCTGGCGCGATTCCCCGACGCCGTCCCGGCGAACGTGACAAAACGCATTCGGGATCGGAGCCTGGTCCTGCCGGTGCCCATCGACCCGGTTCCGGCGGGAAAGCGTGACCCCCGCCTCATCCTCTGGAATCACCGCTGGGAATACGACAAGGCCCCGGAGGTCTTCACTCAAGCCATGGTGAACCTGGCCGCAACCGGCATTGACTTCCGGCTGGCCCTTCTCGGCGACCGGGGCCGCGTGGCCCACCCGGCACTGGTGGAGCTGCGCCGGGCGATGCCAGACCGGATTGTTGCTGACGGCCGCATCGAGGTGCAGCCCTATCGCTCAGTTCTCGCCCGTTCGAGCATCGTCGTCAGCACCGCGAGGCACGAGTTCCAGGGACTCTCCGTGCTGGAAGCAGCCAGCGCCGGCGCGCGACCGCTGGTTCCCGACGCCCTGTGCTACCCGGAGTACCTTCCCGCCGCTTATCGTTATCCGGCCGAAGACGTCTATGCGCTGACTCAGAGCATCCAACAGTGGCTCGAAGGCGCGCTGCCGCCCCCCGTTGACGTCGGCCGATACGCATCAGCAATCCTGACGCCGCGCTGGCGCGAGGCGCTGCAATCGATGCTTGTCGATTCCTGAAGGCACCCGCCATGGCGTTGCGGCATGACAACGACCGGAACGCCGCGGCGACGAAGCCGCTTGCGATCCCGGAATATCAACGAATCTGGCGCTGTCTTTGCGGGAGCCCCCAGTGCGGGCGATCGGCTACATCAGGCACCTCGGTTAACAGTCGCCCGCAACGCGGGCTCCCACAGCAGAGGCTCATGCCAATGCGAGCACAGCAACCTATTCCCGATCCCGGAAACGGTCAAACCACTCGATGATCAGCTCCAGGCGCGCCACCAGGTTGACGGGTGTACCGTCGCGGGACAGGCCATGGCTTTCGCCCTCGAACAGCGCAAACTCCGTCTTCACACCGTTCGCAAGCAGCGCGTAATACCACTCCTTGCCCTGTCCTATCGGTGTGATCTGATCGGAATCACTGTGGATCACCAGCGTCGGCGTCGTCACCTGATCCACGTACTTCAACGGCGAGCGACCCCAGTAGTAGTCGAAGTTGGCCAGATCGTGCCACCAAACTGCGCCGTCATGGATTCGGGCGGATACTCCTGCGTACCGGCTTCGGAAATCCAGTTGCTGACGCTGCGCCGAGTCACGGCACCGAGGAAGCGCTGGCCCTCCCTGAAGCCCAGCGGCCGCAGCAGGAAACCATCTGCCGCCATGTCTTCCTCGTTGGTGAATGTGAACCGCTCAAGGCTCTGCAGCTCACGTTGCCCGAGCAGCTCATCATTGAAGCGGGCGAGCTGGCGGACGCGACTGCCGTCACTGCGAGCGGTGAAGATTTCGGCGAGGCAGGTTTCGTCCTCTTCGACATAGGCCATCTGCCGGCCGTTCGCCGAGAAGGACACGCCGTTGATCGTGGCATCGGCGCCGACCAAGGGTATGGCCCGACCCGACCGGTCAAGCCGGAACAGCGGCCGCGCACCGCCTGAGTCCGCGCGGAGGAAAGAGCCCTGCCCAGCGGCCGGAATCCCAACATCCGTGGCGGTGAGCGCAAGCCCGTCATGCATTACATCCGCCCCGCCACCTCCTACAGCGATCGGCTGCAGCGTCGTCGGAGCATAGCGCTCGCTCTGATGGTGAAAGTAGATCTGCCGGCCATCCGGACTGAAGGTGGGCTGCCACGCCCGCCCCGATGGTGTTTCCAGCCGCCAGACCTCAGCGGTTTCAAGCGTCAGCAGAAAGATGTCCAGGTTGAAACCGCCGGCGTACTCGCCGCCCCTTCGGTCCGCATCGAAGGCGATCAGAGTGCCATCGGGTGACACGGTGGCATTGCGGTCGTTCCAGTCGGCGTGCCCGGTCAGGCGCTGCAGACTTGGGCCTTCACTGTCGAGTAACCAGAGTCCCACTCAGGATTCGTCCAGATAGCCACCATCGTCAGACGTGTAGACAGCGTTAGGGGAGCGCTTGAGGTTCGGCTTCGGACCCGTTTCCTCTGCCGCCTTCTGATCAGGGTCCTCCACGGCAGGGTCGATACGCAGACTCAAGAGCACATGACGGTTATCGGGCAGCCACTCGAAACCGACAATGGAACCTTGTTCGAGCTGGGTCACGGCATGGGCTTCGCCGACTCCGAGCGGGATCAGATGCAACTGGGAGCGATCCTGGCGCCTGGAGATGAAAGCCAGCTGGCGCCCATCCGGTGACCAGCGCGGGCTGGGGTCACTGCTGTCCCGCGTGAACTGACGGGGCGGGCTGCTGCCATCGGTGGCCACCAGCCAGATCGCCGATTCACGACTGCGGCGATCCTCGCTGATGGTGCTGCGAACGAAGGCCACCGTGTTGCCGTCAGGCGCCTTCTGCAGCTCGCTGACAAACTCGAACTCGTAATAGTCACTGGGCAAGAGCCCGACTGCCGCAGCCACAAGCGGTATCGCCAGCAACAGCAATGCTGCCAAGAGGACGGTCGTTGGGGCCTGCCGGGTAACACACACTTCGATCATGGATGGCTCTCAAGCGGTAGTAAGTGGCAACGCACACCGTGGCAAATCCTTCGCGCCCAGCCATGACGGCATAACCTCAGGACATTACTCTCAGCGCAACGTCAGCACTACAGACGGCGTATTGATGCGTGACCCCTGTGAGATGTGCGGGTCATGGATGCCCCGCGCACAGATCAAACGCGTAAGTGATTGATCTGTCGTGCCCGATCTGCGGACATGTGCCGGAGATCGGCATGAAAAAGTCCATGGACGGACTTTTCCAGCCAACCGTTAGCTGTCCTGGGCTGGCCCGCAAGACCTGTTCAATCGGCACGGCATGCCGGACGCAGCGCCAGCATTCGCATCAGCTTCGATCTCGGACTTCCCGAGGATCATTTCGCCTGCCGCTGAGCGCAACCGACGTGGTTTCTGCCCCGGATTGGATGGCCGGGAATCGTGCCTGGCGGCTGGCCAGGCAGGCGACTGGAGGGGATGATAGACACCTCGACCGACGCCATAAGGAGAACAGCAATGACCACAGGTCAGGCAGCGAGCGCCCCCTCAGTGCGGGATCAGGTGTCCGATGTAGAGTGGCAGTTGCGGGTCGATCTCGCCGCGCTCTACCGTCTTGTAGCCATGCACGGCTGGGACGACTTCCTGTTCACCCACCTGTCCGCACGCATCCCGGGGCCTGAGCACCACTTCCTGCTCAATCCCCTCGGCATGACCTTCGAAGAGGTCACCGCGTCGAGCCTGGTGAAAGTGGACCTCGAGGGCAATAAGGTCATGGACACCCCCTACGCGATCAATAGCGCGGGCTTCACTATCCATTCCGCCGTGCACGCCGCAAGGGAAGATGTCTGCTGCGTCATGCATCTACACACGGTGGACGGCGTGGCAGTTTCGGCCCAGGAAGAAGGCTTGATGCCGATTACCCAGCACGCCATGCAGTGCGGGGAGCTCGCCTATCATGACTACGAGGGCGTGGCCCTCGATCTCGGCGAGCGTGAGCGCATCGTCCGGGACCTCGGTTCCAGGCAATTCATGCTGCTGCGCAATCACGGAACGCTCACGGTGGGTCCCACGATCTGCTCGGCGTGGATGGCCATGTACTATCTGGAGCGGGCCTGTTCGATGCAAATCCGAGCGCTGGCCGGCGGCGCCACGGTGAACAGGCCACCCCAGGGCGCGGCGCAGAAGGCTGCCGAGCAGAGCCGGCCGCTGTTTGACGGCACAGCGGATCCGTTAGCGTGGCCGGCGCTCTTGCGCAAGCTCGACCGGCTGGACGGCAGCTACCGCAACTGACCCGTCAGGTCGACCACAAGCGCTGAAGCGGCTGCCATTGCGACCGATTACGCAACCACGGTGATCATCGGAGGCGGAAATACGGCCTTCGGATCCGGTCATGGATCCTGGGTAGACCATTGCTTTTGGATTCGCAGATAAGGGATGTCCGCAAGGCATTCTTTAACCGACAGATTGAGGCGCTTGGCGCAAACAAGGTTTTCGGAAACTGGCTTGGTGTTTCAGGCTCGACCACGCTTGGGATTGGCTTGGGTCGCGCCGACCGCGCTCCCTGCAAGCTGCGACGACCTGTGGCAGAGGGAATTGACGTCGGGGCATGGGATGGACCCTCGAAACGGACGCTCCGGATGGGAGCGTAAGCTGAGAGTCTGCGCGGTAGGACTCGGCGCATGCGAGAGGTTCCCTATTCGAGGCCGATTCGACGCCCGATTGAGGAGCGTAGTGGTGCCAGGTGACGAAATGGGGCGATCGGAACGAGCCGAAGTGGGCGCGTTGCAGCGCGTTCACGTTCTACCGCGCAGACTCCTAGCCCGCACATCTCACCGATGCGCAAAGCGAGGGCGTGGAGATGCCAGTAAAGACAAGGCGCGCGACAGTTCGGGCGCGCAGGCGCATTCGGGGTACGTCGACCGATTCGCAGGGAGCGAATGGAGTCGCACGCAGTGCGCCCGCAGGGTGCGCAACATGGATGGTGCGCAACAGCGCAACCGCATCGGCGGACCGGCAGGATTCGCCGGTCTATCCGTGGATCGGTGAGATATCCGGACTAAGGACGCGCAGATCAGCGCCCCCGTAGGGAACCGCTGATTTATCAGTGTTTCCTGCGGCACATGGATGTGCCGCTACCGAATCAATGGCGTAAGCCATTGATTCGACGGGAGCCGAGTGCGGACATGTGCCGCACTCGGCGTGCGCTGAACCATTCAGGACGAATCGTTCAGCGCTTCCCTAGAGGAGAAGGACAGAGGAATGAGGGGGCTAGAGGATTCTTCGAGAGCGGCACGCACCCTGCGGCGAGCACTATTTCGCACCAGCTCGGCCGACCTGAACGCATCGGCGGCGGCCTCGTCCCGGACGCTACGATCGATGTTCACAGCCCTTCTTCTGGCATGGCCCTGCCTACTGGCAGCGCAACCCATGGCACTTGAAGACATCCTGGCATCGAGTCGAGATCGGCTCGGTCCCGTCATCGACAATCCAGAACAGCATCGTCTGCAAATTATGGTGACCTACATTGAGCTTGGTGAGGATGGGGTTCCCAAACTGCACCGGGACCATTACCGCAGCGACCCCAATGAGTACTTCTATCCAGCGAGCGTCGTGAAGTTCCCCATCGCCGTAGCGGCGCTGGAGTGGATCGAGGACACTGGCAACAGAAGCATCGATCAACACACCACCATGCTGACGGAGGCCAGCCGCCCATCACAGACCGAAGTTCTGGAGGACCCCACCGCGGCCGATGGCCGCCCCACCATTGCTCACTACATCCGCAAGCTCTCGATCGTCAGTGACAACGACGCCTCGAATCGCCTGTTCGAACTCATCGGTCAGGATGAACTGCAGCGACGCATGCAGCGTTGGGGAATGACTGCATCACGGATAACTCACCGCTTGGCCATCAGGCTACCTGCCAAGGAAAACCGCCACAGCAATGCGGTTCGCTTCGTAGACGCGGATGGCACGCTGCTGCATCGGCGACCGGCTCGAGAGGGCGGGAATCTCGCTGCAGGCATCGAACCCATCCTGCTCGGTGTCGGCGAAGTCGTCGACAACGAGTACGTGGACAATCCGAAGGATTTCTCGGGCCTCAATCACATGCCGTTGGCGGAAGTGCACCAACTGCTTGAGGCCATTATCGTGCCGGAGGGCGCGGCAGCGGAGAGGATCCCACGCATGAGTGAGTCCGGGCGCAAGTTGTTGCTGGAAGCCATGCGCGTCATGCCTTCGGAGAGTGGTATTGATGCCTATCAGGATGCGGAGCGCTATCCGGACGGTTTCGCGAACTATTTCATTATGGGGCGGAACCCCGATCGACTGCCGGAAGGGGTCACCATTATCAACAAAGTGGGGCGCGCCTACGGCTTCCTGACCGAGACCGCCTACATCGAGGATGCAACCGGCGACGTGGCGTTCATCCTGAGCGCGACCTTGGAGGTGAACGCCAACGGTGTCTACAACGACAATGAATACGAGTACGCAGAGCTGGGTTTTCCCTTTCTCGCTGAACTGGGGATGCTGGTGCTCGAACAGGCACGGATGCGATCAAGAAGATGAAGATTGCGGGCCCAGGACTACAGGGGAACGCCGATGCGCCAAACTGATTTTCCGGCGACGAGTCGATAGCGGGTACCTGAGGCCATGAGGCAGGCCTCACCCGAAGCAAGCGTCGGATGGAGATCAACCCCCTCGACCTGGATGGTAGCGCCGTCGGCGCAGGCCAAAATCAGCTCCGGAGACACGGCCGTTCGCATGCTCTCAATGGCGGTAAGCCGCTGCACCTCGAACTCTTTCGCCGGCGTCACATAGGCACCCGAGGCATCCGCCTCGATGACCTCAGGTGCGGGATTACCGGTACGAATGACTTGGAGTACGGCTTCCGCGTCCACGTGCTTGGGCGTCAGCCCCGCCCTCAGAACATTGTCCGACGCGGCCATGATTTCTAGGCCCGCGCCCTGCAGGTAGGCATGGGGTACACCTGCCTCGAGGAACAGCGCCTGGCCAGGTTGCAGTTGCCTGAGCTCGAGCAGGAACAGGAACAGCAGACCCCGGTCAGGCGGCGCGCCGGAGCCAAGGGCCTGCTGCGCCTTCAGCATCCAGAACTCTGGCGTGAGGAGCGCCGGTGGCGTCGCAGCGATCCGCTGCAATAGGCGGGAAAGAGCCGGCCGCACCCGGCGGTCGGGAAGCTCGAACCAGGCGGCCAGCAGGTTACTGAGATCCTCGCCCCCCCCACCAAGACGGGGAAGGAGATCACGAATTTCCCCTGCACGGTCCAGCATGGCCTCGATGACCGGCAGGGGACGAAAGCCGCAGAGCGCATGGAACGGCGTCAGGGCGACGATCAGCTCCGGCTTGTGGTGCGGATCCCGGTAGTTGCGATGAGGCGCATCGAGTGCGATTCCCGCAGCCTGCTCGTGGTCGAACCCGGCGCGGGCCTGAGCAGCATCGGGATGGACCTGGATGGACAGGGGGTGAGCCGCTGCCAGCAGCTTGACCAGATAGGGCAGGGTCCCGTACGTCCTGCTCACCTCGCCACCGAGAAGGCGCATGCCGTCTGTCGCGATGTGCCCATCGAGCGATTCCGGACCCGTCGGGGTGTGAACAATGGAAGGCGCCGACGGATGGGCGCCATACCATGCCTCGGCCCAGGGCCGCCCATCCCGTGGCCGACCGAGCAGGTCCGGAATGAAAGCTGGATCGCCCCAGGCATAGTGCTGAATTCTCGGTTCGAGCTTCAGAGGGGCGATCTTCACAGGGGGCTGTGCTGAGGTCATGGTGAAGCTGTGCTCAAGAGACACATTCCAGGCCGGCGCGAAGCTACTGGGATACGGGCGCCTCTGCAAACGCCGCTGCCCCAGCTTCGCCTGCGGTAATCCGGCGGGCCGCACTCAGGGTTTCGGCGAACGACTCCTCGATGCAGTCAGCGAAGTGCTGAGGATCCGGCATGATCTCGCGGCAGGACGTAAAGCTGATGGTCAGGCGGCCATTATAGCTCAGCACTGGCATGAACAACCCGATGGAGTCGCCCACCGGGCCCAGTCCGTATTGAGCCACAAGGCGGGCTCCATTCATGTAAAGAGGCACCTGAGGCCCTGGAACGTTGGTGATGACGCAGTTGAACAACGGGCTGATCAGGTTGCCGACCCCCATCTGAGTCACCAGACGACCGGCCAGGGCCAACGTAGCGGCAGGAATGTGCTTGTTGATGTCGGTCATCAACCGCGCGCCATAGGCGCTGCTGAGTTCCTTGGCGTCGCGGGTATGGGCATGAACCGCAGCCAGACGCTCCATGGCGTCAGGGATATCGGTACGGATGGCCACCGCCAGGGCCGAGACCTGATTGCCGCCAGTGCCTTTCTCATTCTCAACCCGCACGTTCACCGGCGCCATGGCCACCAGGGATTGCGCGGGCAGGGCGTTGTGGCCGATCAGATAGCGACGGATGGCGCCGCCGCAGATGGCCAGGACGGCATCGTTGATGGTGGCGCCGGGCAGGGCCTTGCGAATGGCCTTGATGTCGACGAGGTCGAAATCGCGACCCTCGAACACCCTGTGGGCCGACACCCTGGCATTGAAGATGGTCTTGGGAACCTCGCCGGCGGACTTCAGCTCGTGGCGCTGCAGCCGCCGCCGCGTCTCGGCGAACACCGGTACGGCATGGGATAGCACCTTCATCAACTGCAACGGCTTGCGTATGTTGTTGCCGTAGGTGCGGACCAGAAGTTCCAGCGGGCTCGGCGGCTGCTCAGCCACCCAGGGCCTGTCCGGTGGGGTTACGGTTCCTTCCGGACCGAGATCGTGCAGAGCCGCAGTAATTTCGGCTCCGGTGGCCCCATCGATGGCAGAGTGATGGATCTTTGCCAATAGTGCATAACTGCCTTCGGGCAGGCCGGCGACGTTGTCGAGCCCCTCGATGATGTAGAACTCCCAAAGCGGCCGACTGACGTCCAGCTGGCGGGCATGCAACCGCGCAGCCTGGATGCAGAGCTGGCGCCAGTCGCCGGGTTTCGGCAAGGCAATGTGCCGAACATGGAATTCGAGATCGAAGTCGGGGTCCTGGATCCAGTAGGGATAGTCCAGGGCCAGCGGCACTTCGACGAGACGCTGACGAAACGCCCGCGCCCGATGCAGACGACTCTCGATCAGATCCAGGATCTGTTTGAAGCGCACCGCGCCGCCCGCTGCCGTATGCGGATCATAGATATTGATGCTGCCGATGTGCATCGGCATCCGCGCTGATTCCAAATAGAGAAAAGTCGCGTCCTGACCGCTGAGCTGTTCCACTGCAATCTCCCCTCGCGCCCCTGGTATTCGATGATGCCAGCGGATCCCTAAGTTGTCAGGAGGACATGTCAGCGCCCGACCGAGAACTCCACTGCCAGGGGCAGATGATCCGAGAACACGCAGGGTACGACTTCCGCGGCATGGACCTCCAAATCTGGAGATACCAGGATGTGATCGAGCTCCTGCCGCGGCCGCCAGCTCGGATAGGTCAACCCGGGAGAGGCCAACGCCGGCCGCAGACCCGTTCCAGCCAGCGGCGATCGCTCCAGCAACCCACTGCGGGAGGTATTCATGTCGCCCATGAGCACCAACCGGCTGCGACCGCCGAAGCGGTCCGCCAGCCACGCCAGTTGCCGCCGTCGAGCGCGGAATCCCAGCGATAGATGCACGCTGACCACCAGAAGCGGGAGGCCATCATCGATGGGAAATTCGGCGATGATGGCACCACGACCAGGAATGGCCGAAGGTAGGCTGACATCCTCGAGCTCACTGGGTGAGGCCCGGGACAAGAGCCCGTTGCCATGCTGGGCGAAGCGCCCGAGCCGGCGATTGCGTTGGATGTACCAGTAAGGCAGGTGGGCACGACCAGCAAGGAAGGCCACCTGGTTGAGGAAGCCGCTACGCAGACTGCCGGCATCTACCTCCTGCAGGCCAACCAGATCGTAGTCCGCAAGCATGGCACCGATGCGCTCGAGGTTGAATGGTCGACCAGGATCATGCATCACTTGCCGCCAGCCGCCGGTGACGTACTCATGATAACGCTGGGTAGGAATGCCGGATTGGATGTTGAATGACAGCATCCGGATCCGCGCCGGCAGCCTCTCCGGGGCCGAGGGTGTCGAGGTCGGTTCAGTAATCGGGAGCGCCATCACCGGTTTGAGCCTCGGCTCGGGTCCGTCGCAGGAGATAATCTGCCACTTCGAGCGTGGCAGGTTTGGAACCCGCCAGCCGGCTGTCAGTACGCCACTGGCCGGCCACCACCAGGGTTGGGACGCTGCCTATCTGCCACACCCGGCTCAGGGCCAAAGCCTGCTGAACTCGCTGGGCCACTTCGAGGCTTTCGAATGCGGCCAGGAAGTCCTCGTGGCTGCGGCAGCGGCCGCCGCGCTGACCGGGCATCCGCTCCGCATAGAAGTGGGCAATCTCGGTCGCGTCCTTGAACTGCCGGCCATCTAAATGGATGGCACTGAACATCGCGTCGTGGGTGAACTCGAGTACGCCGCAGACTTCGGCTACGTAATAGGCCTCGGCCAGCAGCATCCAGCTGCGGCTGAACACCGCCGGGACCCGCTCGAAGCGGACATCGTCGGGAAGCCGCTGGCCCCAGGCAGCAATCGCCGGCTCGAAACGGTGGCAGTGGACACATGCATAGGAGAACAGCTCCTGTACCAGCAGACCGCCATGACTTTGGCCGCCGAAACCAGTGGCCGTCGGGACAGGCAGGACGACGTAGTGCTCGTTCTGCCGGAACACTTCCAGTCGGTCCAACCGGGACTGGGCTGCTGCAGCCGGCAGCAGTCCGAGGACCAGCAAAACGGTGAGGGCGTAACGCGACATCACCGTGGCTCACTCGTGAAGAAATGAATCAGTGCAGGCCATGGATGTAGGCGGACACCGCCTCGATCTCGCGATCGTTGAGGTTCTGCGCCACGCCTCGCATCACTCCGCCCATACTGGCGTCGGTCTCGCGCTCACCATCGCGGTAGGCCTTCAGTTGCAAAGCCGTGTAACGCTCGGGTTGACCGGAAATGACAGGGTAGCCGGCCGGCCCGTTGCCGTGACCACCGGGTGAATGGCAGGCGATGCAAGCAGCTACGCCCTTGTTGGCGATGCCGGCACGGTAGATGCGCTCACCGAACTCGAGCACTTCCGTGGCGGCGTTAGCGGTTCCCGGGGCCAACGGCTGATCGGCATAGAATGCCGAGATATCCTTAAGCTGCTGTTCGGTCAGGTGCTCCACCTGACCCATCATCAGCAATGCCTGACGGTCACCCGACTTGAAGGCCCGCATCTGGCTGAGCAAATAGCTGTAATGCTGCCCACCAAGATTCGGGTATTCAGGCCCGATGCCCCTGCCATCAGAACCGTGGCAGGCGCTGCAGACCAGGGCCGCAGCCTGACCGGCTTCGGGGTCGCCGCGTGGGGTCTCCTCCGGCGGCTCGGTTGCCGCGGTGACTACCCCACTGACGCACAACAGGACAAACGTGAAGATCAGATTGCGCAACATGGTTGAATCCGTTCGGAACTGAATTGCTTGGATCGAGACCGGCGGAAAGACGGCCATCGAGCGGATCAGGCCCAGCCCGACAACGTGCCAGGCTGTTAGACTATGCCCCAACGGTCACGGGCCTGCGAGGGACGAAGTATACCCCAGGATCCGGCCACAACGGGAGGCATGCTTGGCATCGAAACGACCGACCACACCCGGAGCCCGCAAACGCAAGCGGCCACCGCAGGGCACGCCCACCACGGGGCCGGCACTCGATGCGCTGCCGGTACTTGCCGCCAGCTTTGAGCGCAGCGCCAAGGGTCCAGGTGACTCGCCGGCCGATCGCGGGCGGGAAGTGGCCTTCGCCGGGCGTTCCAACGCCGGCAAGTCCAGTGTGCTGAATCGTATCACCGGTCAGCGCAGCCTGGCGCGCACCAGCAAGACGCCGGGGCGAACGCAGTTGTTGAACTATTTTCGCATCAACGCTGACGCCTGCCTGGTAGACCTCCCGGGCTACGGCTATGCGAAGACTGACCGTGGCACACGGGACGCCTGGCAGAGTGAAGTGGAAGGGTATTTATCCAGCCGCAGCGCCCTGGTGGGCGTGGTACTGGTGATGGATATCCGGCATCCCTTCCAACACTTCGATGAGCAGATGATCGCCTGGGCGCGGGCCTCGGGCATGCCGCTGCTGGTGCTGCTGAACAAGGCCGACAAACTCGGCTTCGGCGCCGCCAGCGCGGCGCTGCAGCAGGCACGGCGGCATCTGCAAAGCACACCCGAGGCCCATCCATTACTTTTCAGCGCACTGCGCGGCCAGGGTTGTGAGGAAGCACTCACTATTCTTCGCGACTGGCTGGGCCTCAGCGAAACCGTTCCGGAAGACGTTCAGCCTTAGCCCGGAAATCTCACCAGCATCCCGAGAGCTGGCGAGGTTCGCAGCCGCTCTGGCGCCGCTCTGGACTGAAAGTCGTAGCCGTAGCTACGGAGCTACGGGTTGAAGGAAGAGCAAGCCAGGGCGAGCGAGAACCCGCCAGAATCGGGATAGGCCAGCGGCGGAAACAGAGTATTTTCG
>SLTB01000255.1 GCA_007130155.1 Pseudomonadales bacterium
CTAGTGGAACGTCAAGCAGGCCGCTGATGTTTAATCACCTTTCCGAGGCGGGCCTGAGTCGACACGCAGCGAGGCGCCTGCCGGCAGGACGCCCTGTGGGAGCCCGCAGCGCGGGCGACAAATCGGCGGTGGATCGAGGCAGCGCCTGCGGCGCTGATCGCCCCCAAGGGGGCTCCCACAGGACCTTGCCACGTCCACCGCAGCCCAGTCCCTTCCCCGACAGCACGAACAAACGTTCCTGGCAAACGCCTACCTGCCTTGGGAACACCGCAGGACCACCTCATTCAACCCGCCTGCAGGAACTCCTCCATGCGGGCCGAACGCAGCGCTTCGGCCTTGGCCTTATCCATGTCGTAGTGGGCGCGGGAAACAATGCGCTGAGCGTAGAGCCCGCCGCCGGCCTGGATCTGGGTGACGGCGTGCCAGCCGCCGAGGGCATCGGCCGTGTAGTCGCGGATGGCATGGAACAAGCGCGTTCGGTACAGCCCGTCCACCGACTGCAGGGTGCCCATGTATTTGCGTACTAGATGGCCGGTCTCGCTGTTATCGATGTCGGCCATGGAGGGGGCCGTCAGGACCGAGCCCCCGGCAATGTCGTGCAGATGGCGCACCATAAGGCTGTAGTTGGCAGCGCCGTGATACTTGCCGGCGTTGGTGTAGAGCTCGTTCGGAAACGCCTCGCCCTCACTGGTGATGTGGCAGTGGGCCATGGCCGCTTCCAGTGAGGCCCGCACCAGGGTGGCATTGATGATCATCTCGGAGATCTTCTCCTTGATATGGCTGACCCGATCCAGCCCATTGGACTCCGCGATGAGCTGGGCGAAACCCACCAGCCGGTCGTAGCCGCTGGCCATGCCGGCCAGCCCGCCGAGCCGCTCCCAGAGCCCCAGAGCATGGGCAAACACCGCCGCGAACTCGGTCTGTCCGTCGAGGAACACCCGCTCATTCGGAACGAAGACATCATCGAAGATCACAAAGCCTTCCGGCGTGTGCTGATAACCCGAGAAGGGGAAGTCGCGCTTGTCCTCGTGTCGCGGCGCGTAGGTGGTGTTAATGATCTTCACGCCCGGCGCGTTGACCGGCACCATGCAGCCGATGGCGTACTGCTCCTCGCCGGGCTTCATGCCCTTGGTGGGAATGGTCATCAATTCATGACCCATGGAAGCCGCCGAGATGTGCAGCTTGGCGCCACGAATGACCACACCGTCTGTCCGGCGCTCGACGATGCGCACATAGGCATCCGGGTCATCCTGCTGGCCCGGTCGGCGGCTGCGGTCGCCCTTGGCGTCGGTGATGCACTGGGTGATGCGGACGTCATCGCGCTGGGCCTGTTTGACCCAGGCGCGGATACGGGTCGCATGCTCGGGCATGGCCTCCTGAATACGATCAGCAGTTGTGAGCAGGGTCATGATGGAGGCGTAGGTCACGTGGGTGAGCAGATCGACGGTCTCGTGCAGCTCCACCTGCTCGCGAAGCTCGGCCGCATCGCTGGGCACCATCATGAAGGCACCGATGGCATCGGGCTTCGGATCGTAGAAACGATCGTAACCGGCGGCGGCTGAATCCACGGTCTGGCCGAGCATGGGATGGGTGGTGACATCGTCAATGCGCTGGCCCTCGAAGTAGGTCGCCCGGCCGTCACGCAGAGAAGCCCGATACTGTTCACCCGTCATCATGCTTGCGCCCCCCTCGAGGATCGAATGGATTCTGTAATGTCTAACCCGCGAATCTCACCGATTCACGGCTGCGGCCACGGATATCCCGGCAAATCCATCGTTGCGCCGGTGCCGTTGCGCACCCTCCATGGTACGCAGCCTGCGGGCGCACTGCGTGCGACCCGATTCGCCCCCGACGAATCGGTCGACGTACTGTCAGGTACGCCTGCGCACCCGAACTGTCGCGCGCCTTGTCTTTGCCAGCATCTCCACGACCTCGCTTCGCGCATCGGTGAGCTATGCGGGCTAATCCGCTTACATTATTCCGACACCATGGACAATGTGAAGCAGGTGTATCCACCGAAAACACGCCCCATGCTGCTACGCTACTGGAAACACGACGGGAGGACTGCCAGTGACCGCCCACCAGGGCACCTTATGGCTCGCCTGGCGCAAACTCGTTGGGACCGTGCTTGATCCCAGGCCAGATCCGGAACTGGATCGTGCCGTGCGCGAACAAGCCCTGGCCCAGGCTCCGGTCATCTGGCTGCTGGGCAAGGTGCAGGCCGGCAAGAGCTCCATCATCCGAGCCATGACCGGTGCCGAAAGCGCCGAGATCGGCAACGGTTTCAAGCCCTGCACGCGCCACTCCGCGAGCTTCGACTTCCCGCCCGAGGCACCGCTGCTGCGCTTCATCGACACCCGTGGGCTCGGCGAGGTGGGGGAGGACCCCTCCGCCGAACTCGAACTGCTCGAGAACACCAGCCATGCCATCGTCGCCGTGGCCCGCGCCATGGATCCGGGCCAGGACTCTGTTTTGAACGTCCTGCGCGCGGTACGCCAACGCGAGCCCGAGCGACCGATACTGCTGGTGCAGACCCGCCTCCATGACGGCTACCCCGACGGCGCCGATCATCCCAGCGCAGAAGACCTCGCGACCGCGCCCGCCTTCGAGGATCTGCGGCGCGCCATGCGCGCTCAGGAACAGCGCTTTGCCGATCTGCCCGGCAACGGGTTGTTCCGCACTGTGGCCGTGGATCTCACCCCTTCCGAGGAAGGCTACAGCAACCCGGAACACGGCCTGCCGGAGCTCCTGGATGCCCTGGACGAGATCTCCGCCAGCGGTCATGGCCAGCTGCTCCGAAGTCTGGCCCGCCACGGCAGCGACAGCAGGCTCGCCCGGGCGCGGCCGCACCTGCTCGGCTATGCCACCAGTGCCGGAGTCTGTGATCTGGTGCCCGTGACCAGCCTGGTCACCGTTCCAGCGGTACAGGCCAAGCTACTGCACAGTCTGGCGAGACTCTATGGCCAGCAGTGGGACCGCAAAACCCTGCTCGCCTTCCTGGCCTCCCTCGGCTCCGGTGCAGCCTTGGGTATCAGCGCGGGGTTCGCCGCCAGGCAGTTCGGCAAGCTGATCCCGGTCTACGGCCAGACCGCAGGCGCCGCCGCCGCCGGACTGGCGAGCGCGGCCGTGACCTATGCCCTGGGTCGGGCTGCCTGCCAGTATCTGGAGCTGGCCCGACGCGGCCGCTCCGATCCGGATGCCGTGGCCGCCACCTGGCGCGGCGCGCTGAAGGAGGCCCATGCCCTGTTCCGAAACGCGCCTGCGAGCACCCCATGAATACCTTCGTCGCTCTTGGAAGAGGATTCAGCTCAACCATGCGAGGAGCTTGCACGCGCGACGCCTTTGTGGGAGCCCGCAGTGCAGGCGATGAGTTCGTGCAGCGCCTGACGGCGCTGATCGCCCGCACTGCGGGCTC
>SLTB01000001.1 GCA_007130155.1 Pseudomonadales bacterium
CGGCTCTGCAGCCACTACGCCTCCCGATCGCCCGCGCCCCTTGGTGGAGGATGTCGTCAGCGACTGGCAGCCCTGATCAGACGTCGAGATCGATGCCGGTGAGGCGGGCAAGATCGGCCAGCGCCTGCTCTTCGTTCAGGACCTTCACGGTGGTCATGCCCATCTTCGCCGCCGGCTTCAGATTGATGCCGAGATCGTCGAGGAAGAGCATCCGCGACGGGTCCACACCGAGGCGCTGGATCACCAGTTCATAGGCTTGAGGCTGGGGTTTGCGCACCCCTTCGACGCTGGACTCCACCACCAGATCGAACAGCGTCATGACTTCGGCGACGCGCTCGGCGCGGGCTGAGTCGGTGGCCATGCCCGGGCCGGTGCCGACTTTGACGTTGTTGGTGAGGCAGGCATTGCGCAGGTGCCCTTTGAACTGATTGAGGGCTGCGACCATGCGTGGACGCACATCGCCGGACAGCAGTGCGAGCACGTCGCGCCCCGGGATCGGATGGCCGGCTGCGGTGGATTCCTCAAGAAAGGCCCCATCGAAATCGTCGAGCCCAATGCGGCTGCTTTCGAAGCGCGCCCAGGCGTTGTCGTCGGGATTGGTGGCATTGATGCGGCGGATGAAGTCGAGCGGAATGCCGCGCTCGTGTTCATAGCGGTTGAAGGCCTCGAAGGGGCTGGTGGTCAGTACGCCACCGAAGTCCCAGAGAATGGCATCGAAAGCTGGCATGGTCGTCCTCGGAAGTTGAATGCCGGGCATGGATATCCCGGAAACTCGCGCTCAGAAATGAAAGTAACCGCCGTCGACCAGGAAGGTCTCGGAGGTGTGGTAGTTGCTGGCCGTGCTCATGATGTAGATGGCGATGCCGGCAAAATCTTCAGGCTCACCCCAGCGCCGCATGGGAATGCGCTTCATAACGTTGTCGACGAACTTGTCGTATGCGAAAGCCGGCACGGTCATCTCGGTTTCTATCCAGCCGGGCAGCAAGGTATGGGCGGTGACGCCGTAGCGGGCGTATTCCACGGCCAGGGCCTTGATCATGGCCACCAGGGCACCTTTGGTGGCTGCGTAGTGTTCACCACGGGCCTGACCGGAGATCGCCGCGAGGCTCGCCGTTCCGATGAGTCGTCCAAACGGATCGCCGGCTTCGGCCCTGGCTTTCATATGGGCCGCTGCCGCTCGGAAGGTGAAGAAAGCGCCGTCCAGATTTACGCTAAGCATGCGCCGCCATTCATCGGTGGACAGTTCCTCGAAGGCCGTACCGCGACCGCCGATGCCGGCGTTGGCAAAGCAGCCGTCCACCCGGCCGAACTCCTCCAGGGTCTCATGGAAGGATCTGATCACCGCATTTTCGTCGGAGACGTCGCAGAGCTTGGCGGCGACCCGGGTACCGTGGGCGCTCAGGCGCTCGAGGGCAGCTGCGTTCTTGTCGGGATTCGTACCCCAGATGCAGACGTCAGCGCCAGACTGGGCCAACCCTTCGGCCATGCCGAGGCCGATGCCGCCGTTGCCGCCGGTGATCAGGGCTACACGACCGCTGAGATCGAACGGTTTGAATGCCATCGCTGTTCCTTCCCCTGCGAAATCAGCCGCGCATGGTAAAGCACCCGCGCTAAGGCATGAAGCACGACTGCTGACCTGCGAGCGCCACCCAATGTGCCTGTGCGGCAGTTTGCCACGAATGTTCGTTCACGCTGTCGTGGCAGGGAGGCGTTCCCCGAGGGTCGCTGCATAGCCCCGTGACAGCCCTCCTCGGCGACGGGCAGCGCCGTCGCGCGATGAGCTCAGCCATCGCCCCCAGTGGGTGCTCCCACAACCTTCGATTGAACGCCCCGCCAAAGGCCGGCGTTACGCTGGTGGGAGCCCGCAATGCGGGCGATGGACAAAGCCGGCAGGGAGCTCAACGGTTCCATCAAGGCAGTTCCGTGAATACATGAGACAGGCCGGCTAAACTGCTGTCCTCAATCACCCAGTGGAGCCTCTCGCATGTCCGATTCCAAACCCGTCGCCATCGTCACCGGTTCATCGAGCGGTGTGGGTGCTGCCTGCGTCGAGCAACTTGCCGGCCGTGGCTGGAACGTGGTGGTGAACTACTCGCGCAGCGAGGGACCGGCGAAGGAGGTCGCCAGACGCTGTGAGGCGGCCGGTGGCGCTGCGCTGCTGGTCAAGGCTGATGTGTCTGAAGACGCGGACTGCCGCCGCATGGTCGAGGAGACCATGGCGCGCTTCGGTCGCATCGATGCTCTGGTGAACAATGCCGGTACCACGAAGTTCGTCGACCACGCTGATCTCGATGGTCTCGACAAGGCGGATTTTCTGCATATCTACAGCGTCAATACCGTCGGTGCCTTCCAGGTGACCCGGGCCGCCGAACCCCACCTGCGGGCAGCCGGCCGGGCGGCTGTGGTGAACGTCGCTTCCATTGCCGGCATTCGGGGCATCGGCAGCAGCATTGCCTACGCCGCCTCCAAGGGCGCGATGATCACCATGACGAAGTCGTTGGCGCGGGTGCTCGGTCCGGAGGTTCGGGTCAATGCGGTCTGTCCAGGCTTCATTCAGGGTGAGTGGCTGCGCCAGGGCATGGGTGAGGAGACCTACGATCGCAGTAAGGCGTTCCTGGAGAAGGTCACGCCGCTGAAGCTCACTGCCACGGCGGACACCGTTGCCGAATCGATTCTGCAGCTCATCGAAGGGGCGAGTCTGATCACCGGCGAGACGCTGATTCTCGACGGTGGCCATCACCTGCTCTGAGGCTCTCATGGAATAGATCGTGACCCTTTGAGTTGGAGTGGACTCTGTGGGCCCGAGCGCGTGCGGTCGGCAGGCTTGCGGCGTGCCGCATGCGGGCCACCCGGATGCGGACTAAGCACGCTCGACAACCTGGCAAGCCTCGAGGTGGTCTGCCTGCCATTCGCGGACAAGTCCGCTCCCACAGAGAGCTCGCCGCTGACTTCTGTGGGAGCGGCTTCAGAGGGTGTCGCAAAACTCAGCGTGGCGCCCCTGTGGGAGCGGATTTATCCGCGAATGACCCCGCAAGTCATTGATTTCTGCCAGTCCATTCGCGGCTGAAGCCGCTCCCACGGAGTCTTGCCAACCTTTTGCGACACCCTCCAATTCTGCTCCCACATGGCGATGCAGGTGTAGAAAAACGACACCCTCCACGTACGCCCCAACATCGAAGCAGCGGCACCGCACCGCTGCTCGATCCGAACACGCGTCAGGCGTGCGGGGTGACCAGGTATTTCTCGCCGGTCTTCATCCGCCGATAGTCCAGCACCGCATCGCGGGTGAGCATCTGTTCCAGATTGACCCTGCTCTTGTAGGAGCTGGCGAAGGTCGTGGTCATGCCGTCGAGGACACGCTGACGCATGCGCATCATCGTCTCCATGCCGGCCGCCTGCAGGAATGGCGTGAGCA
>SLTB01000010.1 GCA_007130155.1 Pseudomonadales bacterium
AAAGGCAGCGGTCATCAGGGTGGCAGCCAGCGTCATCACCATCTCCTTCTACGCGCGGACGATGACCAGGGATTGTGCACCAGTGCGAGGGCTGAGGTAGAGTCGGCCGCTGCATCAATGCCACTGAAAGGTCTGCCAACCGTGCTCCTGCCCCATTACCGAATCCTGCTGCCAGTCTGCATGCTCGCGCTGCTGCTCGCCGCCTGCGTCAGCGCGCCACCCACGCCTGCCCCGGCCAGCGATGCAACAGCGACCTGGCTCGCACCCCAGACACCCGCCATCGACAGCCGGGATCATCGCTATCTCGAGCTGCCCAATGGTCTGAAGGTGCTGGTGATCTCCGACCCGGACAGCGATCAGGCCGCGGCTGCGCTCAGCGTCGGCGTCGGCAGCCTCGCCGATCCACCGGGACGGGAAGGCCTGGCCCACTTCCTCGAGCACATGCTCTTCCTCGGTACGGAGAAGTACCCGGAGCCGGACGAGTACGGCGACTTCATCAGTCGCCATGGCGGCCGCCACAACGCCTACACGGCCCAGGACCACACCAACTACTTCTTCGAGATCGCCGCCAGCCAGCTCGAGGGTGGCCTCGACCGCTTCGCCCAGTTCTTCGTCGCGCCCCTGTTCGACGCTGACTACGTGGCCCGCGAAGTCAACGCCGTGCATTCGGAGTACATGCTGCAGATGCGCGAGGACGGCTGGCGCACCTTCATGACCCAGAAGCAGGCCATGAACCCCGAACATCCCGCCGCCCGCTTCAACATCGGCAGTCTCGAGACCCTGGCCGACCGCCCTGACGACCCCATCCGTGAGACCCTGCTCGACTTCTACGCGGCCCACTATTCCGCCGACCGTATGGGATTGGTGGTCCTCGGCCGCGAGGACGTGAACACCCTGGCGGGCTGGGCCAGGGAGAAGTTCAGTGCCGTGCCGCGACAACCGGTGACTGAAAGTGAACCCGAGCTGCCGCTGTTCCGCGCCGAAGACCTGCCGGCGCTGCTGGAAATCGAGCCCGTCCGTGAGCTCCGTACCCTGCAGCTCAGTTTTCCGCTGCCGCCCATCGATCCTCACTACCGGGTGGCGCCAGGCGATTATCTGGCCAACCTCATCGGCCACGAGGGCGAGGGCAGTGTTCACGCCTCGCTCACCGAACGGGGCTGGATCGACGGACTTGCCGCCGGCGCGAGCCACTACGGCCGCGAGAACGCCGTATTCAACGTCAGCATCAACCTCACCCGTTCCGGGCTCGAGCATTGGCAGGACGTGGCCGCCGCCGTCTTCGCCTATGTCGATCGCATCAAAGACGGCGGCATCGACGAAGCGCGCTACCGGGAACAGCAGGATCTCACCCAACTGGCCTTCGATTTCCGTGAGAAGGGCGCAGCCTTCGGCTATGTCCGCAGTCTGGCCCAAAACCTGCTGCTGTTTCCGCCTGAAGACGTGATCCGCGCACCCTACGCGATGGAACACTACGATCCCGGACTGATCCGCTCCCTGCTCGCTCAGCTGCGGCCCCAGAACGCCCTGGTGACACTGATAGCGCCAGAGGTGGAGACCGACCGTGAAGAGCCCTACTTCGGGGTGCGCCACCGCCTGCGTCCACTGTCCGGAGACACTTTGGCGCGCTGGCGCGCCCCGGGCGATCACCCGGACTTGGCCCTGCCGGCCGCGAACCCCTTCGTCCCCGAACGCCTCGATCTGATTGCGAGCTCAGATTCGGTGCCCAGGCCCATCGCAAGCGTGGCGCCATTGCAGGTGTGGCATCAAGCCGACCGGGACTTCGGCGTGCCCCGAGCCACCCTGCGAATCGACCTTCGCTCCCCCGCCGCCGCGGGCCCCCAAGGCCAGGTGCTCGGCAATCTTTATGCCCGGCTGGTCACCGACGAGCTCAACACCTACGCCTATCCGGCCAGGCTCGCCGGCCTGTCCTACAGCCTGCGCGGTGATCGCAGCGGCCTGACCCTGATCCTGGGCGGCTACGACGACAAGCTCGAGGTGCTGCTCGATGTGGTCCTCGACACCATGGTGGGCATCGAGCCTCGGCTACAGCGTTTCGAGCACTTCCGCAGCGAGCTTATGCGTGAGCTGCGCAACGAACTGCAGCGCCGCCCCTATGAGCGCACCATGGCGGAACTGCGACGACTGATCGAAAGTCCCGAGTACGGCATCGAACAGCTCATTGACGCCGCTGGCAGCGTCAGTATCGAAGACCTGCAACGCTGGCAGCGGCAGGCTTTGACCCAACCCGGCATCCTTGCCCTTCTGCACGGCAACCTCGATGCCGAAAGGGCCGAAGGGCTGGCGCTGATGCTGCGCGAACGCCTTGATGCCGGCAGCCCGGACGTGGGCCCCAGGCCAAGCCTTGTGCGCCTTGAAGATACCCAGGTGCAACGCGAAGTCAGCGTCGATCATGATGACGCAGCGTTCACCCGCTATGTTCAGGGCCGTGATCAAAGCTGGGCAGAGCGCGCCCGCTTCGGGCTGCTCGGACGCATGCTCGGCACGCCCTATTTCAACGATCTTCGCACCGAACGGCAGCTGGGCTACGTGGTCTCTGCGGGCGCCTGGGTGCGGGTGAACACGCCCGGCGTCTTCTTCGTGGTGCAGAGCCCGGTGGCGTCACCCGCCGCCATAGAGGCCGCCACGCTGGCCTTCCTCGACGGTTACCGCCAACGTCTCGCCGGCATGTCAGTGGCCGAATTCGAGAGCGAGCGGGAGGGCCTGCTGACGCGCCTGCTCGAACGTGACCAGAACCTCAACAGTCGGGGTGGGCGCATGTGGCGCGATCTGCAGGACCAGGTGCTGGACTTCGATTCCCGGGAGCGGCTGGCCGACGCGATCCGCCAGCTGGATCTGGAAACGTTCCAGGATTTCTACGAGACCTTCATGACCCTCTCGAAGGTCCAGGTCGCCACACTCTGGGCCGCCGGGCGCATCCCGGATGGGGGTGAGGTACCCAGCGGCGAGTCCGTCCCGGACATCGAGGCCTTCAAGGCCGCCCGCGACAGCTTCGGCCTGGACCGCAATGGCACCCGCGATGACGACTGACCACAGCAGCGCACTGCGCCAGGAACTCTTGCGTGGGGTGCGGGACAACCTGCGAGATGGCGCCAGCCACCTGGCGCGGGTGGCCCTCGATGCGCTGAAGACCTATGCCCAACGGGCGGCTGACGATAACGTGGAGGCTCTGCGCGCAAGCCTGCTGGTCTTCGCGGCCGACCTCGGCGAGACCCGGCCGAGCATGACCGCCATCCACAATCTGGTGGCCCGCTGGCAGCAGGGCGTAGCCGAGTTTCAGGGGGACCTGGAAGGACTTCGAGACTATGCGGCCAGACAGGCCCAGGAGGTACGCACCTGGGCCGATGCCGCCACCGACGCCACGGTCCGCGCCGCCCTGAGTCACATTCCGCCGGGCAGTCGGGTGCTGTTGCACTCCAGCAGCTCCACGGTCGCCAGCATTCTGGAGCGACTGGCGAAAGGCTCCTTCAGTGCCGTCGTGACCGAGGCCCGACCCGGACTGGAAGGCTGGAATGTTGCCGCAACGCTCGCCAGCCATGGTATCGAAGTGACCTACATCACCGACGCCCAGGCCGGCATCTTCATCGAAGCCGTCGACATGGTGCTGCTCGGCGCCGACTCGGTGCTGGCCGACGGGACTCTGGTGAACAAGACTGGCAGCCGCCTCATCGCCCTGGCGGCCCGGGAGGCCGGCGTTCCAGTGCTGGTGGCGGCGGAAAGCTTCAAGTGCACAGGGCTGTCGGCGCAGGAAGTGGAACTGGAGGAGAAATCCGGCAGTGAACTGCGTCCACCGCCGGTGCCCGGCGTGCGCGCACGTAACATCTATTTCGACATCACACCGGCCCATCTCATCACCGCCTACCTGTCCGACGAGCCCATCGCCGACCGATTCGTCCCGGCCTCTCAGGGAGCAGTCGATAACTCATTGGATTTAAACGGCGCCTGACGGCGCTGATCGCCGGCAGAGCGGGCTGTTGCGGGCCGTCCATGCCCCCAGCCTTTCAGGCGCCGGCGGGCGATGGATTCCGCTCCTGACAATGCGTCCACAAACTTCGATCGAGCGAAGGACCACGTGCTGGCGATGTGTAACCGCGGACGTGGAGCTCGACACTTCCTTTCGCAACAGCGCCCTATTCACGGGAGGGCTGCATCGCTCTGTTATCGCGGCCGGGAACCTCCACGTCCGCAAATTCAGCTGGCGCCCGCTGGCGATAGTTGATCGCCAGGCGATACAAGAAACCGTGAGCGCTGCCGCTGATGGCATCCTCGAGCATGCCGTCGCTGTCCGCATCCCTTGTCCGCTGCCGCAGCCGCTCGAAGGTGAAGATGAAATTGTTACTGTGGCGAGCGCGGATCTCCGTGCCGTAAAACAGCGCCAGGGGCTCGTCCTCATCGTCCAGGGCAAGGTGGGTCGTCAGCATGAGACGGCTGAACACTTCAGTATCGCCGCGGTTGAGATCCGACCAGTACCGCGCCATCTCTTCATCCGAGACCTTGCCGTTGCCGGCGCTGCCCTGGGAAGAGATATAGAGCAGACCGCTGATGCCGCCGAGCTGGCGCTTGACCTGATCTGCGATGCGCATGAAGGTTTCCTGGCGGGCATGGCGCTCGGAAGCGGCGATGGTTTCCGTGCGCCGGACCGCCTGTTCCGCAGATCGCTGGATCTCCTGGAACTGCATCTGCAGCGCCTCAGTGTTCTGGGTCAGTGCCTTGTGCTGCAGAAAATAACCGATCACCAGCCAAAGGAAGGCCAACGGCGCGAAGGCGCCCTCGAGAAAACTGCCAATGACATCGGCGGGCTGAGCGGAAATGTTGTCCCAACCGATGGCCTGCTCGATGTAGACCGCGCCGAGAATCAACCAGCCCGCAGTCAGGGCAAGTCCAAACCAGATCCGCCAGTCAGGCATTCGGCGATGCGACGATGCCTTGATGACAGCCCCCGGGATGACAGCCCCCGGGATGACAGCCTCCGGGACGACAGGCCCAGGCCCAGGGACTGAGGACTCCGGACCGAAGGCCTTGGCAAGTTGATCAGCGCTCAAGGTTCTGTTCCCTGCGAACGACTTCCATGCCAGACAATGCCCCTGTCGCGTGGTCACCTCAAGCCTTTGTGACAGCCTTCGTGAACGCAGCCTAGCGCGCAATGCTGCGCCGGAAAGGTGGCAGGCTGTCGAGGATGGCACGGCCGTAGCGACGGCTGACGATACGCCGATCGAGCAGTGTCACCTTGCCGGTATCGGACTCGGAGCGAAGCAGGCGGCCGCAGGCCTGCTTCAGTTTCAGCGCAGCATCCGGAACACTGACCTCCATGAAGGGATTGCGGCCCTGGCTCTCCAGCCACTCGGCCACCGCCGCCTCCACAGGATCATCCGGCACGGCAAACGGCAGCTTGGTGATGATGACGTGGCGGCAATGATCACCGGCCAGATCGACCCCCTCGGAAAAGCTGGCCAGCCCGAATATCACACTGCCCTTGCCCGCATCGATGCGCTCGCGATGGGCCCTGAGAATGCGTGCCTTGGTCATGTCGGCCTGGCTCAGAACGCGCTCGAGAAACGCCGGCGGCAGCGCAGTGGTCACAGCCGAAAGCTGACGCCAGGAGGTGAAGATCACCAGTGTGCCCTCGCCCGGGTCCACCAGATCGGGCAGCAGGCTCGCGATCTCGGCGTTGTGATCGTCGCTACGGCCGGGGTCCGACTTCATGGCGGGCACCACGAGTTCCGCCGCCTCTTCGTAGGGCAGACTGGAAGGGGCGACCAGATAGCTCGTATCCACGGGTACGCCTGCACCTTCGGCGAAACGGCGAAAGCCGTCGGTGGAGGTGAGCGTGGCCGAAGTCACCACCGCGCCATGGCAGGTTTCCCAAAGGGCCTCGGCGAGGGAGGCACCCGCCTGCAGCGGCGAGGACTGGAACTCCAGATCCCAGCTCTGCTCGTGATCCACGCGCGACACCCACCGTGCCTGAATGCCATCGCCGGGCAGCGCGAAGTCCTGCCACAGCGCCAGTGCGCCCTCGATGCGTCCGGCATGCTGCGATAAACCCTCGGTCCAGGCCTGGAAAGCTTCGCGCTCGCCGCGATCGTCATCGCCAAGGGTGGCCAGGCGATCCAGGACAGTTTCGAGTGCGGCAGCAATGTCCCGATGCCCGCCCGCCAATTCCCGGGCCAGTTCCACCATGGCCGCGGGCACTTCGCCGTGGGCGAAGCGGTGTGTGGGCCGACCTCCGCCGCGGCTCTCAAACCCTCGCTGCGGCGTGGCGAGATCCGCCAGCACCTCGCCGAGTTCCAGCATGCTGCGCAGGTTCTGCCGCAGGGGTTCCGATGTGGTCGCCACCCGCATGGCGGCATCCACCAGGGTGTGATCGCGGCCGCTGCGCTGAGCAAGGGTGCCCAGCAGCTTGTCCACCGCCTCCAGGGTCTGCACGCCAGCGAGAATGCGGGTGAAGCGGCGCAGGTGGCCCAGCGCCTTTTCCGCCAGGTGGTGACCTTCGTCGAAGATGTAAATGGTAGACGCAGGCTCCGGCAGCACGACGCCTCCGCCCAGGGCCAGATCGGACAGCACCAGATCATGGTTGGCGACGATCACATCCGCCTGGCCGATGCGCTCCCGGGCAAGATAATAGGGGCAGTCGCGAAAAAAGCCGCAGCGCGGTCCACTGCAGCCCCGGTGATCCATGGTAGCGCCGGACCAGACGCCGTCGTCCACCGCCCGCTGCCAGGCCTCGCGATCCCCATCCCAGGCACCCCGGCGCAGATCATCGAGCATGTCGCGATACAGGGCCCGCGCGGCCACGCCCACCGGCGCGGCATGCTCGAACAGCTCTCCCGGCACGCCGGCGCTGTCGTCCACCAGATAACGATCGAGACGGGCGGGGCAGGCATAGCGACCGCGCCCCTTGGCCAGGGCATAGGTGAAGTGCAATCCGGCATGCTCGGCAAGGTCTGGCAGGTCACGGTCCACCAGCTGATCCTGCAGCGCCACGGTGGCAGTGGAAATCACCAGTTTGAGATGCAGGGCCTGAGCAACGGGAATGGCTGCCAGACCGTAGGCAACGGTCTTGCCTGTACCCGTGCCCGCCTCCACCACACAGATACGCCCGCTCTCGCCGCCGCCTGCGAGCGTACGGGCGATCTCGGCGATCATCAGGCGCTGGCCCCGGCGCGGGGTGAACTGACGCGCCGCCAGCCAGGCTCGATAAGCATCCTGGATGGTCGCGCGCAGGCCCGCGTCGAGGCTGCCATGGGCAAGGGCTTCACTCATGGCAGGCAGTATAGCGATGGGAGCCCCGACCGGGCGACGGAGATTGGCCCGAGTCGCCGTAAGCTGTGGCTACCACCTTTGATCGAAGACGTTGCTGTGGGAGCAGGCCCCACACTCTTGTCGAAGCTGAATCTGCTTCCATGAGCGTTCACGGAGGCCAAGGCACAGCAACAACGAGCAACAATGTGTCAGAACGGGCGCCACCAGGGCCGCGAGAGGCGCCGTTCGCAGCCGGCCAGCTGGGTCTGATACGCGTAGGCCCTGGAGTGCACCCGGCGCGCCACATCCTGCAGCCAGGGTTTGTCACGGTAGGTGCCGCGACGGAAACCGCCGACACCTTCGTGATAGGCCAGATAGAGACTGTAGGCGTCGTTACGCGGCAACCCGAGCTGGTCCGCGCTGCGCCGGTTGTACCAGCCGATGAAGTCCATGGCGTCACCAAAATGGTGTCGGCGCGCCCGGCTGCGGCCTGTGGCCCGCTGATACTCCCGCCAGGTGGAGTCCAGGGCCTGGGTGTAGCCGTAGGCCGTGGACGGACGGCGCCAGGGAATCACCCAAAGCAGTCGGGTCCGCGGCGGTTTGGCCCGGGCCTGGTAGCTCGACTCCTGGAAAGAGAAGGCCATCAGCACGCTCGAGGGAACGCCCCAGCGCCGCTCCGCCTTCTTCGCATCCCGATACCAACCGCGCTGCTCAGTAAAGATCTCACAGACGTTCTCGGCCTGAGAGGGTGGCGAGCTGGTGCAGGCCGACAGTCCCAGCGCCACCATCAGCAGAAGCCCCATACGCAGCGGATATCTCCACATCATGCTTCCAGCTCTCCCAGGCGAACCATGAAAGCCGCCTCATCCAGGACCGGGACGCCGTGACGTTCGGCGTCGGTGAGTTTCTGACCGGCACCAGGGCCCGCCACCACGCAGTCCGTCTGGGCTGACACGGAAGCGGACACCCGCGCCCCCAGCGCTTCCAGCCTTGCCTTGGCCTCCTTGCGGGTCAGGCCTTCAAGGGTCCCCGTCAGGACCCAGGTCTGATCCGCCAGGGGCGCTGTCGCCGGCAGTTCCGGCGGCGGTTCAGGCTCCACTCCGGCTGCCAGCAGGCGCTCCACCAGCGCCCGGTTCTCTTCTTGGACGAAGAACTCGGCGATCTCCCTAGCCACCACCGGCCCTACGTCCCGGACCGCCTGCAAACTGTCCGCATCCGCCTCCCACAGCGCCGGCAGGCTGCGAAAATGACGCGCCAGGGCCGCGGCCGTAGCCTCCCCCACCTCACGTATGCCCAGCGCAAAGATCACCCGCGCCAGCCCCCGCTGACGGGAACCCTGGATCGCTTCATGAAGATTCTGCGCCGATTTCTCCGCCATGCGGTCAAGGCCGGCCAGGGCATCGACATCGAGCCCATAGAGGTCTGCAGCATCGGCCACCAGCTCCCGTTCCACGAGCTGGGTGATGACCTTTTCACCAAGGCCCTGAATGTCCATGGCCCCGCGGGATGCAAAATGCAGCAAGCCGTGGACGAGCTGCGCCGGACAGCTGCGCCGGGCGGTGCAGCGCGCCACCACCTCGCCCTCTTCGCGCGCCACTGGAGCGCTACACACCGGGCAATGATCCGGAAACTCGATGCTGCGGGCATCCTCCGGACGCTGATCCAACTCCACCCGCACCACCTGGGGAATGACGTCGCCAGCCCGCCGAACCCACACCAGATCGCCCACGCGCAGATCGAGGCGGGCGATCTCATCACTGTTGTGCAGGGTAGCATTGGAGACCGTGACGCCGCCGACGAACACTGGCTCGAGGCGCGCCACTGGCGTCACCGCGCCGGTACGTCCCACCTGGAAGTCCACCTCGACGAGTCGGGTCAGGGCTTCCTCGGCGGCGGGCTTGAAGGCGATGGCATAGCGCGGGGTGCGGGTGAGTACGCCAAGGGCATCCTGAGCGGCAAAGTCATCGACCTTGATCACCACACCGTCGATGTCGTAAGCGAGTTCCCCACGGCGGGCCAGGAAGGTCTCCACATAGTCGATGACGGCTTCGATACCGACCACCTTGCGGGTATCCGGATTGATCCTGAAACCCCATTCCGCAAGGCGCTGCAAGGACGCCACGTGGCTGGTCAACGGCCAGTTCTCATCAATGCGGCCAATGCCATAGCAGAACATGGTCAGCGGCCGTCTGGCGGTCACGGCAGGATCGAGCTGTCGGAGGCTTCCGGCTGCCCCGTTGCGCGGGTTCACCAGCTCCCGCTCACCCGCGGCCCGGGCGGCCAGGTTGAACGCATTGAAGTCCGCTCGCGGCATGTACACCTCGCCACGCACTTCCAGCCGCTGCGGCCAGTCCTCACCGCGAAGGCGCAGGGGCACCGAGTTCAGGGTGCGGACATTGGCGGTGATGTCCTCGCCCTCCTCGCCATCGCCGCGCGTGGCAGCGAGCTGCAAGTGGCCGTTTTCGTAGTAAAGACGCACCGCTACACCGTCGATCTTGGGCTCACAGGCATAGCTGAGCTCAGCTTCGCTGGCGAGCAGGCGCCGGACGCGGGTGTCGAAGTCGCGCAGCTCCTTCATGGTGGTGCACTTGCCCAGGCTCAGCATGGGCAGCGGATGCCTGATGGCCGGGAAGCGCGTCGCCGCTGCGCCACCGATGCGCTGGGTCGGGGACTCCTGAGTGATCAGCTCGGGGTGTTCCCTTTCCAGTATCAGCAGACGGTCGAACAGGGCATCGAACTCAGCGTCTGACAGAGTGGGAGCATCGAGGACGTGATAGGCGTGGTTGTGGGTCTCGATCTGCGCCCGCAAGCGCTCCACTTCCGCGGCGACGTCGGCAGCAGCGCGCTCCGTGGCCACGACAGGCTCAGCTCCGACGGGACATCTGCCGACGCCGGAACTCGCGGATACGCTGGCGGCAATGTTCCAGGGTCTGACCCGTCATGACGCTGTGGCGTTCGTCCTTGAGCTCCGCATCCAGACGCTTGGCCATGTCGCGGGCAACATTGGCGAGATCGTCGAAGGCCTCCATGGGCTGATCCGGGCCCGGCAGGCGCATGAAGAATGTCACTCCCGGCGTGCGCAGCTCATCGATGGCACCGAGGTCGAAGGTCCCGGGCTTGACCGCATTGGCCATGGAAAAATCGACGCGCTGGCCAGCGCCATAACGATGGAAGATGTTCATGTCGCCGTAGCGCAGGCCGTGCTCCGACACCACCTCGAGCAGATCCGACCCAGGCATGAACTCGCCATCCCGGCGCAGCACGTTGACGACCAGCACGTCCTCGATGTCCAGCTCTTCACCAGCGGGTTCGCCCTCCGCCTGCGTCGTCGGCCGACGCTCACGGGCGGGTTTGCGGGGTTCTGCAGCCGCCCGCCGGCGGCTGCTGCGATCCCGCGAGACGATGGGATCCCCGGCAAACAGCGGCGCCTGTTCGGGTTCGGACCTCGGTTCAGCCGGCATCTCCTCTGCAGCCTCGGCGTTGACGTCGGGTTCCGGGTCGGGACTGACAGCGGGTGCCGGTTCCGTTTTGGGCTTGGTCGCCGCACGTCCGTCTCTGCCAGCATCGGGCCTGTCCGGGTCAGATTCCACCGGGACGACGGCGTCGAGCTCCTGCTCGATGGGGTCATCACGCAGGGCCGGCATCGGGGTGTCGTCATCGTCGACCCGCCGCGGACGGCCCGGCTGCGAGACCACGCGCGCGCCACCGCTGGGCAGTTCGGCCCGCAGCAGATCGATGTCATCCAGATCCAGGTTGGGAATGTTCCGCTCGTAGCGAATCCGCAGGTCGGCACGCCTCGCCCGCCATGCGATCCAGGCGCCATGGGCCAGCACAGCGATAATCAGCAGACCACCCAGCACCAGCAACCCGTCACGCATGCCCAAAGTCGAGCCTCCTCGCCTGCTCCGTCTGCACCATCATCATCCAGCCTTCATCACGGTCATACCGGTCATCATCCGGCAAGTGCCGCGGCTTGTTCCACATCCACCGACACCAGACGCGAGACACCCGCCTCCTGCATGGTCACACCCATGAGCTGCTCCGCCATTTCCATGGTGATCTTGTTGTGGGTAATGAAGATGAACTGCACTTCGCGGCCCATTTCCGTCAGCAGCCGGCAGAAGCGGCCGACATTCGCATCATCCAGGGGCGCGTCCACTTCGTCGAGCATGCAGAAAGGCGCCGGATTGAGCTGAAAGATCGAGAATACCAGGGCAATGGCCGTCAGTGCCTTCTCGCCCCCGGAAAGCAGGTGAATGGAAGCATTCCGCTTACCCGGCGGCCGCGCCATGATCGTCACTCCGGTATCGAGCAGATCGTCACCGGTGAGCTCCAGATAGGCGTGACCACCGCCGAAGACCTTGGGGAACAGCTCCTGCAGTCCGTGGTTCACCTTATCGAAGGTCTCCTTGAAGCGGGCCCGGGTTTCGCGATCGATCTTTCGGATCGCCTCCTCCAGTGTGCCCAGCGCCTCCACCAGATCCGCGTTCTGGGCGTCCAGATAGTTCTTTCGTTCGGACTCCTGCTCGAATTCCTCGATGGCCGCCAAGTTGATGGGCCCGAGACGATGGATGCGGGCTTCGAGTTGTTCCAGCGCCTGCTGCCAGGCCATTTCGGAGGCATCCTCGGCAATCTCGGCCAGCACGGTGATGGCATCGGTCCCGCTCTCGGAAAGCTGCTCTTCGAGGGTGCGACGACGGACTTCCACGGCCTGGCGTTCCATGCGTGCCGCTTCCAGAGCCGCCTGACCGGCCTGCACCTGCTCTTCCGTGGCCGCCCGCTGCTGCTCCAGCTCCCGCAAACCGGTCTCCGCCTGGGTCTGGGTGTCGCGGGCCGCAGCCAGTGCCTGCTCGACCTCGAGTCGTCGCGCCAGCTCCGTTTCCAATTCACCCCGCAGCTCGGTCAGCGGCGCCCGGGCCTCCGTGACCGCTTCTTCCAGCGCCGCGAGACGCTCGGCGAGTTCTTCCTGCTGACTGCGCAGGCGGCTGGCGGCCGTGCGGGTCGACTCCAGCTGATTGCCTAGATTCTGCCGCCTCAGCTCCAGTTCATAGGCCGCATCGCGCCGCGCCCGTGCCTGCTGACGCGCCTCTTCGAGCAACTCTCGGATGCTGTCGCGTCGACCAAGAAGCCCCCCTCGCCGTGACTCGAGCTCAGCCATTTCGACTTCGGCCTCGCTGCGAGCCTGCCGGGCCATCTCGATCTGCCGGCGTTCGCTGGCCAGCAGTTCTTCGAGTTCCGCCCGCTCCCGCGACAGCCGCTCCTGCCGAGCCGAAGCGGCTTCGAGACGGGCCTGAGCTGCACTGCGTTCGGCACGCAGGCTGCCATGCTGACGGCTGAGCTCACCGAGGGCCTGCTGGGCCTGCTGCCGGGCCTGTTCCAGACTGCCGCGTTCACCGCGCAGTCGGCCAACCCTGTCTTCGAAAACGCTGCTGCGGTCGCCGAGTTCCGCAATCGTGGCCGCGAGGGCTTCGATTTCCTGGGCCCGACGCAAGACGCCACGCCCCGCCGCATCGCCCCGAGCCAGACGCAGCCAGCGCCGGCCGAGCAGGATGCCATCCCGGGTGACGATGCTCTCCTGGGGCCCCAGGCGATCACGAAGGGCCAGCGCCGAAGCCAGGTTCTCCGTGGCCCAGAACCCACCGAGCAGCGAAACCAGATCGTCATCAGCCTGCACCAGATCCAGCAACCGCATCCGGCCATGGGGATCGTCACCGGCTGCAGCGGCCGCCGGCCGTCCGCCCTCGAACAGGGTCAATTCGACATCATCCAGCGCCAGGGCCGCTTCCGCCGGCGCATCGAGGACATCCACCACCACGGCCTGCAGCGCGTTGCCCAGTGCCGCCTCGACGGCAGTTTCCCATCCCGACTGCACCTGCAGCCGTTCACCGAGGCGCGGCTTGCGGCCCAGGCCACGATCCGCAAGCCAGTTGCGGGTGGCTGCATCCTGTCGGCCGAGGGCTGATTCCTGCAGGGCTTCCAGGGAGGCCTTGCGACCGGTCTGGATCTGCACCTGACCGCGGGCATCGGCCAGCTGCCGCTCGGCTTCCTCCAGTCCGCTTCGGTTCTCGGCCACGCGCAGGGCAAGGGCCTCCAGTTCGGTTTCGTGGCCCGCCATGCCCTGCTCGACGCCTTCCACACGGGCATCGAGATCACCGAGATCACTGGCCTCAACATCGGCCCCGGCAGCATGCACATCCAGGGCCAGGCGTTCCAGACGCTGGTTGCTGCGCCCAAGGGACTGTTCGAGCTGGGCAATGCGCGAGGCCTCCACTTCCGCCCGGCGCCGGGGCTCTGCCGCAGCCTGATTGAAGCTGTCCCACTCCTGCTGCCAGGCCTGCATGCTGGCCTCGGCCTGCTCCAGAAGCGCCGAAGCCTCCTCATCCCGGGCCGCAATCGCCTCGCGCTCAGGCTCAATGGCCGCCAGGGCCGCTTCGAGCTCCTCAATGCGACGGGCATCCAGCTCCAGGTGCCGGACGCCCTCCTCGCGGCGGCTGCGGGCGGCGCCCAGATCTGATTCGAGCTGACGTACCCGCTGATCCCGCGCCCGCAGGTTTTCCTCCAACCGCGCCAGCGTGGCACCGAGTTCGTAGAAGCGCTGCTGCACCTTGCCCGTGGCTGCCGTCAGATCAGCATTGCGCTCTCTCTCCTTTTCAATGCTAGTGAGTACGGCCTGGCGTCCGGCCCGGGCCTGCTCCATGGCGATCTCGAGCTGGCTCACCTGAGCATTGTGGCGCTCCATTTCGCTGGTCATGGCCTGCCAGCGCAGGGCCAGCAGCTCGGCCTTGAGCTTGCGCTCCTCAGCCTTGTACTCCCGGTACTTCTCAGCCGAACGGGCCTGGCGCTGCAGGCGGCCGAGCTGACGCTCGAGTTCCTCGCGCAGATCATTGAGGCGATCGAGGTTCTCACGGGTGTGCCTGATGCGGTTCTCGGTCTCCCGCCGCCGCTCCTTGTAGCGGGAGATGCCTGCCGCTTCCTCGAGATGGTGACGCAGGTCCTCGGGGCGGGCCTCGATCAGGTTGGAGATCATGCCCTGCTCGATGATCGAGTAGCTGCGTGGACCGAGGCCGGTGCCAAGAAAGATGTCCTGAATGTCCCGCCGCCGGCAGCGGACACCATTGAGAAAGTAGATCGACTGCGCGTCGCGGGTCACCTGGCGGCGAATGGCAATTTCGGCAAACGCCGCGTGCTGGCCACCGGCTCGGCCATCGCTGTTATCGAACACCAGCTCAATGCTGGCCTGGGCCGTAGGCTTGCGGGTATTGGAGCCATTGAAAATGACGTCGGTGATCGATTCACCACGCAACTGCTTGGCGGAACTCTCCCCCATGACCCACCGCACCGCGTCGATGACATTGGACTTGCCACAGCCATTCGGTCCGACCACGGCGGTCAGATTGCTCGGAAACGACACCGTGGTCGGATCGACGAAGGACTTGAAGCCCGCGAGCTTGATTTGCTTCAGGCGCATGAATTGGCGACGTGCCCCAAGGGTGGTCCCACAGCATGCGGAACCCGTGTTCGCTATGGGCGGAAAAGTCTATCGAGTATTGGCGGGCAGGTCACGGTCGCCCGACCCATCCATCAACTATTCGATCACCCGATCAATGAGCACGTTCACCACCCGGCCACGGCTGGCGGGATCAAGGGTGGCGCTGACGCCTTCGAGATCGCCGGCCTGGGGCGCAACGCCACCATCCGCTGACACCCGCGCGACGATCTGCACCCGGTTCGCGCCGGACAAAGTCCGCTCCGGCGTCATGGCCATGGCGTCGTCCAGGGTCACCAGCAGCGGCAGTTCACTGGCCCGATAACGGGCCACTGCCAGAGGCGATGGCGGGCCACCCACCTCCCGGGCGAAAACGAACAGCGTCGCTCCAGGTGGAATCGACACCTCATCGCCCGCCTCCACCAGCACTCTCACGGCGGCAGGTCCGGCCACGAGTTGCTGCGCTGCGGTCACCGCGGCCCCGGTTGCTCCCAACTGGAGTCGCACCGGTGGCGCACCCGACGTTGGGATGGGCCCGGCGCTGCGTTCGAGATCACCCGGGCCGCGCTCGGCGGTACCGGAGCGTGACAGTCGCGCCACTACTTCCACCTGCTCGACACTGTCCAGAGCCATTTCCGGCGCCATGGCATCGTCCACGCTGAGCTCGACGTCCAGCCGGGCCGCCGGCCGCAGGCGCTGCACGGCCAGCGGCATGGGCGGCCCCCCGACCGGGCGCGCCATGACGAACACCGCGGCATTGGCGGGCAGATCAGCCAGCACCGTTTCAGACATCGTGACCAGAACACGGATGGCGCCGGGGTCGCTGTCGGCCTCGCCGGCAGGTTCCGAACCAGGCTCTGGCAACACGCCTGGCAGGCCGGCGAGTTCCCGTGACCGCGCCAAGCCGTCGCTCAGGAAGGTGCGCCGCTCGCCTTCCGGCACACCGCTGGCCAGCACCTGCTCAAAGAGGCCAGCAGCCTCCCCAAAGCGTCCGCCCTGGAAGGCATCCATGGCCAGGATCTCGAGCATGATGGGCTGGCCCGGGGCCAGCTCCAGCACCCGGTCAATCAGCGCGCGAACGGACGGTGTAATACGTCTGTCCTCGGCCAGATACAGCGCCTGGACCTGAAACACCAGCGGGCCGGGTTCATCGGGAATCAGCGCCGCCACCCGCCCGAAGGCCCGGCCGGCGCGTACGAACTCACCCTGGTTCAAGGCCGTTCGGCCAAGCAGGAACCAGCCGTCTGCGTCATCGGGATTGGCCGCGAGCCGGGCATCAAGGCGGTCCATCAGTTGATTGACCTGACGGCTATCGTGAGCGCCATCCGGCCGCTGCTCCACCGCCCGCAGCTCTCGCGCCAGGGCCAGTTCGTCCTGATAACCCAGGGACAGTCCCCAGTCGGCATAAAGGATGAGAGCAATCAGCGGCACAGCCAAGGCCCCCACCCACAGCAGACTGCCGCCACGAGCCGCAGGCTCCGATTCAGCCGCTAACGGTGCGTCGAGCTCCGCTAAGTCGTCGATGTCACCGAGCAGCGACCGTTCCAGCTCCGAACGCAGCACCTTGTGCTCTTCATCGCTGATGCGTCCTTCGTCCCGATCCGCGTTCAGCTCGGCCAGGCGATCCTCGAAGATCGCCACATTCGAGTCGGCACGAATGCGGGCAGCGCGGTGCTCGCTGCGACCGCGGAACAACGGCCAGAGGGTGAAGCCCGCCGCCGCAGCGACCATGACCACGACAAGCATCCAGAATACGGTCATGAGCGCGGTGAGACCCCGCTCGCGTCTGCCTCAAGCTGACCGCGCAGGCGCGCCAGCCGGGCTTCGTCGTCAGGGGTGAGGCTGTCGGTACCAAGACGCGATTCCCGGCGCTGATTGCGGATCATCACAGCGATGATACCGAGGCCGATGAACAACAGCACGAAGGGGCCCACCCAGAGGGCCGCGGTCTTTGCCGTGAAGCGCGGCTTGTAGAGGATGAAGTCGCCGTAGCGGGATACCAGATAGTCGCGGATCTCCCGATCGCTGTGTCCTTCGCGAACCATGTTGGCCACGGTCCGGCGCAGATCCCGGGCGATGGGCGCATCCGAACCCCAGAGGTTGGTGTTCAGGCACTTCGGACAGCGCAGCTCGGCGTTCAGAGCGTGGAAGCGGGCCTCCTGCTCACGGGTGGCAAACTCGTAGACGTCGATGGAGGACGCATGCACGTGGCCCGCCAGCAGGGCCAGCCCGAGCACGAGAATCCGCAACAGAACTTCAAGACGCATCGCGCAACTCCGCCAGGAGCGGCGCCAGCTTGGTGTCCCAGACGCGCTGATCCACCGCGCCGACACGCTTGTAGCGGATCACGCCATCAGCATCCACCAGGAAGGTCTCGGGCGCGCCATAGACTCCGAGATCGATACCCAGGCTGCCGTCCGCATCCACCACCGAAAAAACATAGGGGTCACCGAAGCGCGCCAGCCAGCGCCGCGCCTCGGCCGGATTGTCCTTATAGTTGATACCGAAGATGGGCACGCCGTATTCCTTGGAAATACGATTGAGTTCGGCGTGCTCGGCCCGGCAGGTGGGGCACCAGGTGGCCCAGACGTTGAGCAGGAAGGGCTCGCCGTGCATGGCCTCGGAACTGACGATGCGATCCGGTTCATGCAACACCGGCAGGGCAAAGTCGGGCAGCGGATGATTCAACAGCGCTGACGGCAGGGCATGGGGATCGCCGAGACTGAAGCCGCGCCAGAGCAGCAGCAGCACCAGCAGGAACACGCCTAAGGGAATGAACAGGCTCGCACGATGGAGGCCCGGTCTGGACGCGGTTGCAGACGGCGCCCTCATGACCTGCCCTCCGCCAACTGTCCCGCCACGTTCTGGCGGCGTTCCACCGCCCGTTCCGCCAGTCGCCGGTAGCGCCGATCCACGGCAGCCATGACGCCACCGAGAGCCATCAGCAGCGCACCTAGCCAGATCCAGCGGACGAAGGGCTTGTAGTGCACCCGCACAGCCCAGGCCTGAGCACCCAGGGGTTCACCCAGGGCGACATAGAGATCACGGGTGATGCGCGGGTTGATGGCTGCCTGGGTCATGATCATGCCGCGCACCGGGTAATGGCGTTTCTGGGGCCGCAGCGTGAAGCGTTCACGGCCGTTCTTCAGCACCGTGATGATGCCCTCATCCGCCGACCAGTTCGGCCCATCCACCTGCCGGATGCCGTCGAAGCGGAAGTCCCAGCCTCCCACTTCCACCGTGTCGCCGGGCACCATGCGGACGTCACGCTCATCGGAGTACACCACCACCATCGCGATGCCGACCACCGATACGGCGATACCGAAGTGAGCGACCCACATACCCAGATAGCCGGCGCCGAGCTTCGGGACGGCAGCCAGCCGTGACGACCAGTCGCCCTTGTGGGCGATCCGCGACAGGGTGTCCTGCACCAGGGACAGCACCACCCAAACCGCCACCGAAATGCCCGCCACCGCCCAGAAATCCAGGGCACCGGCGAACACCAGCGGCAGCACAACACCCAGGGCCAGGCTCACCACCGCGATCCGCGCCAGCTGCCGCCAGAGCTCGTCAAAGCTCGTGCGTTTCCAGCGTGCCAGGGGCCCCGCCCCCATGGCGATCAGCAACAGCAGCATCAGCGGCACGAACACGGCATTGAAGTAAGGCGGCCCCACCGAGAGTTTGTCGCCTCCGGTCATGGCCTCGTAGATCAGCGGATACAGGGTACCGAGTAGCACCGCGGCGGTGGCCACCACCAGCAGCACGTTGTTCACCAGCAGCATGACTTCCCGGGACAGCCCGTCGTAGTTGGCATCGGCCCTCATCACCGGAGCGCGCAGGGCGTAGAGCGCCAAGGAACCGCCCACCACCAGCAGCAGGAAGACCATGATGTAGAACCCGCGCTCAGGGTCCACCGCGAAGGAATGCACGGAGGTCAGGACCCCGGAGCGGACGATGAAGGCACCGAGCAGCACCAGGGAGAACGTGGCAATGGCCAGCAGCACCGTCCAGCTGCGGAAGACGCCGCGTTTCTCGGTGACCGCCAGGGAATGGATCAGGGCCGTCCCCACCAGCCAGGGCATGAAGGAGGCGTTCTCCACGGCATCCCAGAACCACCAGCCACCCCAGCCCAGTTCGTAGTAGGCCCACCAGCTGCCCAGCGCGATGCCCACGGTGAGAAACGCCCAGGCCACATTGGTCCAGGGCCGCGACCAGCGCGCCCAGGCCGCATCCAGACGTCCGGACATCAGTGCTGCAATGGCGAAGGCAAAGGCCACGGAGAAGCCCACGTAGCCCACGTAGAGCATGGGCGGATGGACGATGAGGCCGAAGTCCTGCAGTTGGGGATTGAGATCGGAGCCATCCGTCGGCGACATGGGCAGCAGCCGCTCGAAAGGGTTGGAGGTCAGCAGCATGAACAGGATGAAACCGATGCTGATCAGGCCCATCACGCCCAGCACCCGCGCCAGCATGTCCAGGGGCAGCCCCTGGCTGCGCAGCGCCACGGCCAAAGTCCAGCCGGCCATGATCAGCGTCCAGAGCAGGAAGGAACCTTCATGGGCACCCCACACGGCACTGAACTTGTAATATGTCGGCAGCAGGGAATTGGAGTTCTGGGCCACGTAGGCCACAGAGAAGTCGTCGGCCAGGAAAGCATAGGTCAGGCAGATGTAGGACAGCAGCAGAAAGACGAACATGCCCGCCGCCAGCGAACCACCGCTGCGCATCCATACCACCCTTCCGGTGTAAGTCCCGGCAATGGGAAGGATGGCAAGCAGCAGGGCAAAGCCCAATGCCAGCGCCAGGGCGAAGTGTCCGAGCTCAGGGATCATTCCGGGTCTCCGATCGCGCTTTCAAACCATGACGGAACCGCTGCCCGGGGGCGGATCAACCTCCGGCCGAGTAACCGTTGCTGCCTGCATTGACCGTGTTGCCCATAGGCGGCTTGCGCCCCTGCATCGCGGCCAGCTCCGCCGGCATGTAGTTCTCGTCGTGCTTGGCCAGGACCTCCGAGGCCACGAACACCCCATCGGCACCCAGCCGACCGTTGGCGACGATGCCCTGCCCTTCACCAAACAGATTCGGGAGGATGCCCTCGAAAGTCACCGGCACGTTGGATCCCGCGAGGTCAGAGATGACGAAGGACACCGTCATGCTGCCGGTTTCCCGGAACACGCTGCCTTCCACCACCATGCCGCCAGCGCGGATGCGCTGATCGATGGGTGCCAACCCGGCGACGATCTGATCGGGCGGATAGAACAGATTGATGTTCTCGTTCAAGGCGTTGAGCACCAGCGCCGTGGTGAGCCCCACGCCGCAGACGAGTACGCCAATGACGAGCAGTCGTTGTTTACGCTTCGGGTGCATTCGACTCGACTTCCGCTTGCTGCCCCAGTGCATCAGCCCGCCGCAGACGACCGCGCTGTTCCGCAAGGAAGCGGCGCCGGCGCCACAACGGCCATATCAGAACAAATCCTACCACGGCCACGGTCAACAGGTACGACCACCAGACGTAGAATCCGTGCCCGCCCATGGCCAGAAATTCGCCGAAACTATCAAAACTCATGCCCGCTCCTGCCGACACAGGTCCGTGACCCAGCGCGTCCGTCGCTCCCGCAGCAGCACCTCAGTGCGGGTACCCTGAATGACGCTGACTGCAAACAGCAGGTTGAAGCCAAGCACGTTCAGCAGCAGCGGTATCCACATGACCGGCGGCATGGCCGGAGCTGAGGTCACACTGAAGGTGGCCGGCTGATGCAGAGTCATCCACCAATCCACCGAGTACTTGATGATGGGAATGTTGATCACCCCGACAATGGCCAGGATGGCGCAGGCCCGCCCGGCTGCCTCCGGCCGCTCGATGGCCCGCCGGAGGCCCATAATGCCGAGATAGAGGAACAGCAGGATCAGTACCGAAGTGATGCGCGCGTCCCAGATCCAGTAGGTGCCCCAGGTGGGCTTGCCCCAGATGGAGCCGGTGGCCAGGGCCAGGAAGGTGAAGGCGGCGCCGACAGGTGCCACTGTGGCCATCACCATGTCCGCCAGTTTCATGCGCCAGACCAGCAGGACGACGCCACAGACGGCCATGAGCATGTAGCCCGCCTGGGCCAGATAGGCCGCCGGCACATGAATATAAATGATGCGGAAGCTGTCGCCCTGGAGATAGTCCGGTGGCGCATAGGCCAGCCCCCAGACGGTTCCCACGCCGAGCAGAAGCGCCGCCGAAGCCGCCAGCCACGGAACCCAGGAGCCAGTGGTCTCATAGAACCAGCGCGGCGAACCCATGCGATGCCAGAGCCGCCGCAACCCGTCAGGAATGTACTTCAAGCCAACCTCTCCTTAAGCCCACCATCAAGCGCTTTCAGCCCGTTTCGACGCCGATCCGCAGCGCCGCTGCAATGGCGAAGGGCACCGTGGTGATGGCGAAACTCGTACCGGCCGCCAGCCACAACAGCGGCCCGGTGGGATCCAGACCCGAGCCGGCCAGTTCCGCCGCGCTGACGCCGAGAATCAGCACCGGCACGAACAGCGGCAGCACCAGCAGGGCCAACAGCACTCCGCCGGTACGCAGCCCCACGGTCAAGGCCGCACCGACACCGCCAAGCAGCACCAGCACCGGCGTTCCCAGGGCCAGCCCCAGCATCAAAGGCAATCGCGCTTCCGGCGCCAGATTGAGCATGCCCCCCAGCACTGGGGCCAGCAGCGTCAGCGGCAAGCCGGTGACCATCCAGTGGGCCAGCATGCGCGCCACAACCGGGAGATACAGCGGCTGCGCTCGCAACACCATCTGCTCCAGGGTGCCATCGTCACGATCGCGACGGAACAGGGCCTCGAGACCCAGCAGCGTGGCCAGCAGGGCCGCGATCCACAGCACGCCGGGCGCCATACCCGCCAGAACACCGGGCTCAGGACTGACGCCCAGGGGAAACAGGGTAATGACGACGACGAAGAACGCCAGCGGATTCGCCAGCTCCGAGGGCTGACCGAAGGCAAGCTTGAGATCCCGACGCAACTGGCCGCGGAACAGCACCCACAGACTGGCCTCACTCCCTGGGGAGGCCCTCATGAAGCCGCCCCGATCCAGCGCGTGCTCAGTCCAGGCAGATCCGGAGCCGGCTGGTGGGTGGTAAAGAGGATGGCACCACCGCCGGCCAGCCGCTGGGCCATCAGGCCGCTGACCAGCTGCAGCCCCGCGTCGTCCAACGCCGTGAACGGCTCGTCGAGCAGCCAAAGGGGCACTTCAGCCGTAGGCAGGGCGAGCCGGGCCAGCGCCACCCGCCGCTGCTGACCGGCGGAGAGCTGCTGGCAGGGCACCTCCTCATAACCGATGAGACCCACCCGCTCGAGGGCAGCGCTGACCACGCCGCCCGAACCGCGCCAACCGGCCAGATCCAGGTGCCAGCGCAGATTGTCCGCCGCACTCAGCAGGCCGGAGATGCCCGGCCGATGCCCCACGAAAAGCAGTTGATCGCCGCTGACCGGCACACCGAGCAGTCGGATGCTACCCTCATACTCAGGATGCATGCCGGCAATGCAGCGCAGCAGCGTGGTCTTGCCGGCACCGTTAGGCCCCCGCAGCTGTAAGGCCTGCGCAGCCTCCAGACGCAGGTCGAAGTCAGCGAACAGCTCGCGGTCGTCGCGTTCACAGCGCAGGTCACGGATATCGAGAACGGCATGGGACAAGGAGCGCTCCGCGCCGCGGCGATGGCGATTCGAGGACAACCGCGATTATAGCCACAGCCGGGACGGATTGCGCCGAGGAGCTCGACAGTTGAGGCGATCATGGACCTCGAGGATGCCCTGCGCGCTCACCATCGCAGCCAGCGCGAGTCGCATCTGCGACCAGGCTGCAACCACCCGCAGGGAAGTGCATCGCCAGCCCGAAGCTCCCATAGGAATGCCGACCACCGAAGGGCGCCGATATCGAAAAGAAGCCCGCTACATGACATGGATCAAACCCCTGCCTCGTCGAGCGCGGGATCATGGGCGTGGCGGGTTGTTCAAGTTCCAGGCGACCTGGAACCCGCATCTCGGTGACTTCGCTTCGCGCATCGGTGAGAGATGCGGGCCGAGGAGAGCGGCCATGCGGCCGTTTTCCTGAACCAAGCAAACATTGGGTGTACAGATGTCGGACAAAGCAGAACCGAAGACGAAACTTCCGGGCAGCGACGCCGGGGCGTCGAAGACCAAGGAATCCAGGAAGGCGCAGGAGCACCGGCTTGTTCAGCAGGGAGACACCTCCGCTGAATGGACGGGCAAAGGTATTGAAAGCTTCGAAACGGAGCAGGCCATACGGGGCGCCCAGGCTGCTCAGAAGATTGCAGTCGAGGACATCGTTCGCGTCGGCTATCGGCAAGACATCCATACGCTCTCCGAACACCTCGGCGCCATTCTCAAGGGCGCCTCTCCCGACGATCTGGCTGTGCTGCGACGAACGCTGTTCCAGGACGAACTGGCTGCCACCGTCACCACCGGGGTCAAAGCCGACGACGAGCTGGCCGATGACTGGCGCTCAGGTGGCTATCCTTACCAGAATCTGATGAGCCGCAAGAACTACGAAAAACAGAAGTACCGGCTCCAGGTGGAACTACTGAAACTGCAGAAGTGGATTCGTGCTACGGGCCAGCGAGTCGTGATCCTCTTCGAAGGCCGGGATGCGGCCGGCAAGGGCGGTGCCATCAAGCGCTTCATGGAGCACCTCAACCCGCGGGGCGCAAGGGTCGTGGCTTTGGAGAAGCCGACCCAGACCGAGCTCGGGCAATGGTACTTCCAGCGTTACATCCAGCACCTGCCGACAGCGGGCGAAATCGTCCTCTTCGATCGTTCCTGGTACAACCGTGCCGGCGTCGAGCGCGTGATGGGCTTCTGCACGGATGACGAATACGCAGAGTTCATGCGCCAGGCACCGGAGTTCGAGCGCAACCTGGTGCGCAGCGGCATCCACCTGATCAAGTTCTGGTTCTCGGTGAGCAGGCCGGAGCAGCGCCGGCGCTTCAAGGAACGCGAGGCGCATCCCCTCAAGCAGTGGAAGCTCAGCCCTATCGATCTCGCGTCGCTGGATAAATGGGAGGAATACACTCGCGCCAAGGAAGCGATGTTCTTTCACACCGATACCACCGACGCGCCATGGACCGTTGTGAAGTCCGATTGCAAGAAGCGCGCACGGCTCAATGCCATGCGCTATGTGCTGCACAAGCTCCCCTACTCTGACAAGGGTCGGGATGAAACCGGTCCCATCGACCCGCTCCTCGTGGGACGTGCGAACGTGGTCTACGAGGAAGGCGAGAACGAGAGCCTGCCCATTATCTGATCAGCACAGGGGGCTGCGCAGCGAAGGCTGGTTGCCTTTCCAAGCAGCTCAACGCAGCAGGCAGCGCGCCAACACAGAACCGGCGCAGGGGGTCTTCAGAGCTGGGTGCACCCCGCTCAAAGCCGGGCTAAGGGTTTGGCGTGGCCAATGCACGCGCCTCAGCCAGACGCAGAGCCTTGATGCGCTGGCCGGCTGCCGCCTCGTTGACGTTGAGAATATGGTCCGCGATGCGCTCCAGTCGGTTCACCATGTCCAGATAGACCACACCAGCCCTGGCCGCGTAGCCGCCGGCCTCGAGGCGTTCGTAGTGCTGTTCACGCAGTGCGTTACGCAGGGTATTCACGCGCCGCTCGAGGCTGATGGAGCGGTCGAGATCGACGCTTTCGGGCGCGAGGGCCACATTAGCCTCCATGTCCAGCAGCGCATCCTGGACGGCGGCGAACATCTGCTCGATCTCTCTGAGCGCAACCTCCGGCAGGACCGCGTTCGCCACCCGCAGACGCTCGATGAGTTTCGCGACCTGATAATAGATGTCGGCGATGCGCTCAAGATCGTTGATCATGGTCTGCATGAAGCGGATGCGGCTGGTGACGGAAGACTCGAGACTCGCGGACTCAGCAATGCGCACGAGATAGTCGGAGATCTCAAGCTCGAGGATATCGGTCAACTCCTCACGTTCGTGTACCGCCTCGAGTCGATCCGCGATCCTGGAATCCGCTTCGAGGACCAGCGAGCGGACCGCTTCGTGCATCTCGTGCACCACCCCGACGAAAACCTGGACCTCCTTCTGAGCCTGCTCGATGGACAGGGCCGGCGAGGACATCAGACCCGTACTGATGTAGCGCAGGTGGAAGTCGCCCGCAGTGCCTTCACGGTCAGGCTGCAGGAACTCGACGAGGCGCACGAGGCGCGGCACGAAAGCAAACAGCAGGATCACATTGATGATATTGAACGCCGAATGGAACAGCGACAACGCAAGGGTCGCATTCGGACGCGCCGCCACATCGTCACTGAACACCGAGATCTGTTCAGCGGAGAACTGCTGGATCGTCCAGTCCACCATGTGCAGGAACGGGAACATCAGCAGCAACATCCAGAGAACACCAAAGACATTGAAAATGAAGTGGAAGCGTGCCGCACGTTTGGCATGCACGTTGCCGACCATCGCCGCCAGATTGGCGGTGACCGTAGTGCCAATGTTTTCCCCAAGGATCATCGCCGCAGCAATGGGGAAGGAAATCCAGCCCTGGAACAGCATCACCAGGGTGATGGCCGTCGCAGCCGACGACGACTGCGTCAGCAGCGTCAGTACCGTGCCAACCAGGACAAACAGCAGCAGCGAAAGGAAGCCGAAGTCCGTGAAGCGGTCGAGAAAGGCAAGGATGGCCGGATTGGCATGGATGTCCGGCACGGCACCCTTGATGAAATCCAGGCCCACGAACAGGATGCCGAAACCAACCATGGCCTCGGCCAGGCTGCGCAGACGGACGTTGCGCGCGAAGAGGAACGGGAAGAACAGCCCGATGCCAGCCACGGCCACCGGCGTGATCTGAAACTTGAACCCGAACAGGGAGACCATCCAGGCGGTCAGCGTGGTGCCGATGTTGGCACCCATGATGACGCCCGTGGACTGCACGAAGGTGAGCAGGCCCGCGTTGACGAAGCTGACCACCATCACCGTCGTGGTGGTCGATGACTGGGTCACGGCCGTGGCAGCGAAGCCTGTCATCACGCCGGTGAGGCGATTACGGGTCATCCCGCCAAGGATGGCGCGTAAGCGATCGCCGGCCACACGCTGCAGGCCATCGCTGAAGATCTTCATGCCGAAGATGAAAATGCCGAGGGCGCCGAGCAGCCCCAGAAAATCAAACACCGTGTAGGTCATGAGCTGCCTTGTGCTACTCGCTTGTACTTGGGGCAGGCCGACACAACCGTGACGACCCCCAACGCGAGCAGACTTCGTCCGCCGGCGGCATGACGCACCCCCAAATGGTCACAATACTTTAACAAAGGCCAAGCACAGCAGCACGAGGCAACTGTGGTATTTCCGAGGGTTGACGGCCTTTGCACCCTTTGCCTTTGCACTGGGCTGGCGTGCAGCTTCGAGTGACTTGCCCCGGGGCAGTCTCGCCGACGAGGTCGAGATCACCCATCGGCGGCGACTTTGGCGGTACCCGGTACTGGAACGGCTACCTGAACGCGCCTGAGACACCGAGGCCTGCATGGCCCGCAACTTTCATTGATAGGCGACATTGATACGCGTCTTTGATAGGCGTCTTTGATACGCGTCATTGATGCGCGAAGCGAGGGCGGAACTCTGATCGAGGCCACCGACCACCCCAGCAAAAGGGGCAGCCGAGCCCTCGCGGCACCCCGAAGGCCAGAGCGGGGATGGCTGGATCAGCGCTTCCTTAGATGCAACCGTCATCTGCGCAGGTTTCGTTGACCCCTCTATTGCCCGTCACGGATACTCCCCAACCCCTGCAGGAGAGCCGATACCATGTCCCAAGCCACACCGCGCCTCGATGCGGCCCGTGCCGCCATGATCGAGAAAACGCCCCATTGCCAGAAGATCGCTCAGGAGCGCTCCGAGATTCTCAACTCCGGTCTCGCCGCCAACCTGGAGATGCCCCACCCCATCTTCCTGGAAGGCGGCCGCGGCTGCCGGGTCTGGGATGCGGACGGCAACGAGTACATCGACACCTCGGTGGGCTTCGGCCTGCACATCCTCGGCCACCGCCATCCGGTGATCTACGACGCTCTGGTGGAGCGGGCCGACAAGGGCTGGATGTTCGGCATCCACACCACCGCCCAAATGGAACTCGCCACCCTGCTGGCCGAGGGCATTCCCTGCGCCGAGCGGGTAGTGTTCTGCAACACCGGCTCCGAGGCCACCATGTATGCCATCCGCGCCGCCCGCGGCTTCTCAGGCAAGGAGAAGATCGCTGTGTTCGACGGCTTCTATCATGGCGCCCACGACTACGGCATGTGGGCGGCGGTACCCGGAACACCACCCGAGAACCTCGGCAAGGTGGCCATGGGCCACGGCATCCCGAAGGCACTGGCCGACCTGACCGTCATGCTGCCCTACCGTCATCCAGCCGCCTTTGACCTGATCCGCAAGCATGCCGACGAACTCGCGCTGGTGATGGTGGAAGGGGTGCAGAGTTCCAATCCCCAGCCCCAGGCCGGCGAGTTCCTGCGCGAGCTGCGGCAGGTGTGCAAAGAGTCCGGCGTGCTATTCATGATCGACGAGGTGATCACGGGATTCCGTGTCGCCTACGGCGGCGCCCAGGAAATTTTCGACGTCAAACCCGATCTGGCCACCTACGGCAAGGCCATCGGCGGCGGACTGCCAGTGGGTGCCATCGCCGGCCGCGCAGAGGTCATGAACGTGTTCACCGGGCTCGCCGCTGACCGCGGCGTGTTTTCAGGTGGCACCTTCTCGGGCAATCCTCTGACCATGGCCACCGGCTCCGCCGCCATCGGCTACGCCAAGGCCCATCCTGAGATCTACGAACACATGAACCGCTCAGGCGAGCGCTTGGCCAAAGCGGTCAATGGCTTCTGCGAGCAGCGCCAGATCCCGGCCCAAATGAAGCATGTGAACTCCATGTTCCACATGTTCTTCCAGGCGGAAACGGTGGACTCCATGCGCGACGTTCATAATCGCCACAAGACCGCAGAGAAGGCCTTCTACCTGCATGCGCTGAATCGTGGCGTGCTGGTCCCCGGTACCCAGCGCGCCTTCCTCTGCAATGCCCATGAGGACGCCGATGTGGACCGTCTGATCGAGGTCTTCACCACGTCGCTGGAAGACGTGCAGGCCGACGGTCTCTTCGCGCAATGACCTTGGTTCGCTTTGGCGACTCACCTGCAGATGTGGAGCCGTCACGGAAGCAACGGCCGAGGTCCGCGCCGGCGTCCTTCATCGCCCGCAATGGGATCGATTGGAGGCTTCAGCTGCCGTGTACAATCACCGCTTACTGCCTGCTCCAGAATCGGGGAGAGATACGGTATGTGGCTGCGCCTGCGACAGATCGCCCTGGTGGCCGAGCGGCTCGCTCCCGTGGAGCGGGCCCTGGTCGAAGTTCTTGCAGTCGCCGTCTGCTATCGCGATGCGGCGGTGGCGACCTTCGGGCTCGAGAACGCACTGTTTCCCGTAGGCAACCAGTTCCTGGAAGTCGTGGCGCCGACGCGCTCGGGCACTGCCGGCGGCCGCTATCTCGAACGCCGCGGAGGCGACGGTGGCTACATGGTGATCTGCCAAACCGATGACCATCCACTCCGCCGACAGCGGGTGGCCGAACTCGGGGTACGCACGGTGTACGACCGGGACACAGCGGACTACAGACTCATGCAACTGCACCCGAAGGACACCGGCGGCAGCTTCCTGGAAATCGATGCCCAGCTCGGACCAGGAGGCCTCGATGTCGACGGACCCTGGCATCCAGCCGGGCCGGACTGGAGGTCCGCAAAGCAGTTGAACCGGGTGACCGGTATCAGCGCGGCCGAGATCCAGGCCGAGGATCCCCTTGCCGTCGCCCAGCGCTGGTCGCAGATCGTCGAGATCCCGCTGACGAATACCGATTCCAGCGAAGCGGAACTGAAGCTGGACAATGCCAGCGTTCGCTTCGTGCCCTGCAGCGACGGCAGGCCGGAGGGGCTCGGCGGCATCGACGTGGTCTGCGTGGATCGGGATGCGGTCATCGCGGCGGCTGATCGCGCGCAGGGTGTGGCTACGGTAATGGGGGACAATCAGATCCTGATCGGGGGCCTGCGTATCACCCTCGTGTGAGCGGGGATTCGCTGCTGTCGTAACAGCCTCTTCGATCGCAGGCTCTGCTGAGGGAGTTCACGAAGGCGCAGCCGCAGTGAGCGGCCCAACGCCTCAGGGCAACGTCATGATCAGCGGTTCGCCATCCCGGATCACCATCGTGTGCTCGAACTGGGCCGAGAGGTTGTCGGCACCCGAAATCAGGGTCCAGCCGTCCGAGGCCGTCCGACAGCCGCTGGAGCCGGTGGAGATGAAGGGCTCGATGGTGATCACCTGACCGTCATGCAGACGGCGGGTATCGAGTGGATCGTGGTAATTGGCAATGAAGCGCGGTTCTTCGTGGAGGCTACGGCCAACGCCGTGACTGCCCAGATCACGCAGGGTCGTGAAGCCAGCATTCCCCGCCGTGATTTCGATGGCATGGCCGATGAGATTGAGACGGGCTCCGGCCACTGCCGCCTGCATGGCCCGCGCCAGGGCCTGCTCCGCCGTCTCCAGCAGGCGTCGCTTCAGGTCGTCCTCCGGCGGCACCAGAAAAGTGGCCCCGGTATCACCGAAGTAGCCATCCATCTCCGCAGAAACGTCGATGTTGATGACGTCGCCTGCCTCAAGCACCCGCTCGCCGGGAATGCCGTGGGCCGCTTCTTCGTTGACACTGATGCAGGTATCGCCAGGAAAGCTGTAGACACAGCGCGGCGCGGATCGGGCCTTGGCCTTGCGCAGGGCCGCAGCGCCGATCTTATCGAGCTCCAGAGTGGTAATGCCGGGCTCAATGGCGGCAGCCATCTCCGCGAGGGTCCGCGCCACCACCTGACCGATGGCCCGCAGCGCCTCGATGTCCCGTTCACTGGCGACCTTCATACCTACTCCCACTTCATGTTCGAGGCGGCGGAGGATACCCACCGCGGGAGACCTTGGCGATGCCTGGGTGCCATCACCTTGCATCTGCTCAGCCCTGTCGTCATCACCCCAGCGGTTATCATAAAGTCCCGTGGTCCAGGAATCCGAAGGCCACCAGAAGCGCCAGGGCCCAAAGATAAAACGAGAACACCTTCAGCCTCGCCCGCAGCAGCAGGAACACCACCAGCTTCAGCGATACGACGCCGACCACCGCGGCCACCACGAAGCCCACCGCCAGCGCCGGCCAGTCGAGTCCGCTCAAGCCGGTGTCGCGGATGACGCTGAAGCTCTGTACCAGGGTCGCGGCGAGGATGGTGGGAATGGCCAGAAAAAAACTGTACTCGGCGGCCCAGCGTCGTTTGAGTCCCACGAACAAGGCAAAAGTGATGGTCATGCCGCTGCGGCTCAACCCCGGCATCAGGGCGAATCCCTGAGCAATGCCGATGACCGCAGCCATGGACGGCGTGAACCGCCGCAGGCCACGCAGGCGGGGACTGAGACGATCCGTCCACCATAGCAGTATACCGGTCATCGTAAGGGTTCCGGCCACGGCCAGAGGATTGGCGAACACCCATTCGAAGCTGGCCTTGAGGCTGAAGCCGATGACGGCCGTGGCCAGTACCGAAAGCGCGCACAACAGACCAAGACGCAGGAACAGCAACTCACGTCCGGCGTCACCCCCGGAGCTGACCCAAGCCCAGGTATCCCGAACACCACCGGCCACCACTCGTGACAAACTCTTCCAGAACACCAGCGCGATGGACACCAGAGTGCCCACATGCAGGACCAAGTCGAAGAGAATCATTTCCGGGCTTTCGGGAGCAGGCAGGTCATAGCCCTGGCGGATCAGCCAATGCTGGGTGAGCACCAGATGCGCGGTTGAGCTCACCGGCAGGAACATGAATAACCCCTGCACCACGCCCAGGACCACGGCTATCCACAACAGCATGTCGATATCCCGCAAGCGACGAAGCGGCGCATATTAGCAGGATCAAACCGACACGATGCCTGCCCCCTGCACCAGGAAGTCGAAATTCAGCGCCGACTGGCGTAGCACGACATTCACCGCATAGGCGCCCATGGGATCACTGCTGCAGCTGGTACAGGTCAAATCACCATCACGGGCAAGCCAAGGATGGTCGGCCTAGGCCCCATATCTCACCGATCCACGGCTGCGAGCGCGGACAGGATGCGCTGTACACAGACAGCGAAGCTGGTCGTTGTCGCCGTAGCGCGGCGCCGCCCGACGATGGGATTCAGCCCGCAGTACAGCCCAGCACCGCGATGTCATCAAGGCGACTGATCAGACCCGGCAGGTCGCCGATGCCGTCACCATTGCGGTCGGCGAAGCTCTGCGGGTAGATCTGATAGAACGCAGCGCTTTCGAGCCCATCAGGAATCAAGGCCTACCCTCACAACCAACTGCGCTTGGCCGCTCGCGGCAGACGCCGACGCCGGTCCTTGAGACGGTCGTCACGAACGAAGACGAAGGACAGCAGCAGACCCGCCAGAAAGCCACCGGCATGGGCCCAGAATGCCACGCCACCGGTGGACTCACCCAAGGCGGGCAGCCCGGCGACAATCTGCAGCAAAAACCAGTAGCCGAGCATGAGCACGGCCGGTACCGACACCGTGGTGATGAAAAAGCCGAAGAACACCAGCATGTGCACCCGGGCCCGGGGGAACAATCGAGCGTAGGCCCCCATGACACCGCCGATGGCCCCGGACGCCCCCACCATGGGAATCAGGCTGCCAGGATCCGTGGCGATCTGGGCCCCGGCGGCAGCCAATCCACACAGAACGTAAAACAGCGCAAAGCGCAGCGGCCCCATGACATCCTCGACATTGTCGCCGAAGATCCAGAGGAACCAGAGGTTGAACAGCAAATGCAGCCAGCCACCATGCATGAACATGGAGCTGATCAAAGTGTGCGGGCTGCCCTGCCCGTCCAGGACGCAGACCAGATCGCGACTGACGGCGATCCGGCTGCCCGGCTCCGCCATCCGCAGCAGATCCCCCGGGATCAGCGCGTGATGGCAAAGGGATTCCGCTAGCGCCGCCGTCGTGCCAAAGCCCTGCAGCAGGAACCAGACTGCCAGATTGGCTGCGATCAGGGCCCCGGTCACCAGCGGCAGGTGGACGGTGGGGTTCTCGTCGCGGATCGGGATCAGAGGACATCACTCCCGTTAGTGCCGACCCAGTCACGGCCGACCGCTTGGCAATCGGCGCAGATAGGCCGTCAGGTGCAGGCGCTCGAATCGCGCCGGATCCCAGGGCCTGCCGTCCAGGCGCCGCTGCCACTGCGGCGCAGTGACGTAGCACCAAGCCCGTCGTCTGTGGCCATCGTCACCGAGCACCGTGACCACCCTGCGAAGGTACTCGTCGCCCTCGAAGTGGTCGAGGGCCACAAGCCCCGCACGGGACAAGCCACGGTAAAGGACGCCCGACACCCGCCCGGATGAATCGGACCTGATGCCCGGATACACCTCACCATACAGCCCTTCGCAGCGATAGCCCTCGAGGGTCGCGCCCAGACTATGACACTTCAGACCGGTCACGGCGGCGAAGATGCCTGCAAATTGCAGGGTGCCGTAGGCGAACAGCCGACCGCTCATCCCGCAGCATCGACTCTGATGCGGTGACGCCAGCCCGCCAGCTCCGGGACCTCGTCCAGACGAATCAGATCCGCCGGCTCGTCCAGGTCCCAGACCCAATCGAGTTCGGCCAGATCGATCCCGTCCCGAGTGCAGCGGCGACGGGTCTCCGCCAGCACGAACGACGTACTCCAGGGCATAGCCTCGAACAGCGACGGTAACGGCCGCGCCACGCCGACGAGACCATAGCCACCGTCCTGCGCGGGGGCCAGTACCGCGTCCCGCCCGCCTCGCAGCAGCGTCGCGGCCTGCAGCAGCGCTGCCGGCGTCAGCGCCGGAACATCCGAGCCCATCAGCAGCGGTAGCGCACCTGCGGCCAGCGACTGCAAGAGCGCCTCATGCATACGCATCCCGAGATCACCGGGTACCTGCACGGCAATCTCGATGTCATGCCCGCCGCGCAGACATTCGACCTCCTCGGCAACAGGTTCGGCATCGAGCCAGAGCGTGACCCTGCCGACCTGGGCAGCAAGGGCCGTCGCCAGCGCATGCTCGAGCAGCAGACCATAGAGATCCGCCGCCCCCTGGGGGCCCAGGGTCGGGATCAGCCGGGTCTTGGCCCGGCCTGAAAGCGGCGAACGCCCGAAGACCAGAATGTGCACTGGAGCGCTCATCGGCCGCTCGAGGCCCGATAGCGTTCCGCCAGCGCAGCGGGATCCGCACCCAGCGCATAGGCCAGCCTCAGTCGCCACATCAGCAGCATCGTGCGCAGCACACCGCGCCGCTGCCAATGCCTGGCGCTGGTGGTGATGCGCTTGAGCAGCACCTGGGGCGGCCCGAGTTCCCGAAGCCGGACGCAGAGCTCCACATCCTCCATCAGCGGCTGCATGGGCAAGCCGCCGATGCGCGCAAGCGCAGTGCGCAGAACGAATATGCCCTGATCGCCCGTGGCGATCCCGGACAGCCGGGAACGGACGTTGATGGCCCTGGCCACCACCCGCAGCAGCCACTGGGTGCTTGCCAGCCGCAGGGAGAACCAGCCCCACAGACGGCCGTACTCCGCCAGGTTCCAGACGATGTGCTGATCCGAGAAGGGGTCGATGTCCGAGTCTGCGTGCAGCAGCCACAAGGCCTCGCCGGAACTGGCGTCGATCCCGGCCTGCAGCTGCCGCGCCCGACCACGCTCGGCCTGCACCACCCTGGCCCCACCGGCTTCGGCCAGAGCCACGGTGTCGTCTTGGCTGCCGCCATCCACCACGATGATTTCCGCACCCCGTTCCCGGGCCGGCGCGAGCTGCTCGAGCAGACGCGGCAGGGCCTCCGCCTCGTCGAGGGCAGGGATGATGATGGAGAGGGTTGGAATATGGGCGGTCATGCCATGCAATCCCGGGGTGCGCCGGGCGCAGACCTTAGCAGATCAGGGTAAGCCTGCTGTACCATTCGTGTCGGACAACTCGTGTCGGACAAACTGCTCAGCGCCCCGGTAGCTCAGCTGGATAGAGCGGCCCCCTCCTAAGGGGCAGGTCAAAGGTTCGAATCCTTTTCGGGGCACCAATTCACGACGGTACATACCGGAGACATGGCCCGCTGAGCGTCGAGGAACACTGCCTCAATGGTCGCCTCGGCCTGCTGCTGATCGCCCCGGACGGGGTGTATACCCTGGTGGCCATGAAGGTACGCGACGGCGCCATCCACGGCCTCTACCTGATCCGCAATCCTGCCAAAGTGCCCAGCCGATTCCTGCCTCACTCCCATCCCGGAACCCAGCCGACCGGCGCGTCAGCCTGAGGGGCCAATGCGCATAAAAAGCCTGATTTCTTCGAGCAAAACGTTCTTGAATAGCGGTTTCTCGGGTGCGAGCATTCGGATAAGGTAACTGTATACCTAATCAGTTATCAGCCATGAATCGGAGCCCGCCATGGAACCGGCCACGCCCGAACTCCCCGACTTCAACGCCATGAACGACCAAGAGCTCAACGCCCAGCTCGGGCTGCTCTGCACCCACATGTACGCCACCGACTATCAGTTCCTGCGCTGCGTGCGGGCCTGGGAGAACGTTGCCTCGCTGCATGTCTACGGCGTGAAATCCACGGCTCATTGGTTGAATGCCCGCTGCGGCATGGCCATGGGTGCCGCCCGGGAGAAAGTCCGCGTCGCCCGCGCCCTGCCCGATCTGCCGAAGATCTCCGAGTACTTCGCCCGCGGTCAGATCAGCTACTCGAAGGTCCGCGCCATCAGCCGGGTGGCCACCCCCGAAAACGAGACCTTCCTGCTCAGCGTTGCCCTGCGGGGCACGGCCTCCCACCTCGAACGTCTCACCGCCGCCTATCGCAAGCTCGAACGCCTCCACGATCCCGAGCGCCTGCTGAAACTGCGGCGGGAGCGCAGGCTCGCGTGGCACTGGGACGACGACGGCATGCTCAACATCAGCGGCAAGCTGTCGCCGGAGGACGGTGCGCTGTTCATCAAGTGCATCGAGTCCATGCGGGACTTCATGTACCGGGAGGAAGGGGCTGCCGACAGCGAGGACTCCACCGAGAGCGTCCATGGCGTCATCCAGCGGGACATTCAGACCGCCGCCCCGGCCCGCCGGGCCGATGCCCTGCTGCGCATCGTGGAGTCCGGCTGCCAAGGCGAGCCTCAGGCGCTGAGCGGTCCGGAGCGGGTGCAGGTGGTCCTGCATGTCCCGGTCGCGACCGACGAGTCTGGCGCGGATGCTGACCCTGAGATTCCTGAGGATCTCACCATCCGTCAGCAGTCCCACCTGGATCCCGGCTGCGTAGTGGCGGCGGATACCGCCCGCCGGCTCTGCTGTGATGCGGCCCGGGTGCTGATGGTGGAGAACGGCAAGGGTGAGCCGTTGTCGGTGAGACGCCTGCAAAGGACGGTGCCCTGGCACATCCGCAAGGCGCTGCTGCACCGGGACGGTGGCTGTACCTTCCCGGGCTGCACCGAACAGCGCTATGTGGACGCCCACCACATCATCCACTGGGCGGATGGGGGTCAGACCTCACTTCAGAACTGCACCATGCTATGCCGTCACCATCATCGTCTCGTTCACGAGGAAGGTTTCGGCTGTGAGCGCAATGAAGACGGCGAGTTGGTCTTCACCGATCCCGGTGGCAGCGTGCTGTCAGCCAGCTTCCGTCTCGATCCCACCACCTACACCAGCATCGTGGACCTGCATCG
>SLTB01000023.1 GCA_007130155.1 Pseudomonadales bacterium
CTCTGAAGCCGCTCCCACGGGTCGTGCGGCGCTGTCATGTGGGAGCCGCTCCCACGGGTCGTGCGGCGCTGTCATGTGGGAGCCGCTCCCACGGGTCGTGCGGCGCTGTCATGTGGGAGCGGACTTGTCCGCGAAGGCCCCTGGAGTCAGGTCAACTGCGCTTGCGAAAGCCGATCCACAGATGCTCGAGACCGCGCAGGATCATGTTCGGGTAGTGCCTGAAATCGTTGCGCTCCGGGAGGAAGTGCAGGTCGTCCATGCGGGCGAGGATGTGCTCGAAGGCACTGTTCATTTCCTCCCTGGCCAGGGCCGCACCGAGGCAATGATGGATGCCGGCGCCGAAGGCGAGATGGGTGCCGGCATTGCGCCGGCAGACATCGAGCTTGTCCGGTTCGGCGTACTGCTCGGGGTCGCGGTTGGCGGCGGCGAAGCGCAGCATGACCCGCGCGCCCTTGGGGATCTTCACGCCGGCGAGTTCCACATCCTCGGTGACCACTCGGAACAGGCCCTGTACCGGAGACTCCACCCGCAGCACCTCTTCGACGAAGATGCGGATGCGTGACGGATCCTCGCGCAGCAGACGTTGCTGATCGGGGTGCTCGATCAATAGCTGCATGCCGGCGGCCAGAGCATTGGTTGTGGTTTCGTTGCCTGCCACCAGCAGCTGCTGGGTGATGGAAACCATCTCTTCGGTGGAGAGCGGCTCGATGCCCTCTTCGCGGACATGCAGAAGATGGCTCAGAAGATCGTCACGCGGTTCCTTGCGCCTGGCTTCGAAGGCCTCCAGGAAGTAGTCCTGCATTTCCTTCACCCGGCGTGTGCATTCGACGTGCTCTTCGGGCGAGATCATCATCCCCAGAGGTGCCACCGAGGCGTCGGACCAGATCTTGAATTTGGGTGCGTCCTCGCGTGGCACGCCGAGCTGATCCGCAATGACCAGCAGCGGAACGGGCTCGGCGAAAGCCTTGACGAAATCGCACTCACCGGCATCGATGAAAGCGTCGATCGTCTGCTCGACGATTTCGTCGATGGAGCCACGTAACTCGCTGCGGACTTTGCGGGGGGTGAAGGGGTTGTCGACCATCTGGCGGCAGCGGGTGTGGGCGGGCGGGTCATTCGTCACCAGCGTGTCCACCTGCCGGATCATCTGCCGCCGGATCTCGGCCACGCCCGGTGGTGGTGCCTTGAAGCCATCCATGGTCTGGCTGCCGACGTTGGAGAACACCCGCGTGTCGCGGAGGATCTGCCGCATCAGATCGTAGCGGGAGCAGATGTAGCACCCGAGGGTGGCGTCGTAGAAGATCGGCTGCTCGTGCAGGGCATGGTAATAGGCGTAGGGTTGCTCCTGAACCTCGGCCTGGGCCAGGCTCTGCTTTTCCAGAAGTGACATCGGTTGCCTCCGTGAAGTGGCTTCTCGGCGGTGACCATAACCCATCCTCGGCAAAGGAAGCATCCCGTCCGGATTTATCCCCGCCAGTTGTTGGCTGGCCGGGCCACATCGCATGATTCGAGGGTTTCGGGCGGTTCTTGGTGATGGATTCAATGGCTCGAGGAAGCGATCGTCTGGGTTTTGCGGAAGTTTGAGGAGTAGAGCATGGGGCGTCTTGTGGAGGGCGAATGGGTGAATCAATGGTACGACACGGAATCCCATGATGGTGAGTTCGTGCGGGAGAACGCGGATTGGCGCCATTGGGTCACCGCAGATGGTGAAGCAGGCCCCACCGGCGAAGGAGGTTTCCCTGCGGCCTCAGGGCGCTACCATCTGTATGTATCCCTGGCCTGTCCCTGGGCCCACCGGACGCTGATCCTGCGCAAGCTGAAAGGACTCGAGGAGGTGATCGGTGTTTCCGTCGTGCACCCTCACATGCTCGAGGACGGCTGGACCTTTGCCGACGACTTTCCCGCAGCCACCGGCGACCGGCTCCACGGCCAGCGCTTCATGCGCGAGGTCTACCTGCGTGCCCGCCCGGATACCACAGGCAGGGTGACGGTGCCTGTGCTCTGGGACGGCGAACACCAGACCATTGTGTCCAACGAATCGGCGGACATCGTCCGCATGCTCGATTCGGCCTTCGATGCCTTCACGGCCAGCGATGTCTGCTTCTCGCCGCCGGACCTGCGGAGCGAAATCGACACCATCAATGCCAAGGTCTACGACAACGTCAACAATGGGGTCTACCGCTGCGGATTCGCCACCAGCCAGGCCGCCTACGAACGCGCCTTCGACGAGCTGTTTGCCACCCTCGACGAGCTGGAGCGGAGGCTCGCGCGGGCGCGCTTCCTGGTCGGCGGCGTCCTCACCGAAGCGGACTGGCGCCTGTTCACGACCCTGGTGCGCTTCGATGCTGTGTACTTCGGCCACTTCAAATGCAACCAGCGGCGCATTGCGGACTACCCGGCGCTGTCGGGCTACCTGCGCGATCTCTATCAGTATCCGGGGGTGGCCGAGACCGTGGACTTTGCCCACATCCAGCAGCATTACTACTACAGTCACGACATGATCAACCCGTCGCGCATCGTCCCCAAGGGACCGGCCCTGGATCTCGACGCCGCCCACGACCGCCACCGGCTCGGCGCCTTGGAAGTCCGAAGGGGGTCATGATCCGGTCACGTCTGCGACCGATGATTGCGGACGTTTGTATTCCGTCCCGCCCTCGGAGAAGATGCGTCAACTGTGTTGATCGGAAGACAGCGCATGTTGCAGTCGCAAGTGACAGGGGAGCGCCTGCCGCGCATCCTGAGGGTGAACGTCGGTGGCCAGCCGGTGGAGTGGCTGAGCTGGCAGGAGGCGGTCTGCCTCTATGCCCGCGAGCTGGTGGTGTGGACGCTGGGCGAACCGGTGCTGCGGGTTCGCGGTGGCTTCTCCCGCATTCACCAGTGTCGAACGGTGCTCGATCTGCACAGCATCATCGCCTGCGATGGCCAGGTGGTTCCACGGGCCAAGCCCGTCCCGCCCCTCACCAACCGCGCGCTGTTCCGTCGCGACCAAAACCTCTGCATGTACTGCGGCAACGAGTTCCTCGACATGCACCTGACCCGGGATCACGTGGTCCCGCGCTCTCGTGGCGGGATCGACGCCTGGGACAACGTGGTGGCGGCCTGCAAGCGCTGCAATCACCACAAGGGCAATCGCCTGCTCGGTGAGATCGACATGGACTTGCAGGCGCTGCCCTATGCGCCGAATTTCGCCGAGTATCTGGCGCTGATCAATTCCGGCCGGATTCTTGGTGACCAGATGGCCTTCCTGAAGGCCCAGTTCGGCCGCGACAGCCGCTTGAAGCACTGACGTCAGCGGCTGTCGCGGCCGTCAGGGCAGGGTGCAGCCAAGACGCAGGGCATCTTCCTTCAGCCGCGAGTCGCCGCCAAAGCGGAAGCTGGCCCGGAATACCCCGCAGCGC
>SLTB01000078.1 GCA_007130155.1 Pseudomonadales bacterium
CACACCTATCCGAACTCCGCCAAGCTGTCCCAAAAGGCCTGGGAGTTCGACATCGGCTGGATGTACATCCGCCTGTTCGAGATCCTTGGTTTGGCCAAGGCTCGGAGTAAGGGTCCGGTAGTGGCCCGCGATCCGGCCAAGCAGACTCTGGATCTGGATTCCGCCTGGGCGCTGGTGAATGACCGTTTCCGGGTCATGTCGCGCTATGCGGAAGATGTGGTGGCGCCACTGGTGCGCCAGGAGCGCGAGCGGGCCAGCGAGACTACGCGGCACATGCTGCGCAAGGCCAAGCGGGTGCTTTGCCGGGAGGAGACACTCATCGATGATCGTGAGCAGCAGCGCCTGCAGGCGGTGCTGGCAACCTCACCCACCTTGCGTATCGCCTACGAGAAACGCGTGGCCCTGCAGGCCATCTGGCGTCGCCAGGGCGAAAGCATGGAAGCGCGCCTGGAAGCTCTCAAACAGTGGTGCGCCGAAGCCGAAGCCAGCGGTATCCAGTCCCTGAAGGACTTCGCGGAGGAGCTGCGCAGCTACACCATTCCCCGCCGCGAGGCCGCCGCAGCCTGATCGGCCTGCCGTCCCCCTGCGGCGGGAGCACGCATAGTGCGCGATCGCCCGCAGGGCGGGCTCCCACCAGGCTGTGCCAGCGGCGACGGGGAATTACATCCGCTCCACGATCCCGATGCCCAGCAGGCCGAGGCCTGTGTGCAGGGCGGCGCTGGTCCGCTGAGCTAACGCCAGACGTGACTCCCGCGTAGCCGTATCGGCCGCACTCAGCACCGGGCATTGTTCGTAGAACGCCATGAACGCCACCGCGATGTCGAACAGATGGCTGCACAGCAGGTGCGGTACGCCGTCCCTGGCCACCGTGGCCAGCGTCTCCGGCAGCCGCAGCAGTTGCAGCGCCAGGGTCCGCTCAGCTTCCGCCTGCAGACTGATGGGCGCATCGAAGGCCGCAGGATCCACCTCGGCCCGCCGGAACAGGCTCTGCACCCGACTGTAGGCATACTGCAGATAGGGCGCCGTGTTGCCATCGAAGGACAGCATGCTGTCCCAGGCGAACACGTAGTCGCTGTTGCGATGCTTGGACAGATCCGCGTACTTCACGGCGCCGATGCCGACGACCCGGGCGATTTCTCTCCGCTCGGTTTCGTCCAGCTCCGGATTCTTCTCTGACACCAATGCAAAGGCGCGCTCCTCGGCCTCGTCCAGGAGATCGGTGAGCCGGATCACGCCGCCGGCCCGGGTCCGAAACGGGCGACCGTCCTCGCCGAGCATGGTCCCAAAGGGCATGTGCTCGAGTTCGACATGCGCGGGTGCGAAGCCGGCAGCCCGAGCCACTGCGAATACCTGCCGGAAGTGCAGGGTCTGGCGATTGTCGACGAAGTAGAGAATGCGCTCGGCACCGAGCTGGCCGCAGCGATAGCGGATCGCCGCCAGATCCGTCGTGGCATAGAGGTAGCCGCCGTCCCGTTTCTGGATGATCAGCGGCAGCGGCTGGTCGTCTTTGCCCTTGAACTCGTCGAGGAAGACGCAACGCGCGCCCTCGCTTTCCACCAGCAGTCCAGCAGCCTCGAGATCGTCGACGACGGCGGGCAAATCGTCGTTGTAGGCGCTCTCCGCATGCACGTGGCTGCGGTCGAGGCCGACGCCCAGGCGGCTGTAGACGGCTTCGCAATGGCGCATGGAGATGTCGATGAACTGCTGCCAGCGAGCCAGGCAGTCCGCATCGCCGGCCTGCAGCCGCACCACCGTGTCGCGGGCGCGCTGGGCGAAGGCGGCGTCGGCGTCGAAGCGTTCCTTGGCGTTGCGGTAGAAGGTCTCGATGTCGGCCAGCTCGTGTTCCAGCGCAACTTTGTGTTCGTCCGGTTGTTTGTCGGGGACTTTGTCCGGATCGCTGGCGAGCTCAGCCATGAAGGTCAGCAGCATGCCGAACTGGGTGCCCCAGTCGCCGACGTGATTCTGGCGCAGCACCGCATGTCCGGTATGTTCAAGCACCCGCGCCATGGCGTCACCGATGATGGTGCTGCGCAGATGGCCGACGTGCATCTCCTTGGCCAGATTCGGCGAGGAATAGTCCACCACCACCGGCGCCGCGGCCTCGGTTACCGGTTGTGGGGCAATGACGTTGGCAGCAAAGGCTTCGAGCTCGGCGGCCAAGCAGGCGTCGCTCAGGGTCAGATTGATGAACCCGGGTCCGGCGATTTCCGCATGGCTCACCATATCGTCCAACGCCGCCGCGGCCAGGGCCGCCTGGGCCAGTTCCCGGGGATTGCGCTGCATGCGCTTGGCGGCGCCCATGGCGCCATTGGCCTGATAGTCGCCGAAACCGGCCCGGGTCGCAGGCTGGACGATGGCGGGCGTGCCTTCGGGGGCGCCTGCTGCCACCAATGCCGCGGCGAGGCGAGCTTCCAGCCGATCCTTCAGGCTGCTTCCTTTTCTCACACTTGGAATGGCCATCACCCAGGATCCGCCCGGCGCACTTGATGGATCACCACGTCCTGAAGCGGTACGTCGCCCATGCGGTCTCGCACTCCGGTGGGGACCACGCTGATGGCGTCCACCACGTCCATGCCGGAGACCACGCGGCCAAACACGGCATAGCCGGGTCGGGAACGTTGGGCATCGAGACGTTCGTTGTCGCGGACGTTGATGAAGAACTGGGCATTGGCACTGTGCGGATAGTCCTGGCGTGCCATGGCGAGGGTGCCGCGCCGGTTGCTCGGCCCGCCCACAGACTCGTTGATGATGTTGGCTTTGGGCTGCCGCAGGCGCATGTCTGCGGTGTAGCCACCGGTCTGGATCATGAAATTCCCGATCACCCGATGAAAGATCAGGCCGTCGAAGAAGCCGGCATCCACGTAGTCGAGGAAGTTATCGACCGTTACAGGAGCCTCTTCCTGGAACAGTTCTGCCTCGAAATGGCCGGCAGAGGTCTCGAAGATGACCCGGGGCGATGCTGCTTCGCTGGTTGCGGCGACAACTCCTGGAGAGGTCGCGTGGCCGGGGATGGTGATGAGCCCGAGCAGCAGGGCAATGCAGAGGTATCTTGGCGAGCTCATGAAAGCGGCCCCTAGCAGAGCAGTTCGAAAGGGGCGCAGTCTACTGTCTCCCCGCCGCGCGTTGAAGCACGAAGGGATTGCCGGTGTGGGAGCGGACTTGTCCGCGAAAAAGCTTCGCGGCCAAAGAGGGTGTCGCAAAACCCAGCGTGGCGCCCCTGTGGGAGCGGATTTATCCGCGAATGCCCCCGCAAGTCATTGATTTCTGGCAGTCCATTCGCGGCTGAAGAGGGTGTCGCAAAACTCAGCGTGGCGCCCCTGTGGGAGCGGATTTATCCGCGAATGCCCCCGCAAGTCATTGATTTATCTCAGTCCATTCGCGGCTGAAGCCGCTC
>SLTB01000307.1 GCA_007130155.1 Pseudomonadales bacterium
AGATTTGGTCTGCTTGGCAGTCAATCTGCGGCGGATGAGCCGCCTCATCGCCTGGACATGAGGGCAAAGAGCTGAAAATGGTGGCGACCGACCTTTACAGTTGGTCAGGCCTGCCAATACAAGCTTAACGGCGATAGATATCTCGTCAGCAGAATCGGCTCCCGCCGGCAGCAGCGAGCGAGCCGACATGGAATCAGCCGCGTCGGAAAACTTCTATCGCGCAGACTCCTAGGGCGCCGCGGCATCAGTCGCCACTTAACCTTCTCGCAGGGGCAGTGATCCTGTCTAGGCTCTTCGCTCTCCCGACTTGAGCAGAGCATCGCCATGAACGTGCTGATCGACCGGCTAGGCGAATTCGAGTTGGCGCCGGGGAAGAACGACTTGAAGCGCCAGCCTGGAATCATGCTCGGACTCCGGTCCCTACACCTTAGCGTCAGCAAACGTAGCTGACACCTGCACTCCAGCAGGAGCAGCCATACCCTAAGCGCATGAACAGCAAGCCCTGAAAGTACCGGCGGACCAGGATAAACCCCACGATTCCTGGCGCCAACATGGCAGGCATGAACGCCGGTCCGCCATGGCCGAAGGGGCTGAATCAGGCTGCGCTCGGATCTTCCCCGTTCCAGCGGCAGCGCTCCGCCCAAGCGGCGGGCAGCTTCTGACGGGAACCGGTCACTGTCGGGCCACTACCGCTCTCAGGCTCGCCGCTTCCGAATAGCCATGGCGCTTGAGCATGTTGAGTAGCCGGACCACCTCGAGAAGGCTCACGCCCATGCCCACGCGGCCAATCTGCGGGTAATGATGCTCGCTTCCGGGAAATCGCTCTAATTTCCGGTACTGGCGAATATGACCACAGCAATCCTTCAACTGGGTATGCAGATGGATGAGCACGGAAACCAGCTCCGGGTCCATGTACTCGGCATACTTCATGTTGATAATGCTCCAGAGATCTTCGGCCTTCTCGTTGAAATAGGCGTAAAGGTCTTCGGTGAACAGTGCTCCCTCGTCAGCCCGCCGCAACAACTCCTCCGCACCGAGCACTTCGAGATCGGTCAGAAGGGCTGCACGCTGCTCACGCATGATCGCTGTCATTGCAACCTCCGACAGCTCGGAATCGATGCCCGGGCTGAAGGCAAACGCCCGAGTGGCGACACCATCACGCAAGCGATTCACGTTGCGGCTGATGAGGTACTCCACGTGATTTCGGACCACCTTCCAGCGATGGGTTTTGGCCCGGACCAGCAGCGTATCAATGATGAACAGAGTAAATGCCGCACCGAGAAGTTCGGTGAAAAGCCCGATCGTAAGGTCTTCATGGACGGCCTGAAAAATCCAAAGCAGCGCCATGGTCGAGAAGATGACCACGTAAACCACCAAGGGAATCTCCGTACGGCTGAGCGCGGCAAACAGGGAGCGCTTGCCTTCCATTTCGTCGAGAGCCGGGCCCATCTTGGTCATAGCGTCGTCTCCTCGCATGATCATGATCCGCAGCGACAATGCGGCGACACCGCAGCATCAGCGTTTGCAGTCGATGCTGAAGATGCGGGTCACAGGGGATCAGGGTCTGCGCGGCATCGCAAATCCCGTACGATGCGATGCCATGCCAAGCCCTATCAAGCATTCCGACCAGGAGTCTGCCCGGTAGGACGGGAAGCACGCGAGACGTTAACAATTCGAGGCCGATTCGACGCGCGATTGAGGGGCATTTGGGGCTACGGGACGAAACCGGGCGATCAAAGCGGGCCTTCGTTCTGACGTCGCAGCGCTTTTACGTTTTACCGCGCAGACTCCTGGCTCGAGGCATTGCAGTTATCGGCGATCAGGTCCCAGCGCGTACCCTCACCACCTCACCGACAACTTCCACTTCAATACCAGGAGACAGGCCATAGAGCGCATCTGCGTAGAGCATCTGAGTCCGGTCGTCTTCCATGCGGACTTCGATCTCATAGTAGGTCTCGGACTTGATGTGCTTCTCGATCTCGTGGCCTGCGACGCCACCGCCAATGGCACCGACGACAGTAACGACGTCCTTGCGCTTGTTGGCAACCGAACGCCCGATTACACCGCCGATCACCGCGCCGGTAGCAGCGCCAAGACCGCTGGCATCACCTTTTCGAGTCAGTTCACGAATCGCCGTAATGGTCCCGCATTGGTCGCAGGGCGGCGTTACGACCGGTGCATTGACTACGGTCTCGGCCGCTGCCGCATCACTCAGGGAAGCATCGCCTTGCGCCGCATCGTTCTCGCAACCCACGACGAGGACCGCAATCAGACCGGCTGCAAGACGAGCCGGCAGGGAACGTGCAACGGCGTTATCCATGACACCTCCAATCGAATCGGGTTTGAGAATCAGAAGCACCGCCTCGAGGGTCAGCTCAAGGCGGCGCAGGAATGAGGCAACGCCAATGTCAGGAAGTTTCAGGGCTTCGCCCTCTACGTCTCCATCAGGACTCGTTGGAGGCGATCTCCACCAGCACCTCGGTGGCTACGATGCAACCGACCTCGTCAGTCGGGCCGACCGCCTCAATCTGAAGACCCCCCTCCAATTCGTCTGCGCTTCCGTCCCGGGTCGTCGCGGCCTCTCCACCACTGTCGAAAACTCTAATCTCCGTATCGGTGCGGAGTACGACACAGGCCTCGCCAGCGTCGTCCGTCAACGCGAGATCGAGCCGCTCTTCGGTGATCGCGGTGATCTCGCCTGCCACCTGCTGCACCTGATCGTCCGGATCGCTGGTGTCCACAGCAATCGCCGTCGCTAGAAAAGTGGCTGCTTCTTCACCTTCCGCAGCTGGCAGCTTCCCCATGACCCGCACTGGCGTACCGGCCACCAACACCATGGCATCGAGGATCTCGCCGTCCTGGTCGAAGAGCAACGCGCCGGGCTGCACCGTGACCGCGAGACCGGTCTCTCCAGAGCCTTCGCTGTCCACTAGTCGGAATTTGCCATTCACGGCATCGTCGTCGACAACACCACGAATACGCTTGAAGTCGGAACGGTCCCCCAAATGCAGCATCAGCGCCTCGAAGCCGATGCGCCCGTCCACGGCGACGACACGACCCGCAACGATGGCAGGCGACTGGTGATCCACATCCACGAACTCGATCGGCTCGGCATCGAGCCCGAAGAACCGCGCGTCGTCACCGAAGTCCATCAGCCTGCACGTATCGAGCTGACGATCACCCGCTCCCCTTCCGGTGAGCGCGCGGGCGTCACAGAGTTCGAAGCTGGTGTCACCTTCCGGTGCCCCGAGACGCTGCACCGTTCCGGACAGGAAGGTGATCCTGCGCAGGTCACCATCTCCGAGGATCTTCATGAATACCTGCGGCCGGAACTGGAAGCGACCCGTTCCGGTCTGAATGGCCCGGAAGGAACCC
>SLTB01000220.1 GCA_007130155.1 Pseudomonadales bacterium
GCTCCCGGCGAATCGGTCGACGTACTGTCGAGTACGCCTGCGCGCCCGAACTGTCGCGCGCCTTGTCTTTACCGGCATCTCCGCGCCCTCGCTTCGCGTATCGGTGAGATATGCGGGCTAGCTGGACCGCGGAGACTCCGGGCTGCAGGCCCATGATCTGTCAGCGCCCTGGCAGCTCCTTGCCTGCACGCTCGGCGGATTCCAGCGCTACGGCACCGTAGATGCCCTTGGCCATCAGAGAGGTCTCTTCATTGCGCCTTCGTTGATAGATCTCCGCGCGGATGCCGTGTACCTCGATGTCATCGGGTGCGGCCTGCTGAGCCAGCTCCACCAGATGGCAGGCCAGGCGCAGGTCGCCGCCTTCGGCCACCGCCTGGGCCCTCGCCGCCATGGCGCGCGCACCACCGCAGAGGCTGGCCAGTTCCTCTGCCAGCACCGCATCCGGAGATGGCTTCAGGCGCGCCGGGTTGCCGTCATACCAGCCGCCGTAGAGCCGCCAGATGTTGCGGACGACGAACTCTGGCTCGTCGTAGACGGGCTTCAGCCAGGGTTTTTCGAGCATGGCTGGCGCCACCTTCACGTCGTGGATGATGGCATCGAGGGGCAGGCCTGCGTTCATGCGCTCCAGTGTCTCGCGGACCAGCCCTTCCAGTACTTCGGCGACGTCGGTGAGTACCTGATGGATGCGCGCCCGGCCGCCGATGGGCAGGCCATGAGCGGGCAGGAAGAGGTCGGCGCCCATGCCGGCCATTTCCCGCATGGCTTTTGCCCACTCCAGGGGGTAGCGCTGAACTTTCTGAGGATTACCCGCGTTGGGGAAGGCCCAGATGAAGAAGTCGCCGGCGCAGATGGCCCGGTGATCGGGCAGCCAGGCCCAGCTGTGGTCGTCGGTCTCGCCGCGGGCATGACGCAGCTCGATGCGAAGATCGCCGACCTCAATGGGCAGTTCGTCCCGATAGGTCAGGCCAGGGCGCACCGCATCCTCGGGCAGGAAATGCTCGCCTTCCACCATCTGGTAGCCGCGGCGTCGGAAACTGCCGAACTGCCGGGCGTTGATGGCGAGGTTGTAGCCATCGGTGAGGCGATAGCGGTCGAAGCGTGCCGGGACGTTCTCGTGGGCCACGTAGCGCAGTCGCTGGCCTCGGGCTTCGGCATCTGCCGCGAAGGCGGCGCTGCCGCCCACATGATCCACGTGGCCGTGGGTGTAGACGACGGTGTGGAAGGGGGCGTCGGACCAGTGGCGGATGGCGTCCACCACCCGGGTGCCGCTGGCGGGACCGCTGGTGTCGAAGGTCACCAGCCCGGCTTCAGTGCGGAACACCACGGCATGGGAGAAGGCTTCCACCATGGCGATGTCGTCGTCGAGCACGGACAGTTCGTGGTTGATCCGGTTCAGGGGTCCGCTGATCGCGGCAGGGTCGCCCTGATCGATGACCTCGGATGACAGCGCAAGCAGATCAGTCATATCGTGTTCCTCCTGGTCTGACTCAGCCGCGGTAGTCGAGGATGGCGCGACCGCTGATGCGGCCCGCTTCCAGCGCATCGGTCGCACGATTGATGTCCTCGAGCTCGAAGCGCTCAGTGACCATGGCGTCGAGATCGAGTTCGCCGCTTGCGAACCAATCGATGAAGGTCGGAAAGTCCCGGTCGGGGACACAGGAACCGCCGATGGAGCCGACGAAGCGTTTTTCGTGTAACAGGACATCGAGGGCCTGCAGTTCCATGCTAGTCATGGGTACGCCTACCAGCACTGCGGTACCGCCTTGGGCCTTGCCGAAGTGGCCACCGCGGCAGGCCGGTACGATCTGCTCCATGGTCTTCTTGATGCCGATGCAGTCGAAGGTGTAGTCGGCGCCGCTCACGGGTTGCTGGAAGATGGTGTAAGCCCCTTCCTTTGCAGTGAGGGCATGGATGGCTTCCACCGCATCCTCCCGGCTGGCATTGATGCCGTGGGTGGCACCGAAACGTTTGGCGAACTCGAGCTTGGCATCATCGAGATCCACCGCGATGATCGGGTTGGCGCCGCGCATGCGGGCGGCCACCACGGCAGAGAGTCCGACGCCGCCGACGCCGAAGATGGCGACGCTCTCGCCAGCGCGGACGCCGGCGGTGTTCAGGACCGCCCCGGCTCCGGTCATCACCGCACAGCCTATGATGGCCGTGACGTCGGTGCGGACGTCCTCGGCGACCTTCACCACGTACTGCTCGTCAGCCAGGGTGTGATCGGCCCAAGTGTAGACGTTCTCGGAAACGGCAAGGCCTGCGGATGTCTCCAGGGTGGCGATGATAGGCAGTCGGCCGCCCGCTTTGACATCCCGAGGCACCCAGGTGACGAAGGCATGGTCGCCTTCCTTGACGTGGTGCACGTCCTTGCCGGTGGCCATGACGATGCCGGTCGCTTCGTGGCCCAGTACCACCGGACTTGGGCGGTCGCGATGCATCTGGTGCAGCTGGCTGTGGCAGATGCCGCTTGCGAACAGCCGCAACAGGACCTGATGGGAGCCCGGGTCGGGCAACTTCAGGGTTTCGATACGAAGCGGTGCTTTCTCCTGCGGCAGGACGGCGACGTTGGCTATGACGCTCATGGTTATGTTTCTCCCTCCGTTGATGAATCGAGTGTGCCCGTCATGATCGGAGCAGGGCAAGTCACCCGCCGGCCGAAGCTGGCCGGCTGCGACCCATGCGGCGAAGGCGCACCCGGGCTACACTCGCCCATGGGCCAAGCTGTTCGGAGTGGGGCGTGACAGAACCGGTCTACCATCTGGTATTTCGTGGCGAAGTTCTCGAGGGGCAGGACCGCTCCGCGGTAGCGCGGCGCATCATGGTGCTGCTGAAGATCGATGCGCCGAAGGTCAAGGCCCTGTTCAGTGGTCAGTCGGTCGTCCTCAAGCGGGACGTTCCTAAGGCTGTGGCCGCTCGCTTCCAGGCTGCTTTTCGCGATGCGGGCGCGCGACTCCGGGTTGCGCAGGTTCAGCCGCCGCCTGCCGCCAAACCGACCCTGGCCGAACGGCTGGCGGTGGAGGAGGTGGGGCGGTCATCTCCGCCGGCTGTGGCATCAAGCCCACAGGCTGCCGAGGCCGACGCTGGGCCGCTACCTGGGCGTCCGATACAGCAGGCGGTCGCTGCAGATCTTCCCCAAGGTGACGGCTGGACGCTGGCTGCGGAAGGGGGTGATCTGGTGTCGGCAGACGAGCTGCCGCGCCCGCAGCCGTTAGCGGTGGATGTCAGTCACATCAGCGCGGCGCCGGCGAACAGCGGCAGTCTTGCGGATGTCCTGCCGCCTCCTCCGCAACCGCCGCCGGCTCCCGATACTTCGGCACTCGAACTTGATGCGCCCGGGGCGGATCTCGCTCCCCAGCGTGACATGCCGGAGTTGGAACTGGATCTGTCGGCACTATCTTTGGCTGAGGTCGGTGCCGATCTGGGCGAGGGAGTAGAAGCCGTCCTGCCGTTGCCGGTCCCGGAAGCGGATTTCGAGCTGGCACCGACGGGGGCTGACCTGGAGACATTGCCGCGTAAACCGCCACCGCCACCACCGGACACTTCCCACCTCGACGTCGAATGATCCTTTGTCAGTAGTGGCTGTGTTCTTCATTCCCTGAGGCTGGCTGCAGCGGCATCCTGCAGTTGCGTGACTTCGGTATTCATGCGATCCCATTGGTCGTAGAGAAACGCCTTCAGGGCGGTGGCGCTCCGCGGAACTTCTGCAAAAGGAATGCGCCAGAATCGCACCCTGACCTCAGTGTCCAGCCAACTGCCGTTGAATAAGGTGGTGAAGCTCGCCGAACCCTCGAATCCAGTGTGGGCACAGAACACCACATCCCGTCCGGGATTGGCCAGCAGCAGGCCTATTGGACCGGCGCTTCGCGGCGGCAGCAGGCGGTCCCAGGCTGCGGCCCGCGCCTTGAGTTCCGGGTCCTTCGTGGCGAGGCGCTGCAGGAGGGACTGGCGTTTCCTAGTCGAGAATCGCGTGCCCTCGGGATAGATCAGGATACCGTGATCCGCTGGCAGGTCGGCCGTCAGGGCCTGTATGCCTTCCACTTCCCGTCCGGTGTCCTGGGACGCTCGGTCGATGAAGTAGTTCGGCAGGCGGTTCCCGACGATGTCCAGGCAGGGATCGAGCAGAAGTTCGCGCTTGAGAACGTAGCGCAGGCGACGGTCATGGGCGGCGCAGTAGAAGACGATGGGGATCAAGGTGTCGCCGATGCTGCAATGGCGTGGCATCAGGATGATGCCATCGCCGTCGAGCTCTTCGGCTCCCTCGATGTGGAAGCGCAGACGGAACAGCCGTGCGGCGGCCCGCTTGAGACGATCGGCCCACCAGGATTGCAGTTCGAAATTGGCCGCAAGGAAGCGCTGTCGGGACGCCACACTGTCGCGCAGACCGTGTCGGAGCCAGAGCCAGGCGGAAGTCAGAACGCCCAGGACTTCACACCACAGGAAGGCCGTCAGGAAAAGCAGCACTCGCGGCGCGGCCCGGCTGCCGGAGAACAGCAGGCCGCTCAGCCAGGCCAGCAGCAGCCAAAACGGAAGGCCCAGGGTGATCAGGGCTGTGGCCAGGAACAGAATCGGAAGCGTGAGTAGCCGTCGCCCTGCGTGATTCACGTTGCGATGGCCCTGCGGCGGGTGAAGTGGCCGGAATCGTGGAGGGCTGGCATGGCATCCATTATGCTGAGCCGGCGTGTTCTGTAGCAAATCCTATCCCTCTGATTTAGCGGGGGCTCTGTAGCGGACCAGCAGCAGTGCTCCACGGCGTCGTTTGCGGCACGATCTGCGATCGCGCTGCTGCAGGAGTGTCCATGAGTAATCGTCCATCCGCATCTGTGCTGCCCTTGGGGCGCATGCTCGCTGGTTCGCTGGCCCTTTTGATGGAGCGCCGGGCGGCGTTGCTGCATGCCCTGGCATTGCCTTGGGTGGTGCATGTCCTGATCGATGCCTGGGTGCTTTACGCGCAGGCCTCCGCAGAGGCAGCGCTGCCGGCGATCGTGCTTCTGCGGCTCGCGGTCTACGTGCTGCTGGCGATCAACATTCATCGCTTGATCCTGCTGGGGCCTCAGAGCGTGCCGCCTTTCGGCGTGGGGCCATTCGCTCGTCGCGAACTGCGCTATCTGGGTTGGTCCTGCGCACAGATCCTCGCAGCCGCAATGGTGGTGATGCTCTGTGCTCCGCTGGTGGCCTTGAGTCAACCGTTGGGACTCACTGTGGCACTGCTGGTATCGGCCTGGCTGGTCAGTCGCATGGCCTTGCTGCTGCCGGAGATCGCGCTTGAACGGCCCATGGATGTCGCTGCAGTCTGGCAACTTGGCAAGGGCGCTGGATTGGGTCTTGCGGTGCTCGTGGTGGCCGTGCCGCTGCTGGCCGCCTTGCTGATGTTCCCGTTGGCGACCTCTGGTTACCTTCTGCTGCAATGGCTGGCCATTACCGGATCGCTTCTCAGCGTCGCCTTCGCCGTAACGGGTCTGTCTTTGGCCTGGCAACATCTTGATAGCTTGCGGCGGCCGGTTCTGGAGCAGTCGGCGGCATCTGCGGCGGTGACCGTCGATGTAGGGGCACACCCACAGGCGGCAAGGGGGGAGGCGCCCAGTGTAAGTCTCGCGCCTGATGCAGGGCGGGGGATCATCGAAGTGGAGGTTCATGGCAGTTTCGGCACCCGTGACTTCGGTCATGTGGCCAGTGGCGACGGCCTCCTGTCCTACCATGGGAAGTTACGAGGGGCGGTGATCTCGCTGAACGGTAGTGCCTGGAACGGATCCGAGGCGTCCTGGGATGCGCTGGATACGCTGTTGTCCCACCTTGGCTTCGTTCGGGTGCATCATGAACATCTGACCCGGATCGCACTGGTGGCCCCAGGAGACTGGCAGCCGCTGGCGGATCGTCTCGGCAAGCACTTCGCCCATGCCGAGGTGCGGACCTTCGCTGCCGAGGCTGACCAGGGCGCGCGCGCCTGGTGTGCCGGCGAGACTTGATGCCTCAGCTCTCAGCTGGCGCTGGCCAGTGTATGGGGATAGTTCCAGGGGCGCCGCGATAACCGCAGGAGGCGCCATACCAGAGCGATAGCGACCACGGTTAAGCCGAGGGCAAGACCGATCCAGAATCCGTAGACGCCGAGCTCGATGCCGAACCAGCCCAGTCCGAGTCCGGCTCCGACAGGTAGCGCCACACCCCAGTAACCGCAGAGCGCGATGAGCATGGGGGTGCGGGTGTCCTTGTAGCCCCGCAGGCCACCGATGGCCGTCGCCTGAGCGTCATCGACGATTTGATAGAGCGCGACGAAGAGCAGCAGCTGGGCGCCCAGTACGGCGACCTCTGCGTCGCGGGTGAACAGGCCGACGATGGTATCGCGGCCAAACACCAGGACGGTGGCGGCGATCAGGGCGTAGCCCAGCGATGCCCCGAGGGCGACCAGCGCTGCCAGACGGGCGCCGTCATTGCGGCCCGCGCCCAGTTCGTGTCCGACCCGAATGCTGGCCGCCATACCCAGCCCGAGCGGAATCATGAAGGCGACGCCATTGATGCTGAAGGCGATCTGCTGGGCCGCCACGGCCGTGGCGCCCAGTCGGGCTACCAGCAGCGTCACCATCGAGAAGGCGGCAATCTCGAAGAATGCAGTCAGACCGATGGGCACCCCGAGCCGGAGCAGCTCGGCAACACGCTTGAAGTCGGGCCAGGAGAAACGACTGAACAGCCCGGTGCGCTGGCGGTAATAGGGTCGGCTGACCAGCCATAGCATAGCGGCGCATTCGAACCACATGGTGATGGCTGTTGACCAGGCGCAGCCGATGCCGCCCATGGCAGGCACGCCCAGATTTCCGAACACGAAGACCCAGTTCAGGAAGATCTTCAAACCCAGGGCGACGAAGACTACGAGCATGGCGGGACGGGTGTTGCCCATGCCGTCGCACAGATAGCGGAAGACGTTGAAGAACATCACCCCGGGCAGGCCGATGGAAGCGATGCGCACGTACTGCTCGGCCAGCGGAATGATCTCCGGATCGACCCCGATGAGCCGATAGGCGGTGCCAGCCTGGCTCACCAGAAGCAGTACGGCGGCAGAGGTGATCACCGCCATCCAGAGGCCCTGGCGCACCACTTCGCCGGTCTCTGCCGTCCTGCCGGCGCCGTGCAGCCTTGAGATGGTGGGCGTCAGTGCCATCAGCACGCCCATCAGCAGAATCATGGATGGCCAGATGATATTGCCGCCCAGCGCGACACCGGCCAGATCGTGGGCGCTGGCGCGGCCGGCCATGATGGTGTCCACCACACCCATGCCCATCTGGGCCATCTGGGCGGCGACAACGGGTGAACCAAGCCGGATGAGTGTGTTGAGCTCCGTGCCCAAGGCGCCCGGAGCTACGGGCATCCTGACGGGCTCGGGACTGTCTCGTCGGTCGATGACGGGTCTCCGGTAGCGATTTCCTGTTCGGAAATGACCAGCCGTGGTCATTTCGCCTCACCCCTGCGCCATGTGGTTTGCGCAGGGTCCCTTTACCCTTGGCCATTCCGGCAGATGACCTTGTGGAAAAGCCTTCGAGCAGGTGAGGCGGCGATTCTACTCCTGGCGGGCTTAGCCCATCGTGGCCTCGAGCAGCAGCATGATCGCGAAACCGCCGAGCAGGGCAAAAGTCGCAGCGGTCTGATAGCCGCGGGAGTGGGTCTCGGGAATGATCTCATCGCTGATGATGAACAGCATGGCGCCCGCGGCAAAGCCAAGAATGGCGGGCAGCAGTGGGGCGGCAATCCAGACGGCGGCACTGCCCAGAAGGCCCCCCAGAGGCATGGCCAAGCCGGACGCAAGGCCGACGAGGAAGGCCTGCATGCGATTGTAGCCCACGGCAACCAGGGCGATAGCCACGGCGAGTCCTTCGGGAATGTTCTGCAGACCGATGCCGATGGTGAGGGCGGTGCCACCGGCAAATCCGGTGCCGGCGACGGCGACACCCACGGCCATGCCCTCGGGGAAGTTGTGCAGCGTAATGGCGATCACGAACAGCCAGATGCGGCCCAGGCGCGGATTCGGTGGCCCCTCCTGACCGGTGATGAAGTGCTCGTGGGGGGCGCGCTGATGGATCAGCCAGAGCAGCCATGCACCGGCGAGCAGTCCACCCACCACCACCAGGGCGGCGATGGCCTCGCTGCCGAACTGTGCCTGGCCGATGTCCAGTCCGGGCTGGAGCAGCGAGAAGAAAGTGGCGGCAAGCATGATTCCGGCCGCGCCGGAAAGCAGGATGTCCTCCAGCAGAGTTTCGATGCGACGGAAGAAGAACACCACGCTCGCGCCCAGCGCGGTACCGAGGGTGGCAAGGCCGCTGGCCAGGGTGCCAAGCAGGACGGGATGCAGGTCTTCCAAGCGCGCGCCTCCTGTTGCCGTGCAATTGGGGCTTGGGCCGGCTCTGCCCTGGTATCGATGCCATGCAGATAGGCATCGCTCAGACCGCCCCGGCTGGTGAGATTGCTGGGGGTGCCTTGCAAGTGCACACCTGAAGCCTGCCCCAGCAGTTTACTGCCTGAGTGCCGGCCTCAAAGACTTCGGGCTAGGGGAACGCACTGGCGTAAACCGAGAGCACAGGCGTGCCGCCAGTGTGCAGGAAGATCAGGTCGTCATCTTCCACGAAGGCCCCGCGATCCAGCATGGCCAGCAATCCAGCCATGGCCTTGCCCGAATAGACCGGATCGAGCAGCAGCCCGTCTTTGCTCGCAATCAGGCTGACGGCCTCCACCATGGCCGCTGTGGGCACGCCGTAGCCCCCGCCAAGGAAACCGTCTACGACCTCCACGCCATCGGCTGCTGGTGCGATGCCAGGTGCGATGCGTGACAGGATCTGTGCAGTCAAGGCTTCGATGTGTGCCACCAATGCTGAGCTTTGGTCGTTGTAGACGTTAATGCCGATGACCCGGGTCGAGAGACCTTCGATGCGAAATCCAGCCAGCAGCCCGGCTTGGGTGCCGCCTGTGGATGTGGCGTGGATGACGGCGGCCGGGTAGATGCCGCGTTCCCGACACTGGTTGGCCAGCTCCCGCGCGGCGCGCACATAGCCTAGTGCCCCGGTAGCGTTGCTGCCGCCTGCGGGAATCACGTAGCCGCGTCGTCCGGCAGCAGCATGGTCGGCCAGGACGGTCTTCAACACTGCAGCCGGCATCTGCCCCGGTTGCAGGTGATGAATCCTGGCTCCGAGCAGGCGGTCGAGTAGCAGGTTGCCACCCAGGAGGTAACCATCGGATTCGCGGGCGACTGCGGGAAGGAGGATTAAGTCGCAGGCGAGGCCCCGCCTGGCGCATGCCGCAGCCGTCTGGCGTGCGTGGTTAGATTGCAGGGCACCGAAGGTCACCACGGCGTCGGCACCCTCGGCCTCGGCTTCCGCGATCAGGTACTCGAGCTTGCGGGTCTTGTTGCCTCCTCCGGCCAACCCGGTGCAGTCGTCGCGTTTCACCCAAATCCGCGGTCCGCCTAGATGTTGGCGCAGGCCTCCGAGGGCTTCCAGGGCAGTGGGCGCATGGGTCAGGTCTATGCGCGGCATATCGTCGAAAGTCATGGCTGGGATCCATCGCGCCTGAATCGCAGCGTGAAGCGTATGGGCTCGCTGAAAAGACTGTTCCGGGCTTCGTAGTCGGCGCGTAGGTGTCCGGCTTCCAGCCACCAGGTCTCGATGATCCGGGTGCCGCCAGCAAAGGTCTGCTCGATGTAAAGCCTGCCATCTTCCCAGGCGGCGATGCTCTGCTCTGGGCGGCTCGAATCGATCACCGCCGCCCGGCCGTCTGTGAAGTGCCGGCGGGCTGGGCGATCATCGATGCGAAAGATGGCCTCGACGTCGTTGAGCTCAATGCTGACCTGTCGGGTCGGCGGTGAGAGCGGCGCCAGAACCTCCTCGGCTCGGGTGTTGGCAGCAGCGGAGCCGCCAGGCCGTGGCGAGTTGCCCCGTGGCTGCATGATGCGGCGAACATCACGCAGCGCCCGGCGGCTGGCACGCTCGGGGGAATCCGAACGGTCACCGTCTAGCAGCCAATGGCCTGCCAACGAAGGTTCTGCGGCCGCGCTGGCAGCGCAGCCTGCCAGCGCGCATAAGATCAGCAGTGGCGGCGCCAGATTCCATGGCTTCCACAGCTGCATTGCGGTGGTCGGCTTCAATCTGGCAGGCGGGCGGTGACGCGGATTTCCACCCGTGCGCCGGGCACCGCGAGCTCTGCGACGCCAATGGCCGTCCAGGCAGGCCACGGCTCACCCAGCACCTCGTCCCGGGCCACCATGAAGTCTGCAAGGCTCTGCTGCAGCCCAACGTGGTAGCTGGTGAATTCGATGATGGCGGCGTGATCCACGCCGGCAGCAGCCAGCACTCGGCCGACGCCTGCCCAGGCATTGCGGGCCTCGTCGATAAACTCGGCGGGAACGCCGCCGCTGGCGTCGGTGCCAATCTGGCCCGAGCACAGCAGCAGGTTGCCGCTGCGAACGGCCTGACTGAAATGGAAGCGATCGTAGAGCACCCCATCAGGGTCGCGAATGTGGTCCTGGCTCATGTCTGTTGCCTGCAGCCTGAAAAACAGGGGGTAGTGTCGCCCAACGAGAGTTCCCGTGTCATGTCTGTGGGAGGCTGCGAGAGCAGCGAAGCAGCGATGGCGATGACATTCGGCGAAGGCAGCGGTTTCGGCTTAGGCACAGCTCATCAAGATCTGCCCATCCGCCTGCTGCGGACGGGGGCCTCCCATGCGGGGACGGCGTCGCCGCGTTCGTCAGGCATCCGGCGCATCGAGGATTCGCCGGACTTTGGTGGCGAGCTGGGTCTGGGAGAAGGGCTTGCTAAGGAACTCCACGTCATGGTCGAGGCGACCATGATGGACGATGGCGTTGTCGCTGTAGCCAGACGCGTAGAGGATGCGGATGTCAGGCTGCCGCTGGCTGACGGCATCCGCGACCTGACGCCCGGACATGCCGCCTGGTAGTACCACATCCGTGAGCAGCAGATCGAAGCGGTTGCCGCTCTCGAGCAGGCGGATGGCGGCTGGGCCGTCGACCACCGGCATGACCCGGTAGCCGAGCTGATCAAGGGAGCGGCTGACGAATGCCCGCACCAGATCGTCGTCTTCCACCAGCAGGATCCGCTCATCCCCCCTGGGTAGAGGGTAGCCGTGGGCTGCCGGGAGCTCGGTTTCGGGGGCGTTGGGATTGAATCGGCGTGGGATGTAAAGGCGCACCACGGTGCCCTCACCGGGTTCGCTGTAGATCTTCGCCTGGCCGCCGGATTGGCGCAGGAATCCGTAAACCATGCTCAATCCGAGGCCAGTGCCGGCGCCCACTTCCTTGGTGGTGAAAAACGGCTCGAAGGCTCGTGCTGCCACGTCCGGTGACATGCCACATCCAGTGTCGGTGACCGCTACCATCACATATTGGCCGGGCTCCACCTCTGAATTGGCTTCGGCGTAATCATCGTCGATGCGCATGTTGGTAGCGTCGATGGACAGCCGTCCCCCCTCAGGCATGGCATCTCGGGCATTCAAGGCGAGATTGAGAATGGCATTCTCGAACTGATTGACGTCGATCTCCACGTCCCACAGGCCCGCGCTCTGCACCACTTCGATCTCCACGTTCGCACCAATGGTGCTGCGCAGCAGCGGTTCGATCTGCTTGAGCACCCGTCCGGGGTTTACCAGCGTCGGGTTCAGGGTCTGACGACGAGCGAATGCGAGCAGGCGCTGGGTGAGCTGGGCTGCCCGCTGGCTGGCCTCTGCAATCATGTCCAGGCGGTCGCGTATGTCTGCGTCCGCCAGTGATCCACCTCCGTTGTGGGTCAGCAGATCGACTTGGCCGAGGATGACGGTAAGGAGATTGTTGAAATCATGGGCAACGCCGCCGGTCAGCTGACCGACGATTTCCATCTTCTGGGCCTGGCGCAGTTGCTCTTCTGTGGCGCGCTGCTCCGTGACGTCGGTGAGCAGCGCGCCGAAGCCCGATGGCGTGGGAAAGCTGTGAACCTCGAAGGTGCGATGCAGATGTTCGTGCTGCCATGTGAAACGCAACAGTTCACGTTTACGCATCACCTGTTCGAAGTAAGTGGATACCGGTGGCCGCGCGGCCTCGGCGTCGAGTTCAGCAAGGGGGCGGCCGCGCATGGCTTCAGGGTCGATACGATAGAGTGCCGCCGCAGCAGTATTGAGATGGGCGATGTCGCCCCTGCCATCCACCGCGATGTAGACCTCCCCGAGTGATTCGAGCAGGCGCGCATATTCGTCCCGGGACTGTTCAGCAGCGCCTCGGCTCGCATGCAGCGCTTCCAGGGTCTGTGTCTGCTCGATGGCTGCCGCGGCCACCATGGCAAGCTGCTGCAGGATGGCTTCGTCCTCACTGTCGAACTCCCCCTCATAGCGATGGGAGAGTTGCAGCAGTCCGAGTGAGCGGCCATCGCTTGCGAGTACCGGCGCAGCCAGCCAACCCTGCAGCGACGGGTGGCGTTGCACCGTGGCACTGAGGCGCCGGAAGGCCGGCTGCGCTTCCATCTCGGCTCGGGTCAGGCGCATGGGGCGGCGCTGCTCCAGCACGAGTGAGTCAATGCCTTCGTCGTTAGGCTTCTCGCCGTATTCACGCCACGCGGCATAGGCATCGCTCAGCGATACGGCCTGGACCTGCTGTTCGTCGGAATCACGACAGCTACTGCTGGCTAGTGCCTGGTGGGCAGGAATCAGTTCGCGAGCCAGACGTACGGTGCGCTCGAAGACGCCGGCCTGGCTTCGACCCCGACTGATCTGATTGCTGGCATGAACCAGTTTCAGCAGTCGGGCCTGATAACGCTGCTGGGTGGTTAGCTGCTGAGCGTGACTGCGGCGATAGACCACA
>SLTB01000060.1 GCA_007130155.1 Pseudomonadales bacterium
CGCTCCCGGCGAATCGGTCGACGTACTGTCGAGTACGCCTGCGCGCCCGAACTGTCGCGCGCCTTGTCTTTACCGGCATCTCCGCGCCCTCGCTTCGCGTATCGGTGAGATATGCGGGCTAAGGGGGCGGCTGATTGAACACCCAACTCAGCAAGGCGTCCTGGATCTCTTCGCCGGGGCCGCGGTGGGCATCGGCCGCATTGATCATCACCACCACAGCGAATCGCCGGTTGTCTGGGGTCTGCACATAGCCGGCGATGGCCGAGACATGATCCAGCGTGCCGGTCTTCAGGTGCATGCGGCCGGTTTCCGGGCCGTTATTGAAGCGACTGCGGACCGTGCCGTCGAGGCCGGATAATGCCAGGGAGGAGACGAACTCAGGCATGTAGGGACCATCCCAGGCGGCCTGCAGGAGCTGCCCGAGTTGGCGGGCCGAGAGACGGGCGCTGCGGGACAGGCCCGAGGGGTTGTCCAGAATCATGCCATGGGTATCGATGCCATGCTGGCGTAGCAGTTCGAGGGTCGCCGAACGGCCCTTCTCGGGAGTCGCCGGCGGCTCAAAGCGTTGAGCGCCAAGAGTCAGTTCCAGGTGGCGGGTCATGACATTGTTGCTGTACTTGTTGACCAGCCGCACGATGTCCCCGAGGGGACGGCTATGGTGGATGTGGAGCAGGGTGCTGCTGGACGCATCCGGCTGGTCATCGTCGCCGTTATTGAAGGCTGCGGTCTCCGCCACCCAGGGTGAGGGCAGTACGCCGGTCCGCCACCCTCCACTGAGTTCGCCCCCTGCCTGTCGCCAAAACTTGTCGAAAAGCCCGAAGGCATAGGATTCCGGCTGCAGGACGCTGCGGGTCATGGCGTAGCGATCACAGCTTGCCGGAAACGCGCCCTCGAGCATCACCCGATCCCGCAGTGGTGCTTCGAGGACGTTAAGGGCGATCCCCCTTTGATAGCCGCCGCAGGTGCCGGGGCTTACCCGCAGCCGGTTCTGAACATTGACGTTGGTGAGCACGGGTTCGGTGGTGACCCGAACCTGGCCGCCTGCCGGTTCGAACTCGAAGCGCATGGCGTTGAAGTTCACCAGGAGTGGGTGGGGAACGAGGTTATAGACTCTATCCGGACGACCGTCGAAGTCACCAGGAGACTCTGCCGGAAGCTGGTAGTAACTGCTGTCGAAGATCAGATCACCGTTGATCCGAGTCAGGCCACGCTGACGGATGGCCTGGGTGAGCTTCCAGAATTCCTCGCTGACCAGGTAAGGATCACCATAGCCGCGAAGCAGCAGGTCGCCTTCAAGAACACCATCGACCACCGGGCCCATGGCATGGACTTCCGTTCGCCAGCGAAAGGCCGGAGTGAGGCCCTGCAGGGCGACGAAGGTGGTCACCAGCTTCATGGTGGACGCCGGCGTTCTGGGAGTGTCGGGCCTGTGTGCCGCGACGGGACGGGGCCGGTCAAGCTCCTGCACCCAGAGGCTGATGTCTCCATGGTCGACGCCCAGAGCGCTGGCCACCCTTGCCACGGAGGCTGGCAGTTCCCCATGGGCTGGGGTCGCAAGCAGGCCCAGCCCGAGTGCGAGGCCCAGAGCGACGCAAGGAATGAGGTTCTGCAATCGCGAAATCGTGATGGTCATGGCTGGTCATCTCTGAACTGGGCAGCTGCGCTGCTCTGCAGGTCTCCGACGCTGTAGCAAGGCGCGTTCGCGAAGGTGTGGCGGGTCCCAGGTCGAGCGGACGCAATACCTCACCGCGGCCATACAGTCTGTGTCCTTACAGTGGTCCGGCATCCTGGAGCGTGGCTGCGGCCCGGACACCGCGTTGCACAGCGTCGAAGTATTCGCGACCTGCCTCCTTGGCGCCCCTGGTGTCCGAAGCGCGGTCAAGCTCACAGTGCCGCGAGCTTCGGGTTCCGGACACTTGAATCTGCCAGAGCGGGGCTCGGCAAGCCAGCCGGTTCATACTCTCAGTGCGGGCAAGGGCTCACCCTTGGCGACGAACAACAGTGCCAGTCCATTGTTGCACCAGCGCTCACCACGGGGAGGCGGGCCGTCATTGAAGACGTGCCCCTGATGGCCGCCACAGCGAATGCAGTGGTACTCCGTGCGGCGGATGAAGAGCTTGTAATCCGCCTTGGTGCCCATGCTGTCGGCTATCGGCTGGGTAAAGCTTGGCCATCCGGTACCGCTGTCGTACTTGTAAATGCTCTCGAACAGGGGTGAATGGCAGGCGGCGCAGATGTAGGTGCCTTCCCGTTCTTCGTCGTTCAGTGGGCTGCTTCCCGGACGTTCGGTAGCCTCCTCGAACAGCACGGCATAGCGATCGGCAGGCAGAATTTCCCGCCAATCGGCCTTGCTCATTCCCAGCCTGGTTCCCTTGGCTCCGCTCTGGCTGGCGGCACTGCAGGCGGTCAAGGCTCCAATCATGGAGGCGGCGAGCACGCCCTCGAGCAGGGAACGACGTTTCATCGGGCAATCTCCAAGGAGGTGATGGCGGTGCCTTCGCACAGGGTACGGTTCGCGCGTAGGCTATTGTGTGTGAGAACCAGTGAGAGTGGCCAATGTCTTCGAATGCTTCCGAGCGCAGAGAGGCGTGCTTCGCCGAACTCGACGCAGCCATCGAACGCCATCTGCCAGGCGAGTCGGCCAGGGCGCTGTCTGCATTCGCACGACGCTTCCATGCCCATACCCCGGTCGAAGATCTCGACGGGCGCAACCCGGATGATCTCTACGGTGCCATTGCCGGAATCAGCAAAATCCTCCAGCGACGGGATGTCGGCAGGCCGCTGATCAAGGTGTTCAATCCTCAGATCGACCAGGATGGGTGGCTTTCGCGCCACACCATCGCCCAGATCCATCATCCGGACATGCCGTTCATCGTCGATTCCTTCCTGATGGCGCTGTCGCGGCATGATCTGATTCTGCATGGCATGCACAACGTGGTGTTGAGGGTGGAACGCGCTGCCGATCACAGCCTCCTTGGTATCGTCGAGGAGGGTGGCAGCAAGGAAGTGATCATCCACGCCGAGATCGACCGCCTCGATCGCAGTGAGTTCCCTGGCTTTGTTGCCGATCTCGATGCGACCCTGGCCGACGTCCGTGCCACAGTCTCGGACTTTCAACCTATGCGGGAACGCGTGGAGCAGATGATCGGCGTGTTGGAGCAATCGCCGCCGCCACGGCCGCAGGAAGAGGTCTCCGAGGCGGTGGCCTTCCTGCGCTGGCTGCTCGACGACAACTTCTGCTTCCTCGGCGCCCGAGGATTCGAGCTGGTCGACTGCCCGGATGGCCAGACCATGCGGCAGGCGGCAGGTTCAGAGCTGGGTATCCTGCGCAATCGATCCCGGCCGTCCCGGCCACGGCGCGTCGCC
>SLTB01000051.1 GCA_007130155.1 Pseudomonadales bacterium
AAACGGAGCGGGTAATCAGGTCATGCTGACTCACCACCGCGCCAGTCGTCGACTCTACCCGATGCACGGCTGCGGAAGCCGATATGCCGGCAATCCTGCCGGTCCGCCCATCCATGGTGCGCAACCTGCGGGCGCACTGCGTGCGACCCGATTCGCTCCAGGCGAATCGGTCGACGTACGGTCAAGTACGCCTGCGCGCCCGAACTGACGCGCGCCTTGTCTTGTCCGACATCTCCACGCCCTCGCTTCTCGCATCGGTGAGATATGCGGGCTAAAGGATGCTTAAGACTTTCGGCTCTCTCAGTGAGCGCGCGCAGTTTTTGCGCCGCGCGGAATTCGGATTGACTCCACCATGTCCTGAACCGGGGCTGGTGGCGGCTGAGTGAAGGCACTGACGCTGAACGCCACGGCGAAGTTCAAAAGCATCCCAAGAGCGCCGATGCCTTCCGGTGAAATGCCGAACAACCAGTTCTCCGGGATGTCAGCAGCCATAGGTTCGATGATCACACCCTTGAACCAGATCAGGTAGCCGAGGGTGAAAAGGAGCCCCGTGAGCATCCCCGCAATGGCCCCCTCGCGATTCATACGCTTGGAAAAGATACCCATCAAGATGGCTGGAAACAGGGACGCTGCAGCCAGCCCGAATGCGAAGGCGACGACTTGGGCAACGAAGCCCGGCGGGTTGTAGCCCAGATAACCGGCCAGGCAAACGGCTACGGCCGCCGCACAGCGTCCAGCGAGCAGCTCTCCCCGCTCCGAGATTCGTTTCCAGAACACACTCTTGAGCAGGTCATGGGAGAACGCGGCCGAAATCACCAGCAGCAGGCCTGCTGCGGTGGATAACGCCGCGGCGATGCCGCCTGCGGCGACCAGGGCGATGACCCAGTTCGGCAGCCCGGCAATCTCCGGGTTGGCGAGTACCAGGATGTCCGGATCTACCGTCAGCTCGTTGCCAGCCCACCCATAGCTTGCCGCACGCTCTGCAAAGGCCGGATCGCTGTCGTTGTAGTACTGAACCCGGCCGTCGCCGTTGCGGTCCTCGAAAGCGATGAGGCCGGTGGCGGCCCAGGTGTCGAACCAATCCGGACGTTCACTGAAAAGAAGGTTACCTTCAGGATCGCCCACCGGCCCGGTTTGTACGGTCTCGATCAGGTTCATGCGTGCCAGGGCACCCACCGCGGGTGCGGTCGTATAGAGGATGGCGATGAAGGCCAGGGCCCAGAACGCCGAGCGGCGGGCATCGGAGACCTTGGGGACCGTGAAGAAGCGAACGATGACATGGGGCAGGCCGGCAGTACCGACCATGAGGGCGGTGGTGATGAAGAATACATCGATGGTGCTCTTCGAACCGTCAGTATAGGCCGTGAAACCGAGGTCGGTGACTAGTTCGTCAAGGTGGTCGAGCAGGTAAGTGCTGCTATCCACCAGCGTGGAACCAAAGGCCAGTTGCGGTATCGGGTTGCCGGTCATCTGGAGGGCGATGAAGACCGCTGGGACCGTGTAGGCGAAGATGAGGACGCAGTACTGGGCCACCTGGGTGTAGGTGATGCCCTTCATGCCTCCGAGCACGGCATAGAAGAACACTACAGCCATGCCGATCAGTAGGCCGGTGGTGACGTCCACTTCCAGGAAGCGTGAAAAAACGATACCTACGCCCCGCATTTGCCCGGCGACGTAGGTGAACGAGATGAAGATCAGGCAGATGACCGCAACGATGCGCGCGGATTGAGAGTAGTAGCGGTCACCAATGAACTCAGGGACGGTGAACTTGCCGAATTTGCGCAGGTAGGGGGCAAGCAGCAGGGCGAGCAGCACATAGCCGCCGGTCCAGCCCATAAGATAGACCGCACCGTCATAACCAAGGTAGGCAATCAGTCCGGCCATTGAGATGAACGAGGCGGCGGACATCCAGTCGGCCGCGGTGGCCATGCCATTGGCCACCGGATGGACGCCCTTTCCGGCCACGTAGAAGTCGCCTGTACTGTTGGCTCGGGACGCGATGGCAATGCTGATGTAGAGCAGAAAACTTGCGCCTACGACCAGGTAGATCAGGGTCTGGAGTGCCATGGTTTGGGTCTACTCCTCGTCGACGTCAAATGCCCGGTCGAGCCGGGACATCGCACGCGCGTAGTAGGCGATGAGGACGAGGAAGACAAGGATCGAGCCCTGCTGGGCGAACCAGAAACCCAGCGGGAAGCCACCAATACGGAACTGGTTGAAGAAATCCACGAACAGGATCCCGCAGCCATAGGAAACCAAGAACCAGATGGCTAGGCAGCGCAGGACGAGGCGCAGATTGGCCCGCCAGTAGTCACTGTGGTCTGGCCTGATCGATGGATCTTTCGGACTCTCAGGCTTCTCGGTCACTGGTTGTTTCCCTCCCATGTTTGCCCCGTGAGCGTCGGCATTCTGCCAGAACCGTCTGGTGGCTGAGGCCTCGGCCTGAGCATCTCGGGCCGAGGCCTTGGGGTCAGTATCCCCCGCTGAAATCGAGCTGGCGCCAGGCCTCAAAGACGGCTACCGCAACCGCATTGCTCAGATTCAGACTGCGATTGTGTGGGCGCATCGGCAGCCGAACGCGCTGGTCCTCAGGTACGCCCGTGAGAATGTCTTTGGGCAGTCCGCGGGTTTCGGCACCGAACAGCATGGCATCGCCTGCCCGCCAGCGGACCTGGTCATGGCGCCGGGCGCCGCGCGTGGAGAAAGCAAACACCCGTCGAAACTCCTGGACACCCAAGTAATCGCCTCGTGGCTCTTGGGTGTCCAGGGCATGAGATACTTGGGTGTCCGGAGCTGTGTCCAGAGAGGCGAGACAAACGGCTAGGTCGGTATGGACGAGTACGCCGGCATACTCGTGGTAGTCGAGGCCGGCGCGGCGCAGGCGGGCATCATCGAGGGTGAAACCGAGGGGCTCGATGAGATGCAGCCGACATCCGCTGTTGGCGCACAAGCGGATGATATTGCCCGTATTGGGCGGAATTTCGGGTTCATGTAGAATGACTTCGAACATGCGATGCTCAGTCCCAGGTACAGCGGCGGGTGCCTGCTCGGGCGATACTATTGCGGATATCGAGTTCACCGACATCGATGCGCAGGCGGCAGGGCCTGCCATCGCGGATGGCCGCCAATTCGACGAATTCTCCTTCAGCGGGCCTGAACACTTCTGCTTGGAACAGCCCACCGAGGTCGCTCACGGTCAAACCCTGAGCGCCCTCGATGCGCAAACCTTCGAGAGCTTGCCCGTCGGAGTCGAGCAGCCGACCGAACAACACCAGGACCTCAGCTACGTGCCAGTTCAGGCGGACAACGTTGCCCGGATAGAGCGTAATGCGCTCGCTGCGATCTTCGAA
>SLTB01000202.1 GCA_007130155.1 Pseudomonadales bacterium
CGAGCAGCGAACCGCGTGGCGACCCAGCCCCGCCCCCCGGTGGCCAGCTGACGCCACCCCATGGCCCGCATCCACCCCGGCCATCCTGAGCGCCTGCTGCCCTACAGCCAGCAGTACCAGGAAGTACGCACGCTCAATCGCCTGCAGAGCGGCCTGCCGGACACCATCGCCGTCTACCACTCCGTCCACCACGACCGCATGGAGGGCAGCCGCCAGCGCTTCGGCGAGATCGACTTCGTCAACCAGGCCGCTATCGACCTGCACGAGGACACCTACCAGCGCCAGGAAAACAAGCCCTACCTCCAGGTGGCTGCCGTCTTTACCGGCCAGTTGGGTCGGGAGCAAGCGTGATGTCCCATTTCGATCGCCACCGCAGCGGTTTGATTTGCCCTGCTAGCGCCGCTATTGTTCGTCGCAATACACCCGCCAAGCCTACGGGGACCTCGGTTCTCACGCTTAAATCGTGCGGGTTTTCTTTATCGGCATGCCGCCACCCGTACTGGGTGGCGGCATGACCTCATTCGACAAACCCCCTCTCGAGCCCGCCGAGCAGCTCCAGCTTCTCGAAACTCGCGGCCTTCAGATTACCGATCGCGACCGGGCGTTGCGCTTGCTCGAAGTCACCTCGCTATTTCGGCTCACACCCTACATGCGTCCCTTCCAGTTCCGTGATGATGCCGAGCACCGCTTTCGGCCCGGCGCACGGCTGGCAGATGTGGTCAGCGTGTACAGTTTCGATGCCGAGCTGCGGCATGCCGTCATGGTCGCGATCGAACGCATCGAGGTGGCTTTGCGTGCGGGCATCAGCAACAGCATGGCTCCGCGCCATGGTGCTCACTGGTATATGGAGCGTTCGCACTTCGCGAGCCAGTTTGATCACGCGCGGATGCTGGCGGATCTGGAAGTGCTGATGCGCAAGGAACGCGAACAGTTCGAGCGGGAGGTGGCGCAGATCAGGCGCAGCAATGTGGCCGAGGCGCTCAAAACCCGGCGAATCGATAACCGCATGAGAGATAACTACTTTCGCTTCTACGGTGCCCGCTATCGTGAACCACCCTTGCCACCATCCTGGGCGGCGATGGAGGAGCTCAGCTTGGGCAGCATCTCGCATCTCTATCAGGGGCTGGCGCGGGACAGCGATCGGAAGGTCATCGCGAAACGCTTCGACGTCAATCAGCGTGTGCTGGGTAGCTGGCTGCACACGCTGACCTTCATTCGCAACATTTGCGCGCACCATGCCCGGCTTTGGAACCGGGAACTCAGCGTCCCGCCGCGCTGGGACGACAGCATTCCGACGCCGGATGGTCGCCGACGCCGGCAAGTGCCGAGACGGCTGTTCACTGTCGTGTCGATGCTGGTCTACATGACTCATCGCATCAGCCCTGACATAGGCTGGGGTGACAAGCTGGAGGCCCTTGTGCTGGCCAATAACGTGATTCCGCGGCCTCCGATGGGCTTCCCCGACAACTGGCAGCATCAGCTGCAGGCCCTGCTCGCACGGGCTGCTGGCAGGCAAGGAGGCTGACGTAGCGCTATCCGGCCTTCCTCAATGAAGCGCTCAAGCAGGTCGCAGACAAGTACCTGGAGCTGGCCCAGTTGGCCAACGGCGAACGCATCCCTTAAGGCCGATGACGCCGACGAAAAGCAGCGGGTGAAGAACTACCTCGCTGACCACAATTTCTTCGGGGTGGACTTGATTCCGATAGCCGTGGAACTGGCCGAGGTATCGCGCAGCCACCGCAGAAACTGTCGAAAGGCCTCGCCACCGCTTCCGCGGAAGCGCACAAGGACTGATGGACTACGTCGAATACCGCGTCGACCCAACAGCATCGTTGTCGATCACCGGCATGCGGTGGACGTTCCCGAACGCTGTGAAGCCACTCCCTTCGAGCGCGCCCAGCAGTAGGTACTCGAGTGGTTGTCGGATCTTGCGCAGCGGCCGCAACGCCACTGCCTGGGATCTGACCGTCTGCCGTCCGGGTGCACCTGTCCACCGTGGTGGCTGGTGGGAGCGTCTGCGCGGTCACGCGGAGCCCACGCAGCCGCAGTTCGATGACGAGGTGCAGAGCGCATGGCCTTTCGTTGCAGCCCAAACGTTCTTGGCAAGCACGGCAAGCGGTGCTGCTCGAGGAGCCTGACATCCCTCAAAGCAGCGCCTCCAACCCTTTGCGCTCGATGAGATTGAGGAGCTTCAGGGACGGACCGCTTGGCTTCTTGTCGCCGACCTCCCACTTTTGGACCGTGGAAACGCTGGTGTTCAGCACCGCCGCGAAGACCGCCTGACTGACGTGAGCCCGCTTGCGCAGCGACTTGATCTTCTCCGCTGTCATGTCATCAATGTCCAACTGACACAAAGCCTCGAATTCGCTCATGCGGCGCTTGCTGATCAGGCGGGCGCCATGCAGGCCGCGGGCGGTCTCATGGATCTCCGCGAACATCCGATTTTTTTGACTTGTCTTGCTCACGTTTCAACTCCAACAGTTCACCGGCTGCCACTGCGATGGCAAGCTCCCTTTCGTCGAACCCCAGCAGTTCCTTCGCGAGTTCCTGGAAGCCCCTCAGGGCGTTTGTGCTGATATCGCTGCGCTCGTTCTTGCTGAAGCCGTAAAGGAAGAACCAACGCTTGGCGAGTCTCGTGGCCACGAGGGTTCTCACGCCGCCGCGTTTGCCCCGGCCGGACACTGCGATCCGCTTCTTCACGACGTGCCCACCGAGGTCGGCATCGAGCAGACCATCACGCATCCCGTCGGCGCTCTTCCACAACATGGCGTCGGACAGGCCGACCCGCTTCGACCAGCGAGAGGAAGTGCGAGTCTTGAACGCGCGCTGTCATCTATCTATACCACTGAGTGCAACACAATGTGAGTCGCGAACCGTGAGTGTCAGAAGGCAGCGCTGTCCGTACGTGTCTTCGCAGCGGCTGCGTTCAAGCAGCGATGTGGCGTTGTGGTGCTGCGAGTCTGGTTGGGGCCGGCGCGTCTTGGAGCAAGCTCCGTTCGTAGCGCAAGGTCCAAGCCGTGCATCACTGCTGCATGGAGGTACACATACCAGCGCCCGCACGAAGACGTCTCGAGATGGCGTCGATTTCCCACGTGCTGGCGGGCCATGCACCGACACGCTGCGGGAGCAGCAGGCGCGAGGATCCTGCGGGGTCAGACTCGGCGATCCACAGAACCTGCGCGAGACAAGGTTCCCAAGTCGCATGGCCGCGGCCTGCGGCTTAGCCGTGACGGCAGTGATCTGCACGCTCGTAGTTGCGGAGCATTCATGCTGACCGCGTGCCGAAAGAGGCGCCGACCAGGGCGGGCAGGGCCGAGCCCCGGTAGACGTAGCCGCCGGTCACCGACCG
>SLTB01000128.1 GCA_007130155.1 Pseudomonadales bacterium
ACCGGCTGATGCTGTCGGCCAAGAAGCGATGGGGAGCGATCAGGGGATTCCGGCTCCTGACACGCGTCGTCAACAACGTCGAGTTCAAAGACGGAGAGCAGGTGAATCAGTCAGCGGAGGTCGCTGCGTGACGCGCCGTACAAGATTTGGCGTCAACTCGGTTTGCAGTTGCGGCGTCCAGATTAGAGTGGCGTGCCCTCGGGTCGATTGCCCATAGATACACGTGACGTACGTAAGTACGTCTAACATAGTTAACTTCATGACCAAAACGTGGGCAGAGCGCGAAGCTGAGAAGACCTTCAACAATGAAGTCTCCCGCCGGCTCGGCTCCCAAGTCAGTAAGCTGGCGCGACGGAAGCGGAAGATGCTTAACGCCGCTACGAACGTGACCGACCTGCGTGTCCCACCGGGCAACCGATTGGAAGCTCTGAAGGGTGATCGCAAGGGCCAGCACAGCATCCGGGTAAATGACCAGTACCGGATCTGCTTCTGCTGGCGCAACGGCGATGCCTTCGACGTCGACGTCGACGTCGAGATCGTGGATGACCACTGAGGAACATCAACATGACCAGCGTGACGTTGCAGCCGATGCACCCAGGTCAAGTGCTCCGCGAGGAGTTCATGAAGCCGCTCGGCCTGTCGGCCTACCGCGTGGCCAAGGCGATCGACGTGCCGCCGAACCGCATCCAGGATATCGCACGCGAGGAACGCAATGTCACGCCGGGTACGGCGTTGCGCCTGGCGAAGCTGTTCGGCAACTCCGCCGAGTTCTGGATGAACCTGCAGAACCACTGCGGTTTCGAGCGGGAGATCGAGGCCAACGCGAAAGCGATCGACGCGATCGATCAGCTGGCTATACGGGCGTGACAGATGCTGCTGAGATCATGGCGAGCGTCGCAGGAGCGATAAATCGGTTTTGTTTTGGGTAGCAACAGGTTGGCTTCCTGCATGCTCGAGAGCCGATCATGAAACCAAGCATCCACCGGCCAAGGGGAGGTGTTCACCGAGTCAATGGCGAATCGCGAACTCATGAGATCGTGTACTGATCCTGGGTGGGGTGCCCTATTTGATCGCCATGCCCATGGCTCTCCTCCTGCTGGGAATGCCCCTCGCCCTTCGCGATGCGCCCCTCAACTCATCCGGTAGCGGTTCGGCTCGACGTCGTGGGTGCGCGACCAGTACTCCAGATTACTGAACGGCGAGTTGTTCACCACCCGCCCGTCGGAGTTCTTGTACCAGCTGTGCACGTTCGGATGTCCCCAGGCGAGATCCTTGCTGATCTCCTGCACCTCGTCGTTGTAGGCGTCGTTGATCTGCTCGGGGATCTCCAGCGCCTGGGCGTCACGACCGAGCATGAGCGCGAGACACTGCATGACGTAATGCACTTGGCACTCGATCGTGTAGAGGATGCTGCCGCCGTGGACGATGTTGGTGTTCGGTCCGTAGAGACAGAACAGGTTCGGATAGTCGGGGACCAGCATGCCCTTGTAGGCGCGCGGATAGTCCCCCCAGCGCTCGCCCAACGTCGTCCCGGAGCGACCCACTACTTCCATGGGCCACAGGAACAGGTTCGACCTGAAGCCGGTCGCGAAGATGATGGCGTCGACCTCGTGCACCATCCCGTCGCTGGTCTCGATGCCGTTCGGGCGCACCGCGACGATCTCTTCGGTGACGAGATCGACATCGTCGCGCGCGACGGTCGGATACCACTCGTTGTCGATGATCGGGCGCTTGGCCAGCACCGGGAACTGCGGAACGCATTTCTCGAGCAGATCCTGCCGTTCGCCGAGCTGCTCCCGGATGTACTCGGTGAGCGCGGCACGCATGCCGTCGCTGATCTCGTTCATGGCGCGGTCCGTGTGCTCCCAGGCGGGATCGAGGGGCACGGCCGGCCAGTTCCGGTCCATGAAACCGAAGATCATCCGCGCGCGGTGGAACTCGGCGTAGAAGGGGATGTGGTTCAGAGCCCAGACGAGCCCGGCCTCCACCGGCCGGTAGTAGTTTTCGTTCGGCAGCACCCAGTGCGGTGAACGCTGGAAGACGAACGTGTGCGCCGCCTTCGCAGCCGTCTTCGGCAGTAGTTGCACCGCGCTGCAGCCGGTCCCGACGACCGCCACGCGCCTGCCCTCGAGATCGACGTCGTGACGCCAGCGCGCGGAGTGGAAGCTCGTGCCTTCGAAGGACTCGAGCCCCTCGAACTCCGGGATGTTCGGCCGGTTGAGCTGACCGACGGCGCTGATGACCACGTTCGCCTCGAGCGTCTCCACCCCGCCGTCGGCGCGACGCACATCCACCGACCAGAGCCTGGTGTCGGCGTCGTAGCGCATGGCCCGGACCTCGGACTCGAGCTCGATGGCATCGCGGATGCCGAACTTGTCCACGCAGGCGTCGAAATAGGCGTACAGCTCGTCGCGCTTGGAGAAGTAGCCCGACCAGTTCGGATTGCGATCGAAGGAGTAGGAGTAGAAGTGATTCGGCGTGTCGACGCCGCAGTCCGGATAGCTGTTCTCGTACCAGGTGCCGCCGACGGAGTCGTTCTTCTCGACGATGCGATAGGAGACTCCGGCCTTCGCCAGCTTGATGCCCGCGCAGATCCCGGCAGGACCGGCCCCGACCACGAGCACGCGGAAGTCGTCCTCGTCCCGGCGCGCCACGGCCTGCTGCAGCGCCGCGAACCAGTCCTCGTCACGATCGACGAAGTGGGTCTCCTCCAGGAGCATGGCGCAGAACTCGTCCTCCACCGGCTCCGCCGTGGAGAACGCCATCATCCGTCGCATGCCCGCAAGCGTCGGCGCCGGCGGCAGCTCGCCGCCCTCGTCGCGCACCTGTCGCAGCAGGTCGAAGGCCCCGGCGCGGATTTCCGCCGCGATCTCCTCGTCGTAGCCGCCGCTGTCGTCCGGGAACAGACTGCCCTCGGGTGCCACGATCGGAGCCGGCCGATAGCGTTCGCCCATCCAGCGCGCGTCGCCCGACAGTTGCGTCAGGACGAGCAGGAGCGTCGGCAGATTCACGTCGTCGAGTGCACGACGGAGATCGTCGTCGGTACCCGGAATGCGGATTGCGGTCATGTCTCTCCCCTCTCCTGTCGCGGCTCTGCGACGCCCCCGGTGACGCACCGCGGACCGTCATCGAGCCCGAAGTCTAGCGGCGCGGGTCACCATGCGTCTCGATCCGTCCGGCGGTCCGACCACGGGCCCGCGCCGTTCATTCCCCGGCCCGCGGATCCGGATGGATGTCGTCCACCCAGTGCACCGTCTCCGGCGTCTCGGCGACGGGGATGTCGAGATTGACGACCACCGGATCCTGGCCGCTGCGGCACAACACGCAGGACAGGGGCTCGTCCTCGGAGGCGTTGATCTCCTGGTGCGGCACGAAGGGCGGTACGTGGATGAAGTCGCCCGGGCCGGCCTCGGCGACGAACTCCAGCCGCTCGCCCCAGCGCATGCGCGCCCGGCCGCTGATCACGTAGATGATGCTCTCCACCGGCCCGTGGTGGTGCGCGCCGGTCTTCGCGTCGGGATGGATCACCACCGTCCCAGCCCAGAGCTTCTCGGCGCCACAGCGGGCGTGGGTGATGGCCGCGGCGCGGTTCATGCCCGGCGTCTGCGGCGTGTTCGTGTCGAGTTCGTCGTGACGGACGACCCGGACCCCGTCGAACTTCCATCGATCCTGCGACTCGCTCATGCCCTGCACACCACGGCCGTCGACCGACGGCCATAGGCGAGGCGGATGCGCGACGCACGACCCCGGCCGGCGACGGCGCGACTGGCCACCGCGGACCGCGTCCCGGAACATGGGTGTCCACGCCAGCCCTCACGTCCGCCTGGATGATCGTCCCGCATGAACTGGATCCTCGGTCTGCTCGTCGTCTTCGCCCTGCTCTGGGCCGTCACGCGCTTCCATCGCTCCGGCGAGGACCTGTCGCGCTTCGACGCCGCCGTCGACACGGGCCCGCCGCACACAGGACCGAGCCCCGAGTACCATCAGGCGGCGGATAGGAAAAATACCGGGTCCTTGTCGTGCCTGTCTGAAGCATGCCCAGCGGTTCAGCAACGGTCAACGACCTGTCCCTCGGATCCATAGTGATCGGCATGGGGGAAATCTCACGCACCATCGGGTCGGGTTGCATCCCGGCCTTGGAACCAAGGCGGCTCATCTGGCGATGAAGTTTTCAGGGCTGAACAGGACGTGTGTGGAGCCGTCCCGAAACGGGTGCTCGAGCCGGTAGATGACCTGGCCGGAGCTGTTGATGGAAGGCCGCTCGAGGCGATCAACCTCATGGGGCTGGCATGCGACGGCGGCATTGAGCGAAAAGCCATTCTGATCGGCCGTGAGCGGTTTAGGGATACGGAACTGCCGTCTGCCGTGCTCCGAGGAGTAGACGTCATCGAGCAGCAGCATGTGCAAATGAACATTCAAGTTCAGGGCGCTGCCGAAACGCTGGATCAGGGTGACGATGCACGGTCCGTGCGCCATCGGTGGTGTTCAGGCGCGCGCCCTCGCGTGCGAGGCGCCGGCTGAGCGCGAGGCCGATACCGGTCGCGCCGCCCGTGACGAGCACGGTCCTGCCCTCGAATTCCACGTCCGGCGCCCCTCCGTGATGCCGTTCAGTGTCGCCGCGCGGGACGCACCATCGGTGTCACGACCGGTCCCGCGCCCTTGCGGATCTCGCCCGTACGTTCGAACCCGAAGCGCTCGTAGAGGCTGATGTTGCGCGGATTGCTCGATTCCAGATAGGCGCAGGCGCCGTCGGCGTCGATGCGTGCGAGGGCATGCTTCATGAGGGCGGCGCCGATGCCGCGGCCCTGCGCGATCGGATCGACGCCGATGAGCGGCAGGTACCAGTGCGGCTCCTCCGGATGGGAAGCGGCCATGGCCTCCATGGTCGCCGCCATGTCGGGCAGGCGCTCCGCTGCCATGCGCGTCGCCATGTGCTCGCCCAGTTCCGCGGCGTCTGCGTGCACGCCCGGGGGCAGCCAGAGCGCCGCACCGGCGAAGCCCTCGGCGACGTATGCGCTGCCGTGTTCGAAGGCGGGCCCGGCCATGCCCGTCACGAAGATCGACGCCATGGACAGATAGAGCTCCGGCTCCGGCATGGCGAAGCGGGCGACCGGGTCGGTGGTGAAGGCGGTGGCGATGGTCGCGAAGACCGCCTCGCATTCGTCTGCGCCGGCGCTGCGGATGCTCGGAGGGGCGGTCTCGTTCATGGGTCGGTGTCCTTTTTCGTGCAGCGCCTCGAGATCATGACCGGGGAACGGCGCGCCACGCGGCCTGGATGCGATAATCGCCCCTTCCGGAGCTTTTCCACGAAAGTCCTGAGGCGGATAGGAAAAACAACCGCTTCTTTTCCTGCCGACCATAAGCGTGCCCAGTGGTTCAGCAACGGTCAACGATGTGTCCGGCCGATGCATGGTGATCGGCATGGGGAAAATCTCACGCAGCATCGGGTCAGCTTCCTACAAGCCCGCGGGCTGATGAGATGGCTTACTGATCCGGGGTGGGGCGCCATACCGGCGGGGCGCGTTGATGGATGTGGTCGAGGATCTTGCGGATGACGGCAGGATCGGTCACGTCCGCTGGCAGCCCCCGCAATCGCCCCCAGCCGGTCGTCAGACCTTCCGCAGAGTCCGCGTCTCGGACGCGGGCAGAGATCACCCAGCTGTTCCTGCGCACCAAGGATCGAGTCCAGATCAAGATCAAAGTCTCAACGGCTCTGCGAGGCAGGGTCTCTCCAACTCCGTCCGCATGCGCATCTCTCCCTCCGGCGTCTGCTACCCCGGCTCGCGGGATGGGCTTCGGATCGACGGGGTTTCCTGGCGAGCCGGCTGATTGCCGCGGGGGTGCCTGAGGCGACATCGTTGAGACCGGAAGACAGCGAATCGGGGAAGGCTGAATGAGTGAAGTGACGGCCGTCCGCGACGGCGAGAATCTCGACTGGGCTGCGCTCGAAGTCCTGCTCGCGGCCGAACTGGCGGCGCAGAGCGGCCTGCCAGGCTTCGAGGGTCATGCCCTCCGGTTCCTGCAGAGGCGACACCCGCCGCTCGGGTGAGGGTTGCTTCCGCTTCGATCTGGCACTGCGCCGGCGTGACGGCGCCGCCGGCCGCCTTCGAGTTCGGGTCGCCATGGTGCTCCTTCGGGGGCGAGATCACAGGCATGAAATCGTCGCGATACAGCCCAGCGCGAGTTTACATCCGAACCGGTCCCGGGGGATGAAAGGCAGCGCCTGTCACCCTTCACTTTAGATTGACAGGGTATGCTCTTGGGGGGCAAATTGCCTTCATTGAAGACATGTCATTGAAGTCAAAGCCAATGGCTCAGTTGACCGTTCGGAACGTGCAGGAGCGCATCGTACGAGCGCTCAAGGAGCGCGCGGCGGCCCAAGGCCGTTCCGCCGAGGCAGAGCACCGCGAGATTCTTCGTGCCGCACTCCTCGAAGACGAGGTGGATTTTGCTGCCCGTGCCGCCGCGCTGCGCCGGCGCTTGCATGCCTCGGTGGACAGCAGCGAGAGCATTCGGGCCGATCGCGACCGCGACACCACGGCGTGAGTGACTTCGTAGTCGACGCCAGCGTGGCGGTGAAGTGGCTCGTCGACGAACCGTTCTCCGAGGAGGCGGCCAGACTGCTCGACGGGTCGGTCGCGCTCGTGGCGCCTGAGCTGGTCTTCGTCGAGGCTGCCAACGCGCTGTGGGCCATGCGTCGGCGGGGCGCCATCGGGGAGGGAGACTTCGCGGAAGCCGTCGCGCTGCTGAAATCCGCGCCTATGGCCATCCCCACGCCGATGCGGCAGTTGCTGCCGAGTGCCGCCCGCCTCGCATCCGATCTCGACCATCCGGTCTTTGATTGTGTTTATCTCGCGCTGGCCCTTCAAGAGCAGTGTCCGGTGATCACCGCCGATAACCGTTTTCATGATGTCGTCAGGGGGCACGCCTATCTGGCGGACAGGATCGTGCACATTCGGACCCCGTCGTAGCGCGACGGCTGATGGCGTCTGCTCGGTCCTGCGGCGGCCCGTGTCCCAGTCGCCCCTTCAACCTGTATCCTTGCCGGCCTGAGTGCCAGACCCATGGGCGAGATGGACTACGATCACCTATCGAGGCTGCGCCGTGATCACCCGGCATGGCGCCTGCTGACCGCGAATAGCGCCCCGCTGATCGCGGCCTTTCTGCATCAGGCCTTCATTGCGCCCAATGTGCGCACCGTGCCGGAACAGGATCTCGCCGCGGAGTTCGACGATTACCTCTACCGCCTGCGCGAGCTGTACGGCGGCGATCTGCATCCCCGCAGCGGCATGGACTATCTGAAGGATTGGGCGGCCGATGAACGGGGCTGGATGCGTCGCTACTATCCGCCGAGTTCCGATGAACCCCACTACGATCTCACGCCAGCAGCGGAGCAGGCGCTGCAGTGGCTCGCCGGCCTCGAAGACCGTTCTTTTGTTGGTGCCGAGTCGCGGCTGAAGGTGGTATTCGATCTGCTGCGGGAGATCGAGCACGGCACCGAGACCGATGCCGAGGCCAGAATCGAAGCCTTGGAACAGCGCCGGGCGAAGATCGACGCGGAGATTGCCGCTGCTCGTGAGGGACGCATGACCTTCATGGATGATACGCGACTGCGGGAACGCTTCCTCCAGGCCGTCGACATGGCCCGCGGCCTGCTCGGTGACTTTCGTCAGGTGGAACAGAACTTCCGCGATCTCGACCGCAAAGTCCGTGAGCGCGTCGCCGGTTGGGAAGGCAGTCGCGCGGACGTCCTCGACGAAGTTTTCGGCCAGCGTGACAGCATCGCCGAGTCGGACCAGGGGCGCAGCTTCCGCGCGTTCTGGGACTTTCTGATGTCCCCCGCACACCAGGAGGAACTCAGCGAACTGCTTGAGGGCATCCTGGAACTCGAGCCCATCGTCAGGCTCGGCCCGGATCCGCGTCTGCGCCGGATTCATCACGACTGGATGGCCGCGGGAGAGGTCACCCAGCGCACAGTCGCTCGGCTGTCGGAACAATTGCGCCGCTACCTGGACGATCAGGCCTGGCTCGAGAACCGCCGCATCATGGAAATCCTGCGGGAACTGGAGCGTCATGCCATCGCCGTGCGTAACGCGCCGCCGGAGTCCCTGGTGGCGCTGGACGAGCCGGCGCCGAAGGTGGATCTGCCCATGGACCGGCCCTTGTTCAGCCCGCCGCTGACGGCCGTGATCGACTCCACCCGTCCCGAAGACCGGGATGCCGACATCGATCCAAGTGCGCTCTTCGAGCAGATCTACATCGATCGCGAGCGGCTGCGTGCGCGCATGCGGCGGGCCTTGCAGACGCGCCGCAGCATCACGCTGGCAGAGTTGTTGGAAGAGACGCCTCTGGAGCAGGGTCTCGCTGAACTCATCGCCTGGCTGAGCCTCGCCACCGGCGAGGGGCTCGGCGTGATTGACGAGGAGCGAACTCACGCCGTGGAATGGACAGATGAGATGGGGCGGCGGCGCAAAGCGACGCTGCCCGTGGTGATCTTCACCGGGCGAAACGCAGCATGACGGACACCGCCAGCTTTGAAGAAGAAGCGGGCATCCCGCTACCCGTGATCGCGCTGTTCAAGGGGGTGGTATACGCCGATGCCCAGCCGCAACTCTGGCAATCGCTGTTGCGCCTGCAGGCCCGGGTCAGGGACTACGTCGGAGTGGTCGGTCTGGAATTAATGCTCGACGAGGCGGAGGGCTGTGCCTATCTGCGGCAGCGCTCCGCAACGGAAGACGAGGCGGAACTGCCGCGGCTGGTGCCCCGGCGGCAGCTCAGTTATCCGGTCAGTCTGCTGTTGGCCCTGCTGCGGCGCAAACTCGCTGAGCAGGATGCGGCGGGGGACGCGGTTCGGCTGGTCCTTTCGCGGGATGAGATCGTCGAGATGATGCGCATGTTCCTGCCGGAAACGGGCGATGAGGCGCGTCTGGTGCAGCGCATCGACACGCACATCAACCGGACCATCGAGCTCGGTTTCCTGCGCCGTCTTCGGGGCCAGGAGGACCGCTTCGAGATTCGGCGCATCATCAAGAGCTTCGTCGATGCGCAGTGGTTGTCCGAGTTCAACGCTCGGCTCGCCGAGTACCATGCCCACGCCGCGGGCGAGTCCGTCATGCGGACAGAGGGAGGCATGGACCCACAGTGAGTGAGCCGGGTCAGGCATTACCGCTGGATTTCGCGACCGGGGAGGGCCGTGCCGGGTTTCGCCTGCAACGCTGCGAGGTCTACAACTGGGGGACCTTCGATGGCCGCGTTTGGAGCTTGCGTCCCGAGGGGCACAATGCGTTGCTCACCGGGGACATCGGTTCTGGTAAGTCGACGCTGGTGGATGCCATCACCACCCTGCTGGTTCCGGCTCAGCGCATCACCTACAACAAGGCCGCAGGCGCCGATGCCCGGGAGCGCTCACTGCGCTCCTATGTTCTCGGCCACTACCGTGCCGAACGCGGCGACGAAGGGCTCGCCGCCCGTGCCGTGGCCCTGCGCGATCACAACAGCTACTCAGTGATTCTTGGCCATTTCTACAATGAGTCCCTGCAGCAGGACGTGACGCTGGCGCAAGTGTTCTGGATTCGCGATGCCAAGGGTCAGCCGGACCGCTTCTACGTAGTAGCGGACCGTGCCCTCGGTATCGCCGCAGATTTCACGAGCTTCGGTAGCGACATCAATGAACTGCGGCGACGCTTGCGCAAGGCCGAGCAGGTGGAGCTGTTCGACACCTTTCCACCCTATGGCAAGGCTTTCCGTCGCCGCTTCGGTATTGCTGGTGATCAGGCCATGGAGCTGTTCAATCAGACCGTGTCGCTGAAGTCAGTGGGCAATCTCACCGAGTTCGTCCGCGACCATATGCTCGAACCCTTTGCCGTGGACGAACGCATCGAGCAGCTCATTGGTCACTTCGATGATCTCGATCGCGCCCATCAGGCGGTGGTCGATGCCCGTCGGCAGGTGGAGGCGCTCACGCCACTGATCGGTGACGCGGATCGTTTCGAGTCCGGTGAGCAGCAAGTGCTCGCGCTGCGCGCGGCGCGGGAAGCGCTGCAGGCCTACTTCGCGGACTTGCGGGCTAAGTTGCTCGAGGATCGGATCGAGCGCATCGAGCAGGACATCGTCCGACTCGATGCGAAAGTGGGCGGTCTGGAGCAGACTCGTGCAGAGCAGGGGGCGCGCCGGGATGAGCTGCGCCAAGCCATTGCCGTCAGTGGCGGTGATCGCATCGAGAAGTTGAAGGCCGATGTAGTCCGGCTGCGGCAGGAGCAGGACCGGCGTCAGGACAGCGCCCGCAGTTATCGTGCCCTTATCGAACAACTCGACTGGCCGGAGCCGGCCGACGAAGCCGGGTTTCTCGACCACCAGCGTCGGGCGCAGCGGGAGGCAGAAGGCATTGCGGAACGCCGCAGCGAACTGCAGAACGCGCTGACCGATGCGGAGGTGGCGTTCCGTGAATTGAAGTCCCGCTACGACGCTCTGCAAACTGAGCTGACGTCGCTGCGGCAGCGCCGGTCGAACCTGCCGTCGGCGCTGCTCGACGTTCGTGGACGTCTGTGTTCCGACCTCGGCATGGCGGAGGATGGGCTGCCTTTCGCCGGCGAACTGCTTCAGATCCGTGAAGAAGACCGTGACTGGGAGGGTGCCATCGAGCGCCTGCTGCACAACTTCGGCCAGTCGCTGCTGGTGCCTGACGACCACTATGGAGCAGTGGCCGGCTGGGTCGATCGAACCCATCTGCGCGGTCGTCTCGTCTATTATCGTGTGCGCAGCCCGCGCAACGCGGCCCTGCCCGAGCTGCGACCGGACGCGCTCGCGCGCAAGCTGCTCATTCGCCCCGACTCCGAGCATTATTCCTGGCTCGAACAGGAGTTGGCGCGGCGCTTCGATCATGCCTGCTGCGAGGACCTTGCTCAGTTCCGGCGCGAACGACAGGCCATTACCCGGGCCGGCCAGATCAAGGGCGGCGGCGAACGCCATGAGAAGGACGACCGGCATCGTATCGACGACCGCTCACGCTACATCCTCGGCTGGAGCAATGAAGCCAAAGTCGCCACCTTGGAGCAGGAGGCGGCAACGCTTCAGCGACGGCTGCAGGAGGTCGCGGAACAGGTGGCCAGTCTTCAGGACAAACAGCGCGGCCTGGATGACTACTTCCAGCGGCTCGTTCGGCTGCAGGCCTTCACCGAGTTCCGGCAGCTCGACTGGCAGGCGCTGGTCATCGAGATTGACCGCCTGGAGTCGGAGCGCCGGGCGCTGGAGTCCGAGTCCGACACGCTGCGCACCCTGCAAGGACAGCTCTCCGAACTGGAAAACACCATTCGCGAGACTGCGGAGCGCCTGGATGCGGCCAAGGACGAGCGGACCACGGCGCGCAACAGGCGCGAGGCGGCCGCGGCGATGCTCGATGGCGATCGCGCTACCTTGGCGGCGACGGCAACGGAAGTTCGCGAGCGGGACTTTCTCCGCCTCGATGCCATGCGCGACGAGGCGCTCGGCGATCATCGCCTGACCGTGGAGTCTGCCGACAATCGCCAACAGGACTTCCGCCAATGGCTGCAGGCGAAGATCGACGCCGAGGACCGCAGTCTCGACCGCCTACGGGAACGCATCATCGATGCCATGCGCCGTTATCAGAACGATTGGCCGCAGCAGACCGAGGAGGTGGACTGCAGCATCGAGGCCATCGCTGAGTACCGCACCATGCTCGCGCAGCTCAACAGTGACGATCTGCCGCGCTTCGAGGCCCGCTTCAAGGAGCTTCTGAACGAAAACACGATTCGGGAAGTGGCGAGCTTTCAGGGCCAGCTCAACCGGGAGCGGGAACAGATTCGTGAGCGCATCGAGACTATCAATGGCTCCTTGACGAGCATCGACTACAACCCGAATCGCTACATCAAGCTGCTGGCGGAACCGAGCGGTGACGGCGATGTGCGAGAGTTCCGTCAGGAGCTGCGCGCCTGCACCGAGGGGGTGATCGGCGCGGATGACAGCTACACGGAAGCGAAGTTCCTACAGGTTCGCGCCATCATCGAGCGACTGCGAGGCCGGGAAGGGACCAGCGACCTCGACCGCCGCTGGCGACGCAAGGTCACGGATGTACGCAACTGGTTCGTGTTTTCCGCCTCGGAGCGTTGGCGTGAGGACGATGCCGAGCATGAGCACTACAGCGACTCCGGCGGCAAATCCGGCGGCCAGAAAGAGAAGCTCGCCTATACGGTATTGGCCGCCAGTCTCGCCTATCAGTTCGGACTCGAGCAGGGTGACCGGCGTTCGCGCTCCTTTCGCTTCGTGATGATCGACGAAGCCTTCGGTCGCGGATCCGACGAGTCAGCCCGGTACGGCCTCGAACTCTTCGATCGCCTGCATCTGCAGCTGCTGATCGTCACACCGTTGCAGAAGATCCACATCATCGAGCCCTATGTGGCTACGGTGGGGTTCGTCCACAATGATGGCCGGCAGTCGCTGATGCGCAATCTCACCATCGAGGAATATCGTGCCGAACAGGATGCGCGCGCCCTCATTCAGGTGGATGCCGCAAGGTGATCGAAGCGGATGTCTGACTGGACCGATGCCGACGGCATTCAGGCGTGGTTGCGGCGGCGTTGGGATGCCGGAGAGATTCTCGCGGCGCGCGTGCTCGGTGAGGTTCCCTATCCCTTGGAGTTGCGGCTGCGTCGTCCGAAATCGGCGGACGTCGCCGACCGCTTCGGCGAGGTGATGGACTGGGTACGGGCCCTG
>SLTB01000342.1 GCA_007130155.1 Pseudomonadales bacterium
CAGGGTTTGAATGATCTGCTTGTACCCAGGGCCGCCAATCTGTTCGGGCTCCATGCCTCGGGTCGGCCACGCATCGACCTGGCTGGCACCTATCCATCGGGTATTCCGAAGTCCCGGCAACTCAGGCGCAGTTACCGGACGCCGGCGGAGGTGCTGGGTGTGGCGCAGGCGCTGGGGATGGGGCTCTTGCGCCGTGGGGGCCCTCTGCAGTCGGTGATGCATCGCGACGAATGGGTCAACCTGGGGTTCCAGTTGGAGGGTGATCTCAGCGCCGCCGGCATTCGCGCCCGCAGCCTCCTGGTGGTTGAGCGGGCTGAAGAGGCCAGCGCCCATCCCATGGACCACTTGGAATTCGAAGAAGATGAGGTGCCGCCTCGGTTCCTCGAGGTGATCGAGGTGGAGGAGGAGCAGGCTACTGTGGCGGCCATCGTGGCTGGCGTCCGGGGTGACCTGGATGCCGGGCTTGCAGCCGAGGGCCTGCTTGTGATCGTCATGCCTCAATCCCAGCCGACGCTGGAGAAGCTCAGAGTGGCACTCAATCACGTGGGCATACCGGCCCAGGTTGCTGACGATGACCGTGAAGGTGCCGGCCCTGGCAGTTCGGGCTGCGTCACCATTGCAAGCGTCGAGTCCTCCCGGGGCTGCGAGGCCTGGAAGGTCTACGTTTGTGGGCTGCAGCGGGTGACTGCCGAGTCCGTGACGACTTCGGATGAGGAAACGCTGCTCCGCAATCAGGCGCTGGTCGCCATGACGCGGACGCGGCTGTGGTGTGTGGCGATCGGCGAGAAAGGGCCATTCATGGCCGAGGCTACGGCGCTGTTCCGTGCCTGCGGCCGGTTTCGGTTCCCTGCCTTCGATCAATCTGCACTGAACCGCGATATCAGTTCATGGGTCCTCGGCGGGCTCGGTGACTCGGAACGCATGATCGAGCTGAACTGATTTCCCCTGCGACGGCCTCGAGGCTGTGCTCGAGATTCCGCGTTGCCGGTTGTTGGAACGCAGCCAGTATGCCGTCGGAATGACCCGTCCCCGCCCTACCTTCGTGTCGTGACCCGTCATTACGCGCAGCAGCACCGCAAGCGCGGGCAATCGGCTGCCCATCCTGCGAGTTGGCCGGCGAGAGGGAGCTGGCTCGCCACGAAGCGGCGCAGGCGCCAGGGATCCTGCCGCTGATTACAGAAGCCGAACGGCCGCGCTTCAGATTCGGGGATGAGCCCACAATCTTGATACATTGGCGGTCCCGCCAAATCAATGGACCGAAAACAAGGAAGCACCCGTGTCGAAACAACATCGCAAGAAGGGGCCGCAAGAGCCCAAGACACCTGCCCCCCATGCGCTCGATCTGCCGGAGGCGGAACGTAGTGACCTGTCAGACGGCATGCGAACCTACTTTGAGCGCTGTGACGAGCGCCTGGGTTTCGTGCCCAACGTCCTGCGCAGCTACAGCTTCGATCCTGCCAAGCTCGAGAGCTTTGTTGCCTTCTACAACGATCTGATGATGGCGGACTCGCCCCTCTCCAAGCTCGAGCGTGAGATGATCGCGGTAGCGGTTTCGTCGGAGAACCGCTGCTATTACTGTCTCACTGCTCATGGCGCGGCTGTGCGCCAGCTTTCCGGCGATGCGCAATTCGGCGAGCAGCTGGTCATGAACTTCCGCAGTGCGGCGCTCACTGACTCCCACCGTGCCATGCTGGAGTTTGCGGTGCAGATGACCCAGGCACCGGAGACGGTCGAGGAGGCCGACCGCCAGGCGCTGAGGGACGCAGGGTTCAGTGATCGAGCCGTATGGGACATCGCTGCCGTCGCCGCCTTCTTCAACATGACCAATCGTCTCGCGACCGCTGTCGACATGCGCCCCAACCCGGAGTACCAAGGGCAGGGGCGCTAGCCCGCAAATCTCACCGATTCACGGCTGCGTACGCGGATATGCCGGCAACTCCTGCCGGTCCGCCGCTGCGGTTGCGCTGTTGCGCACCATCCATGGTGCGCACCCTGCGGGCGCACTGCGTGCGACCCCGAACTGTCGCGCGCTTTTTCCTGTCCGACATCTCCACGCCCTCGCTTCGCGCATTGGGAGATATGCGGGCTAGTATCCTGAGTCCGAAGTTCGCATAGCTTTGAGTTTGACTGCGGTTCGGAAACACGGCGCCTGAATCGCCTCACGCGTCGAGGAACACCAGGCTCAGCATGACCAGCGCCAGCAGCAACAGCATCCGGCCCACGTTTGCCCAGCGCAGCAGCCAGCGCTCGATGTGAACGAGGCGGCTCGGGTGCACTGCTGGCAATCCGTCCCGAGTTGCGTCGACGAATCCTGTGAGGCGTGGAACGGGCAGCCTCAGACGCATCATGCCCAAGCCAATGGCGAGCGCCAGCAGGGCGGGCCAGATCTGCCCGAGGCTGATGCTTGAGGGGCCGCGGGTGCCCGGCAGCCACCAGGGCGCCAGCAGCATCGAGATCAACAGCAGCATCCACGGCAGCCAGAGACCTGCACTCTGGGTCCGGGTCGTCCGGTACCCAAGAGCCAGGACGCCGAAGCGCAACATGAGCAGCGTGGTCGCCAGTGCCGATAAGGTCAGTGCCATCGCGAGCGTATCTGCCCAGCCGCTGGCGACGAGGCCCGCTTCGAGCACAGACTTCGCCACCGCACCGCTGGTGAAGGGCGTGCCGATCAGCACGAGCCCTGCGGCGGCCGATCCCAGCAGCACCCCGGTGCGAAGGCCGCCCGCCGCCGTGGCCAGCAAGCCTAGACTGAGAAAGGCCGCTGCTTTAGCCAGGGCATGGTGGCCTGCGAGGAAGGCCAATCCCTCCGCATCGAAGGCGTCAGAGAGCATGCTCAGCGCGACGGCCACCAGTAACAGGCCGACCTGGCTCACCGTCGAGAAGGCCAGGACTTCCTTCGGATGATCGCGGGTGATGCCCATCAGCGCGCCGTAAAAGACTGCTCCGAAGCCGAGCAGTGCCACCGGCCAGGCCCATGGCTCGAGCGCTGCCGTGTCCGCTGGAGCCACCCGCAGCCAGCCTAGCAGGCCTGCCTTGATCAGGACGGCGCTCAGCACTGCGCTTGCGGGCAGCGGCGCTGCGGAATGAGCCGGGGGCAGCCAGAGGTGGACGCCTAGCACGCCGAGCTTGATCGCGAAGCCCAGCCCGAAGGCCAGAAGCGACAGGCCGCCTGCGCCCGAGGGAGCAAGGCTGCCGAATGCTAGACCATCTACGGTTGCTGCTGCAGCGATGCCTGTCAGCAGTGCCACCTCTGAGATGGCCATCAAGGTGAGATAGATGCGTGCGGCGGGACGGCTTCGGCTTGGGTCCTCGCCCGCCAGAACCAGTCCCCACGCAGCCAGGCTGGCAATGGCGAAGCAGACGTAGAAGCTCATCAGGTCCTGCGCGAGCAGCAGCCCGATGCTGCCGGCCAGGGTCGTCAGCCAAGCCGCGGTGAAGGGCAGGCGGTCGGGACGACCACGCATCCAGGCCGCGGCGAAGAGGCCTGCCAGCCACCAGATCAATGCTGAGAACATCAGGAACGCGCGCCCTAGACTGTCCGCCCCGAAGCTGAGCGGGCCCAGGTTCACGGGTGAAATCGCGGTTGGCGCCAGGGTCAGCAGCAGGGCGGGCAGGGCTGCCCAGGCCGCGAGGGCTAGGCCCAGGCGTCGGCTCTGCGGCCAAAGCAGCAGGCCCAGAGCCAGCCAGGGGGACAGCAGCGCTGCGGCGGTCATGGGCCCGGCTCCAGGCGCGCAAAGGTTTCTACGTCGAATGCCCACAGTCCCATGACGCAGGCCAAAAGTGCCAGGAGCAGTGCGGGCAGCAGCAGTGCTATCTTCAGCTTCGGCGGATGCGGTGCCGGTGCAGGGGCGAGTAGCGCCCGTTCCAGTAACCGTCCGAGGTAGGCGAAAGTCAGAAGCGTCCCGCCGAGCATGGCGCCGAGCCACCACCACGCGCCCTCGGCGACGGCAACCTGCAACAGCAGCCACTTGGCGCTGAAACCGAGTGTCGGCGGCACCCCGATCAGTGCGGCTGCGGCCAGGATCACCGCAATCCAGGCCCAGCGGGAGCTACCGGTAAAGCCCACCAGTCGATCGATCCGGTCGCTGCCGCTGGCGCGGACGAGGGAACCTGCGGCCAGGAACAGCGCCGCCTTGGCGAGGGCGTGATTGGCCAGCAGCAGGGTGCCGCCGGTGACCACCGGCTCCCGGTCAGCGGCGAGGGCCAGGGGAAACACCAGCATGGCGAAACCGAATTGCGAAACGGTCGAGTAGGCCACCATCATCTTCAGGCGCCGCTGCATCAGAGCCAGCACGCCTCCCCATAGCAGCGCACCTGCGCCGATCGCCCCGAACAGCGTTCCCACGCCGAAGGTCAGCAGGCCTGCCAGCGGACCGAACCAGAGTCTCAACAGGAGGTAGAACGCTGCCGCCACAACCAGTCCGGACAGCAGCGCGCTGACCGGCGGCTCGGCCCGGCCGTGGGCCCCGGGCAGCCAGAAATGCAGGGGAAAGATGGCGGCCTTCGTCAGCAGACCGATGGTCAGCGCTACGGCGCCGGCACGGCTGCCTGGATGCTTTGGATCCAGCTTGGAGGTCAGTCCGTCGAGATCGAGGATCCCGTATTGACCATAAAGCAGCGCGACCCCGAGCAGATAGATCACTGATCCGAACAGGGCGGCGAGCAGATATCGCATCGCCGCCTGCAGCGCCGTGCGTCGCGCGGACAGGGCCACCAGTGCCACTGAAGCCAGGGTCAGCACTTCCAGCGCCACATACAGGTTGAACAGATCCGCCGCCACGAACAGAGCGTTGAGGCCGCCCCAGGCGAAGAGCCACAATGGCATGAAGACCCGTGCCATGCGCCCTTCGGGCCCGGGTCGGTGCACGAAGTAGCCTGCGCCGTAGACCGCGCCGGCGAGCCCAACCATCGCGGTTGCGAGCAGCATCACCGCCCCCGGAACGGTGACCTGCCAATGGATCCCGAGCGGCGCTTCCCAGCCACCGATGGCATGCACACTGACGCCTTCGAGGTGCACGTTCAAGCCCAGCGCCAGCGCGGCGCAGGTCGACAGCAGCGCCGCCGCCAGGGTCAGCGTTCGTGGCTGCCTCCCGCTGGCAAACAACAGGGTTGCTGTGGCCAGGGGCAGCGTCAGGAGAGTCACGACGAGCATGGCGGTAGGCGGCAGGACCATGTCGGCGTCAGGGTCGGCGTCGTTCGAGGCGGACGATCAGTCCCAGCGCCACGGCAGTTGTACTGAGCGCCACCACGATTCCGGTCAGCACCATGGCGTGGGGCACGGGATCCACGGTCGTACCGCTGCGGCCCAGCGTGACCAAGAGCAGGAAGACTCCGGTCATGGCGACGTTCAGAGCCAGCACTTTGCGCAGGAGATGACGGCAGGTCACCAGGCCGTGGGCGCCGATGGCAAACAGCAGGGCGGAGGCGAGCAGGAACAGAGTGCCGGGCGGCAGGCTCACGTGCTGCCTCCCTGGGTGTCCGTGGGCTCGCCGCCGAGGAACAGTGCGGTGAGCATGACGCCGATGGACAGTCCGGCGGCGATCTCGACGATCGCGATCAACATCGGTGCATGCCGCGGCGGATAGGCAAAAAACACGCCGCCTTCCGCCATGACGCCGACCGCGATGATGATGAACGCCAGCAGTCCTGCAGCCAGCGCACAGCGCAGCGGTGCACCCGTCATCCGCTCCGGTACCCGGGCCCCCGCAAGGAGGGCCAGGACCAGGCCTGCGGCAAGCAGAGCGCCCGCGGGAAAGGCGCCGCCTGGGCCGTGGCCTCCGCGCCATAGCAAATAGAAGGTGCTGAGCACTAACAGAGGGAACAGCAGGCGCACCAGTGCCGGCAGTGAGGGTGCTGGCAGCCGTGATGTGCTCGCCAGAACGTCCTGGCCCAGAGACCAGATCGCGATCACGGCCAGCAGCATCACCGCGATCTCAAGCAGTGTGTCCCAGGCGCGGAAGTTGAGGAGTACGGCAGTGACTGGTGAATCGACTCCCGCTTCGGGCATTGCTGAGAGCACCCGCTCGCCCAGTCCTGGTGCTGGAAGCGCCAGGGTTACGGCCAGCAGGGTCATGGTGCCCGCGAGGCCGAGTGCGAGCCAGGGCAGCATGGACAACTTTGCTGCCCTTTGCAGGCGCGCTCCCCTGCGCTCCGGTTTCAGGCGCCCAAGCGTCGCCAGCAACAGCGCTCCGGTCAGCCCGGCTCCAAGTGCTGCTTCGGCAAGGGCAATGTCGGGAGCTTCCAGTCGGACCCAGGCCACGGCTGTCAGCAGGCCGAACATCATGAAGCTGACCACGGCGCGGAACATGTTGCGCGCGTGCACTCCCTGCCATGCCAGCACGACCATGCTCAACAAAAGCAGTGCATCGAACAGGGCTTCGGCGGGATGCATCAGCGCTTCACCGTTGCCAGGGGCGGATGCCGTGGGCGAGGGCGGCGCGCGCGATCAGGCTGGAACAGGTGGCGCCGGAGACGATGACGAGCAGCCAGATCAGCAACAGTTTCAGTTGCAATGTCCCGTCGTCGGCGTGCAGCGCGAGACCGGCGCAGACCAGGCCCAGCGCCAGCGTGTCGGCCTTGCTGAGTGCATGCAGTCGCGTGAAGACATCAGGGAAGCGCAGCAGGCCTAACGTCCCCGACAGGAAGAACAGCAAGCCCAGCACGATCAGAATGGCACCGGCGATCGTGCTCATGTTTGCTCCCTTTCATTGTCGACGGCGGGATCCTCAGGCCAGGTCCGGCGGACGAAGGTGACCACCGCCATGGCGGCGAGGATGGCGAACACCAGCGCCACGTCGATGATGGCTTCGATGCCCGTGGCGCCGTAGAGCAGAAGCAGTACGGCCACCGCCGTCGTCCCCATCAGCTCCCCACTCAACATGCGATCAGCAGCCGTGGGCCCGCGCAGGACGCGGGCCAGAGCGACCACCACGTTGGCGAGGAGGAAGAGGGCGCCGGCGAAATAGAAAACCGTCATCGCTTCGATGCCCCCGCCTCGCCTGCAGGGAGCCTCCCTAGTGCGAACAGGTGGGCCACGCGCCGCTCCAGGATCGTCAGAGTGCGGATGACCGAGGCGGAGGCGGAGAGGACGTGGATTTCGATGCCGTCTGCGGTGAGCCTCGTGCTCAGAGTGCCGGGCACCAGATTGATGAGATTGGCCATGAACACCCGCGCCGGACCTGGCGGCAACCGAAGCGGAAAGCTTAGCAGGACGGGGTCGGGTCGGCGGCGGGGGTCCAGCGCCAGAATGGCGACCTCGAGCGCCCCGCGCATGTTGTACCAGGCGAACACCGGAAGGAAGCGCAGCAGGCCCATCAGGCTCCAGCGCCAGGCGCCGCCGCTTCCCAGCCCGGGGCGCAGCCACGCTGCTATCAGGACAGCAGGGGCACCCCAGGCCCAGGCGTTGCCGCCTGTGAGCACCCACCAGATCGCTGCCAGAATGGCCACACGCATGCTCAATGCGGCCAGTTCTTCGATAAGACGACGAATGCCCTTGTTGCCGAGCAGCCCTGTCATTTCGATGGAAACCTCGAAGGCCTTAGACTGCTTCATGCTCTCACACGTACTTGTTCGAGACATGATCCGGATCAGATCCATATTCCGGGTTGGATAAGGTCGGAACAGGAGGCGTGTTTCCCTGTTCAGCGATGGCGCCATCTGGGCTATCTCTGGCGCCTCTTCGAACATGGCCAACCGGCTTCCAGGCGCCGTCGATCAGCGGCCGAACCCGGATTATCGTTGTCGGGCGCGCTGATCCGAACACTTCCAGGTTGCAGCCTTGATCTCAATCAAGGCCTATTTGCCGTGGCGTGCTAGTCTCCCTGCCTGATTTCCTGCGTCAGTGCTGCCCATGGACGAATCCCCGTCCCGTTACGAGTTCCGCAGCTTCGCTCAGCAGTTCGGACGCATCGAGTTCGAGCTCCGTGAGCTCGCCGGCGCGCCTGAGATCCGTGAAAGCGCAGAAGTTTACTTCGTTTCGCGATCCACCGATGCCAACGTCAAGCTGCGCGGCGGCATGCTCGACATCAAGGAGCGCATCGCGGTCGAGCGGGGACTCGAGCAGTGGCGCCCGGCGCTCAAACTGGCCTTGCCGCTTTCCGGCGACGCGCTGCGCGCGCAGCTGCTTCCGGTCTTGGGTGTGCAGGCTGCGCTAGGCCTTCCGAAAGAGGTTGATGTGCAAGCGCTGTGTGCAGTGCTGCGGGAATCGTCGCGCGATGTCGTCATCGTGGATCTGTTCAAGCGCCGCTTCGGCTTTCAGCTCGCGTCGGTGCAGGCCGAGGTCGTCGAGGTGCTCGTCAACGGTGCTGCTGTCCGCAGTGTCTGCGTCGAGGGCGTCGATGCAGATGATGTGCTGCATCTATCCGAAGCTCTGGGCCTCCTGGCCTACGGCAACATCAACTATGTCGCTGCGCTCAAGCGCATCACCGGACTCGCCACAGCCCCTGCTTTCCGAGCCTGACCTCGCTACCATGAATGACGCCCGTGAGAAGACGACTGCAGTCGACGACCCGCTGGGCTGCGGGTCTGAACTGGTACCTCACGCCCGAGGTGCTCGCCAAGTTCAATGTCATCTATCTGGAAGGCGAGCGGGACGTGTTCAAGGGCGATGGCTGGGTCTTCGGCGGCCGCTTCCAGTACATTTTCTGAGTGCTGATGCCGTGGCCGGAGCGATACTGCTCCGGCCACGGCATGACTTTCGCTCCGCGGCCTCTGCCTTCTTCTTTCCGCCTCCGGCTCCGCTCGCGACAGGGTCGCTCCAGTTTCTGGCACGGCCTGTGCTTTGATACCCGCTCCGATACGCTCTTCCCCGGGTAGCGAGTCCTGCCATGCCTGATTTCAATCAGCCCCTCGGCGGCAACGACATGCCCCGTTTCGGCGGTCCTGCCACCATGATGCGGCTACCCTCTGCGGCAGGGGCGGAAGGTCTCGATGTCGCCTTTATCGGTGTTCCGCTGGATATCGGTACCTCCAATCGCCCTGGGGCGCGGCTTGGTCCGCGGCAGATCCGCGATGAGTCGCGCATGCTTCGGCCCTACAACCTGGCGACCCGTGCCGCGCCCTTCGACAGTCTGCAGGTGGCGGACATCGGTGACGTGCCTATCAACACCTTTCACCTGCCCAAGAGCATGGAGATCATCACGGCGTTCTACGACGAGGTGCTCAGATACGGCTGCATCCCGCTCACCCTAGGCGGTGATCACACCGTTACACTGCCCATCCTGCGTGCCATGGCCAGGAAACATGGCCCTGTCGGTCTGATTCACATCGACGCCCACGCCGATGTGAACGACAGCATGTTTGGCGAGCCCATTGCCCACGGCACCCCATTCCGGCGCGCCCTGGAGGAGAATCTGCTCGATAGCACCAGGGTGGTGCAGATCGGCCTGCGCGGTACCGGCTACTCGGCGGCGGATTTCGATTGGTGCCGGCAGCAGGGTTTTCGCGTGGTAACGGCGGAGGAGTGCTGGTACCGGTCGCTGGCCCCTCTGATGGCCGAGGTGCGCGAGCAGATGGGCCGCGGGCCGGTGTACATCAGCTTCGACATCGATGGTCTAGACCCTTCGGTGGCGCCGGGGACCGGCACGGTGGAGATGGGTGGGCTGACGGGTTCCCAGGGTCTCGAGATCGTGCGTGGCGCCTGGGGTCTCGACATCGTCGGTGGCGATCTGATGGAGGTGGCGCCGCCCTATGATCCCAGTGGCAACACGGCACTGATGGGAGCCACGCTGCTCTACGAAATGCTCTGCGTCCTCCCCGGTGTCATGCGTCGTGACTGATGCCCCCTGCGCTGAGGCCGGTGCTGGGCAGGCATTCGAGACGCGCTATTTTCTCAAGTTCCTGCTGCCTTCGGCTTTGGGCGTGCTGCTGTTCCTGGTACCCCTGTCCATCGGTGATTCCATGAACATCGGCATGGGTGTTCTGGCTGATGGATTGAAAGATCTGCTCGGAGATGCTCTGCCTGGCATTGCAGTCGCCGTCCTGGTTGGGTCGGTGCTGATCTCCCTTCACGTTAAGCTCTTCCATCCGCGTTGGGCGATGCAAGGTCCTCTGCGGGATATCTTCGACGTCGGCCTCGGGTGGCTTGGCATGCGCATCCTCGGCGCGGGATTTGGCGTCATGACCTTCTTTCAGGTCGGCATTCCCTTTGTGATCGCGCCCATCACCGGTGGCGTGATGCTCAATGATTTGGCGCCGGTGCTGCTGACGTTCTTCTTTTTCGCAGCTCTGTTGCTGCCATTCCTGGTGGAATTCGGCCTCATGGAATTCATCGGCAGTCTGGCTCGGCGCCCTTTCCGCCTCCTGTTCAATCTGCCGGGCCGCAGCGCCATCGATGCTACGGCGTCGTGGATGGGCTCCGCCACGGTCGGTGTTCTCATCACCACCCAGCAGTACGAGCGCGGCTACTACAACCGACGCGAGTCCTCGGTCATCGCGACCAATTTTTCCATCGTCTCCATTGCCTTTGCGGTGCTTATCACGAATTTCATTGGCATCAACCACATGTTCGTGGAGTTTTACATCACGGTGGTGGTGGCAGGCCTCACGGCAGCACTGATCGTTCCAAGGCTGCCCCCACTGTCCCGTAAACCGAATACCTACCATGAACTGGTGGGGTGCCAGCTCAAGGAGGACGGAGTCGAAGGTATGGGGCTGCTTCGGCACAGCCTGCTGCTGGCCATGCGGCGCGCGCGCTACGCACCGGGGCCGCGTCAGCTCCTTCGCAATGCGCTCTACAACGTCGGCGACATCTTCTTCGGATTGCTGCCGCTGGTGTTCGCCATTGGCACCATCGGCCTCGTGCTTGCGGAGTTCACGCGGCTGTTCACCTGGCTGTCCTACCCGATGGTGCCTGTACTCGAGCTGCTGAGGATTCCCGAGGCCGAGGCAGCGGCACCGGCAACGCTGGTGGGATTTGCCGAGATGTTCCTGCCAGCGGTGCTGGCGGCCAACATCGAGAGTGAACTCACCCGCTTCGTGATCGCCTGTCTGTCCCTGACCCAGCTCATCTACATGTCTGAGATCGGCGCGCTGATCCTGAAGTCCAAGATTCCCCTGAAGCTATGGGAGCTGGCGGTGATCTTTCTGCTGCGCACGGCCATTACCTTGCCGATCATTGCATTCATGGCGCACACGTTCTTCTTCTGAATTGTCTTGTATTTGCTCTGGCCGTAATCGTTGAGAAGCGGCTGTTGCCTTGGGGTCGGTCAGGCATGTCAGCCTCGAGCCTCGCGAAAAAAAGCAGGCATGATTGCACTTTCCTTCCCCATCAGTAACCATCCGAAACACGAACGCAATAAATTGAGGCGGCTTTTGCCGGCTTTGGCTATCGCCGACGAGCGATATCGGTTCGGTTTTTCGGGGAGGAAGTATAACGATGAAGACACTTCAGGCAGGTCTGACGGTGGCTGTAGCCGCTGGGACCATACTGGGCGCTGATCTGGCACAGGCTGCCAGCGGTCCTGTCATCGAGGAATTGGTGGTGACGGCCCGCAAGCGAGAGGAGTCCGTTCAGGACGTGCCAGTATCCATTCAGGCCTTCGATAACCAGGCCATCGATCGCTACAACGCCCGCAATCTCATCGAGATTGCTGATCTCGCCAATCAGGTAGAGGTCCGTCCCGGTGCGTCGGGTAACGGTGGAGCCGTTTCCATCCGTGGGGTGGGCGCGCCGACCCTCGATCCGGGCATCGAAGGCAGCGTCACCATCAACGTCGACGGTGTTCAGGTGGATCGCGGTCACATCGTTCGGCAGGGTTTCTTCGATCTTCAGAGCGTCCAGGTGCTCAAGGGTCCTCAGGCCCTGTTCTTCGGCAAGAATAGCCCGGCTGGCGTGATCGCGATCGAAGGGGCGCGGCCGAGCTTCCAGGAATACGAAGCGAAGGTGCAGATCGGCTACGAGTTCGAGGCTGAAGAGATCTTCGGCGAAATGGTGCTCTCCGGGCCTCTCACGGAAACCTTGGCAGGGCGTCTCGCCTATCGCGGGTCTGCGATGAACGGCTGGCTGAGGAACCGTGCTCAGCCGATCGCTGCACCGGCTGAGCTCGGCATTCCTGGGCTTGGTGTTCTCGAACCCTTCGATTTTCCCGGCGCGGCGAGCAGCCATGTGGGTGGCGACAAGTCGCACGCGCTTCGGCTGACCTTGGACTGGCGGCCAACGGATCGATTCGAAGCGGTTCTGCGCGTCCTCGGTTCCACCTACGACACGGATAATTTCGCGACGCTCGAGATCATCTCCTGCTCCGGGGATCAGCCGATCACCTCGAATATCCTGACCGGAGCGCGGCTCGTCGACCCCTTCGGAAGCTGCTCGCTCGACGGCAACACCTCTCATGGCTCCAATCCTCCAGAGGTGGCTGCAAACTGGCCGGGCGCGGGCAACGGTGAGCCCGACGGCAGCATCGACCAGGTGCTGGCATCGCTGAACATGGAATGGGTGGGCGACAACTACACGTTCACCTCCGTGACCGGCTATTACTATTACGATTACTTTCGCTTCGATAACTTCGACCAGACGGTGTTCTGGCAGCTTGGCGGCATGCAGCTCGAGAACCAGACGAGTCTTTCGCAGGAGTTTCGCATCCACAGTACTTTCGCCGGCCC
>SLTB01000331.1 GCA_007130155.1 Pseudomonadales bacterium
CAGCATGCGAACTTCGGACTCAGGACACTAGCGGCTCTTATCGTTTCGTTGTCATCGTCAGTGGAGTTGACCCGAAGCAGTGGAGACCTTGAAGCTTTGAGAGCAGGAGGTTTCCACCATGCCTAGAACACGTCCACCGTACACGCCGGAATTCCGGCAACAGATGAAACGAACGACGGTGTCAGACTAGCGCAACGTTAGGGTAACTTGCTGAAAATATTTAGGATCTCTTCATCCCGCGGTGCTATTTTCGGCCTTAGAGTCGCGGTTTTGGTACCGAAAAGCGCTCTCTAAGGAAAATCGTGACGGGTGCGATAGGCCCCGCGAGGTCAGCCAGGAACAAGAGCCCCTTAGACCCTCGCTTTACCCGCTCAAAAGGCGCTTCTAAGCCCCGGAACGGGAGTATGTTTTGCTAATTTATTGTTTTTAATTAATGGGTTGGATTGTCGTCGCGTGGTCTGACCCCGCATCACCGGCTCACCAATGCCATCACCGCCTCCCGATGCTCCCTTGAACCCATCGTCTGCAGTTCCAGCCCCATGTGCGCATCCGCCAATGCTGCGGCCTGGGCACACAGCGGCATGTTGATCGATCGCTTGGTGGCGCGGACGGCCAGGCTGGACAGTGACATCAGTCGGGCGGCGTAGTCGTCCACCTCCGCATCCAATGTGTCCTGTGCCACGGCTTTGTGGATCAGGCCGATGTCCTGCGCTTGCCGAGCAGTCAGCAACTCGCCGGTGAGCAGATGGTGTCGGGCGCGTGCGTAGCCCACCAGCAGGGGCCAGATCAGCGAACCGCCGTCGCCGGCGGAGAGGCCCACGGCGACGTGCGGGTCGCCGATCTTGGCGTCCTGGCTCGCGATCACCACGTCGCACAGCAGCGCCAGGGTAGCACCCAGGCCGATGGCGTGGCCGTTGACCCGTGCGAGGGTCGGTTTGTCGAATCCCAGCAGGGTTTGCACGAGGCGGGCGCCGCAGGACACGAGGCGATTGCGCAGGGCGGGGTCATCGAGGGCCTGACGCATCAGTTCGAAATCGCCGCCGGCAGAGAAGGCCTTACCGGCGCCGGTGAGGATCAGCAGGGTACAGGCGTCGTCGATTTGGGCCTCGGCAAACACACGGAGAAGTTCATCGTGCATCCGGACGCTGGCAGCGTTCAGTGGGGGATTGTTCATGGTCACGCGAACGATGCCGTGGCTGCAGGTGACGTTCAGCGCTTCGTAGTCGTCGTACATCCTGACCTCACTGGGCTTGGGGTGGTCTGCCTCGTCGCCTTCCTGGGCGTCGAAGCGTGAATCTACAGGCGGTGGGTGGGAGTGTCGGGGATTTGCTGGGGATCGGTTTGATTCGCGACGACAGAATCGTGTCGGCCAGCGACAGGGGTGCCGGAAGGGCCTTCGCAGCGTTGACCACTCTTGTGGCGTCGACGAAGCTGGAAGTTGAATCGATCAGGGCTGTGGGAACCCGTGGGCGCCTGAGTTCAGGTTGTCTGCGGGTTCGTCTGAACGGCCGTTGCGGAGGCGCGTAGCATGTATCGGAACGTGGATGAGCTGCTCGATCTGGCCAACATCCGGGCGGTCCTGGAGACCTACTGCCGGGGCATCGACCGCCTCGATGCTGAACTGATTTCCAGTGTGTACTGGGAGGATGCGACGGACAACCACGGCATCTATGTGGGGCCCGGCAAGGACTTTGCGGCGTTCATCGTGCCGTTTCTCCGCGATGGCTACACCTCGACTATGCACTTCATCGGTCAGTCCAACATCAGGGTCGAGGGCGACCGCGCGGCGGGAGAAACCTACTTCCTGGCCTACCACACCCGAAACGAAGGGGATGGTGCCGCGCTGGACATCGCGGCGGGCCGCTACGTGGATGGCTTTGCGAAGCGCGGCGGGGAGTGGCGCATTGCCGACCGCATCATCGTGATGGACTGGGTGGACACCCGCAGTGGTCTGCAGAGTGGCGACATCGCGCTGGGGAGCTTCGTGCTGGGTAGCCGGGATGCGAGCGATCCGAGCTACTTAAGCTATGGGCGGCTGGCCTAGCGCCTCGTTTTTCTTCGAGTCAGTACCTTCAGGCAGCTCGGCCGGCCAGCATGGACGATCGCAGCTCGGTGGGGGACTGGGCGAACCAGCGCCGGCAACTGCGGGTGAGTACGGAGGGCTCGCTGTAACCGAGCTTGGCGGCCACCCGCGCCAGCGATAGGTCGCTGCGCGACAGGTACTGCAGCGCCAGGTCGCGGCGGACTTCCTCCTTGATGTCGTTGAAGCGCAGGCCGCCTTCTTCACGCAGTCGGCGCTGCAGGGTTCTCGGGTGCATGCCCAGGGAGGCGGCCACCTCGACATGGTTGCAGCGGCCGATGGGCAGCAGTCGGGCCGCCGCCGCGCGGACCTGCTGGGTGAGCACGTCGCTGCGGGTGGGGAAGCGTGCGTCGATGTAGGTGGTGGCCAGTTCGTAGAGCAGTTCGCTGCGATTGGGCAGCGGGAAGTTAAGGTCGCTGCGCTTGAGGAAGACGGCGTTCATCGGGCTACCGAAGCGAACGCGGGTGCCGAAGTAGCGCTTGTAGGTGGACTCGGACGACACCGGATCGTGGGTCAGCCAGACCTCGCTCGGCCGCACCGCGCCTTCGGACAGGCCGATGATGGCGTGGTGCATCAGGGCCATGGAGTGTTCGACGGCCTGCACGGTGCGGGTCGCCTGGCTCAGCAGAATGTCGAAGCGGATGAAGACCAGGTCCACGTTGCGGGGGTCCTGCTCGATCTTGATCTGCACCACCGGGCTGTAGGCCTGCAGATGATCCTGGCAGTAGCGGTAGGCATCGCCGAGGGTCACGGCATTCCGCATGGCGATCTCGAGGGGGCCGAGGACAGAGGCGCCGCCTTGGAGGGTGGCCAGCTGCAGTCCGAAGGATGGGCTGTTCAGTTCGGTGGCCGCGCGCTCTAACAGCTGGACTAAAGAGCGGAAGGGCACGACGGCGTTGTACTTGCGCAGTACCGAGAGCGGGATCGAACTGCTCTCGATCAGGGCCTCCGGGTCGCCGCCGAGTTGCCGGACGAGACGATCGAGATGCTGCAGGGCATTGATCCGAACGATCTCATTGCTCATTTGTTCCTCTCCTGCATTCGTCCGCCTTGGTTGTGTGGCGGGTGGAATGCTCCCTTTCGGAACCCGTGGGTTCGGGGAACGCCTTCGTGGGAGCCCGCGGTGCGGGCGATGGCTGGTGGTTGCAGCGCCTGACGGCGCTCATCGCCCGCGCTGCGGGCTCTCGCGGCGTCTTGCCGCTTGATTGGGTGTCGTTGGC
>SLTB01000207.1 GCA_007130155.1 Pseudomonadales bacterium
CACCGGGGAGGGGAGCATCCAGATGAACATCCAGGAACTCTCCACCTGCACCCAGTACGGCCTGCCGGTGAAGGTCATCAACCTGAACAACCAGGCGCTCGGCATGGTCCGTCAGTGGCAGGACATGCAGTACGGCGGCCGCCACTCCAGCAGCACCTATCAGGATTCGCTGCCCGACTTCATCCGGCTCGTGGAGTCCTACGGCCACGTTGGGATTCGGGTCACCGAGTTTGATGATCTCGAACCAGCCATGCGGGAGGCGTTCAGCGCCAAGCTGCGAGATCGACTGGTGTTTCTCGACGTTTCGGTTGATCCGGACGAGCACGTCTACCCCATGGCTATCAAGGGCGGCAGCATGGGCGACATGCTGCTGTCGCGAACGGAGCAGAGCTGATGCGGCGGATCATCGCGGTGCTGCTCGAGAACGAAGCCGGAGCGCTCTCTAGGGTGGTGGGGCTGTTTGCGCAGCGCAACTACAACATCGAGACCCTGACGGTCGCTCCCACCGAGGACCCGACCCTGTCCCGTCTGACCCTCACCACCATCGGTGATGATCGCAAGATCGAGCAGATCACCAAGCACCTCAACAAATTGATCGAGGTGATCAAGGTGGTGGATCTCACCGAAGGCGAGCACATCGAGCGCGAGCTCATGCTGGTCAAGGTCAAGGCGGTCGGTGCCCAGCGGGCGGAAGTCAAGCGCACTGCAGATATCTTTCGGGCTCAGGTGGTGGACGTCACGGGGTCGACTTATACCGTCCAGATTACGGGTGCCAGCGGCAAGCTCGACGCTTTCATCCACGCCATAGGTGAGCTCTCCATACTCGAGGTGGTGCGTTCCGGTGTTTCCGGGTTGTCCCGGGGCGAAAAGGTCGTGAGCCTCTAATTTAAAGCCTCCCAGTTATAGAGGATCCAGGTCATGCAGGTCTATTACGAGAAGGACGCCGATCTCTCCATCGTCCAGGGTCGCAAGGTTGCGGTCATTGGCTATGGTTCCCAGGGGCATGCGCATGCCAACAACCTGAAGGACTCCGGCGTGCCCGTCGTGGTGGGGTTGCGCAAGAGCTCCGCCTCCTGGGCCAAGGCCGAGAAGGCGGGCCTCGATGTGGCTACCGTTCCGGATGCCGTCGACGGCGCCGACCTGGTCATGATTCTCGCTCCCGATGAGCTGCAGGCGCAGATCTATCGTGACGAAGTCGAGCCCAACCTCAAGCAGGGGGCTGCCGTAGCGTTCGGGCATGGTTTCAATATTCACTTCTCCCTGATCGAGCCCCGCCCAGACCTCGACGTGATCATGATCGCGCCGAAGGGGCCGGGTCATACGGTCCGTTCCACCTACACCCAGGGTGGCGGTGTGCCCTGTTTGATCGCCATTGCTCAGGATGCCACCGGATTGGCTCGCGATCTGGCCCTGTCCTATGCGGCCGGTATTGGCGGTGCCCGCGCCGGCGTCATCGAGACCAGTTTCCGGGAAGAGACGGAGACGGATCTGTTCGGTGAGCAGGCTGTGCTTTGTGGCGGCGTGGCGTCCCTGGTGCAGGCCGGCTTCGAGACCCTGACCGAGGCGGGCTACGCTCCGGAAATGGCCTACTTCGAGTGCCTCCATGAGCTGAAGCTGATCGTCGACCTGCTCTACGAGGGCGGTATCGCCAACATGTGGTACTCGGTGTCCAATACCGCAGAGTACGGCGGTCTGACCAGGGGCCCGCGTATCGTTACCGAAGAGACCAAGGTGGAAATGAAGCGTATCCTGTCCGAAATCCAGACTGGCCGCTTCGCCCGCGAGTTCGTCGGCGAGAACCAGGCCGGGGCCCCGAGCATCAAGGCCATGCGCCGCATCAGCGCAGAGCATCCGATTGAGGAAGTGGGTGAGCGGCTGCGTGGAATGATGCCTTGGATCCAGAAAAACCGTCTGGTGGACAAGTCCATCAACTGATCTAACCTGGGGTCCCGGGGCCAGTTCCCGGGACCCTGAGCAGAAGGTCGCATGCCTGAACCGAACGACGAGTGTGATGACGCCAGCTCGCAGCGCCCGGGTGAAACCAGCGGAGCGATGAATGGTGAGGAGGACGGTGACCCGGGTGCACATGACGCCTTCGTGTCGGCCGAGTCCCTCGACGAGCCGGATCGCCTGCGCCGGCGCGGTATCTATCTGCTCCCCAATCTGATCACGACCGCAGCACTTTTTTCCGGGTTCTTTGCCATCGTCGCTGCCATGAATGGCAACTTCGAGACCGCGGCGCTGGCCATCTTCGCTGCCATGGTGCTCGATGCCGCCGATGGCCGTGTAGCACGTCTCACCCGTACCGAGAGCGCCTTCGGGGCCGAGTACGACAGTCTTTCCGACATGGTGGCCTTCGGGGTCGCTCCGGCCCTCGTGGTCTTTGCCTGGTCGCTGCAGGCCTTGGGTCAAGTGGGCTGGGTGGCCACCTTCATCTATATGGCCTGTGCCGCGTTGCGATTGGCCCGCTTCAACATGCGCCATGACAATTCCTCTTTCACAGGGCTTGCGAGTCCGGCCGCGGCGGCCATCATCGCCGGTGTGGTTTGGGTGGCGACGTCCGGGGCGGGGCAGGAAGCCGTGTCCGGTCCGGAGGGTTTCGGTGCGTTTCTGCTGGCCTTGCTGACGGCTGGCATGGGGCTGCTGATGGTGGCGCCGGTACGCTACTGGAGCCCGAAACTTTTCAACTTCAAGGGCAGGGTGCCGTTCATGACGCTGGTGGCGGCGGTGATCGCCTACGCGGTGGTGATGGTGGACCCGCCCCGGGTTCTGCTCGCGCTGTTCCTTATCTACGCCCTTTCCGGTCCGGCCCAGTGGCTCTGGCATTACTTCGGCGAGCCGCGATTCGGGCTTCGTGGGGGCGATTCCGAAAATAAATGACATTCTCGTGTCGGGGCGCTTGCAGCGCTGCGGCCGAGATGTATAATGCGCCTCCTTACCGCGGGGAGCTCGATGCTCCCGACCCAGCAAGCGGTGGCCGAAGAGGCTGCCGGGGCTGTAAACGCGGTGCTCTTTAACAATTCGATCAAGCTATTCGTGTGGGTGCCCGAGTTGTTGAGCCGACCACTGATTGGCTTCTCGCTGTACGGTTGCCGGAAGATGGGGAATCGATGAGAGGCAAACCTGAAAAAGGGTTCTGCATGTTACCGATCTACGGAGAGGTGACGTTTTATGTGGAATCAGAGGTCTTAAACTGAAGAGTTTGATCATGGCTCAGATTGAACGTTGGCGGCAGGCCTAACACATGCAAGTCGAGCGGAAACGAAGGGAGCTTGCTCCCAGGCGTCGA